>JAPOQK010000036.1 GCA_026710795.1 Candidatus Poribacteria bacterium
AGTCAAAGACAAGTTGCGCAATTGGAAACAAGGTTTCAGCGATTTAGTCATGAAAATCTGTTGTGGATTACATAACTTTCGTCTAAACTTCAGACCTTGGTGTTATGACAAACATTTCGATTAAACTTATATAATGTCTACTATAGTTTTAAGAATTTTCATTTTATGAGATTAACTGCGAGTTTAGGTTTTGAAGCATAATATTTCATTTTATCAGCGATCCGGGTTATCCCTGCTAATCTGAAGACAGACAAAGCTGTATTCCGCAAAGCAGCCAAGACTTGTGGTATATCCTGACATCTGACAGACGAAGTATCTTCTCCAAGCAGTGTATCCCGCATCCAGTGTGACTTGTTCTCTATTGCCCAAGTCCCCTCCGTAAAGCAAGTAAGCGTTCTGCTGTTGCTTCTTATGGGTTTAGACTTGTTATACCATAGCGGACTTTTTGTGTTTCTTTTTTCGTGTTTGGATTTTGTAAGTATAACGATATTGAAACACTTGTGCTATTCCTGGCCAGTCCAGATATTCATTTAGACTTGTGCTTGTTTTCAAACACCTTGTTTGGAGTCTACCATGTGAGTAGGATCTGCGGTTTCTCTCGCCAAAGCGGGTGCTTCAGTCGTTGACTTACAAATTGCAGGTAGATGGAAGAATTCACAGATGCCAGCACATTACACGAGGGATGAGATGGCAGAACGGAGTGCAATCGCAAGGTATAAGGAAAATAAGTCGCAATTAGTGTCGCGACATATTATCAATAGGAATTTCTATCGGAAAAAGAAACTCAAAACTTCACGACCAAAGACTAAGCAGTATTAGATTGCTCTTTAACATCCTTACCCTTGAATTCAATAAGACTTCCGCAATGTGTAAAAAATAAAAAGAAAGGGACTGTGGGGTAGATGAAACAAGAGATGTCGATTGACAGGTGAACTCTATTGGGATAAAATGAGTTTACTAAATCATTTACCACACCGAAAGGATAATCTATGAATTGCCTTGATTATGGACTTTCTTTTATCAACTCTGTTGGCAACGGAAACGCCCCTCGCTTTTGGGTCGAATCTCGATGCCGCATCATAGATAACACAAATGGAAGTTTCAGCGATTATTACCAATGTGGTTCGTGTAAGAGTGAACATACCTTTGCGGAGAAAAATCTCTTCATAAATCCAAACTATGATTTCCTCCCTGTTTTTGGTGAAGAACATATAGCGGTATTCAGAAGGCATGCATACTGTAACGATAACTATGTTGAGTATAGACCGGCACAGGATTATTGGGGAGGTCCCCTGTTTGATGTTCAAGAGGCATCACAGGTCTCGCTCCTTGATAGCAACGCAACCATTTTAGAGGCGACACGAAAATGTCTACCCATCGTAACGCATACAGAAATATGGGATACCAATACACATCAGCGGGCAATTATTGAGTGTCCAGTTAAAACGATGAACATTGATGAAAACGCCTGCATCTACCAAGTTGATACAGGAATTGTTCTATTTCCAGATCTGTCAAAGCGATACGATCGGCAGATTGAGATGTTTAGTCTCGCTTACGTTGCTTTCAACGCATCGCACTTCGCTGACTTCGTTATTGAACGTCCCACTGCCATCATTCAAAATGGAGTGGAAGTTACACAAGTTTACCACTATTCCGAAACTCGGAGTTTAGAAGCAAAGAATATCTTGTTCTGCATCGGTGAACTTTGACAGACACTACTATTTATCATACTCAAAGAATTGGAATTCCATAACCTTATAGCGTTGTATAAAAATTATACAACGCTATTTTCAAGATTTTGCACAAACTGGACGAAACACAACCAATTACACAAATCCAAAAATCACGGAATCACTGAAATCTAAAACTGCATCAATCACGACCAAACCGACCAAATTCCACACAAATCCGATGCGGGTAGGGGTATCAGAGACAGACAAAATTGAAGAATTGGATTCGGATGAAATGCATCGGGAAATGATAGAATGTGAGTATTACCCGGTTGATATAATTGTGTATAGTGCGATCAAGAAGTTTTATTATGATAAACACTGAAATTAAAGAGACACATTTCTGTAGGAGCGATCTCCGAATCGCGACAAAACTCACTGATAATCGGGAATCGGAGTTCCCTCCTACAACTCAAAATGTCCTGTTAATTCTAAAGTTAACTATAAATTAAATTATATGGAAACTGAATACCAATGAGATACTATCTGCACTGCTTGACATCAGTTTGTGGCTTGTGATAGAATATATTATTATGAAAGTAAAGAGATTCATAACCATTTGTCTATTGATCTTATGCTGCACTGTTACCCTCTCAAAGAAAGAACCACCAGATATAGGTGATGACGCTCCGGATTTTATTCTTCAAGATTTTGAGGAGAAACCACATAATTTAAAGAAGTTACGCGGTAAACTTGTTTTTCTAATTATGGGTAATCGAAAAATTCGGAAGGAAGACGACAAATGGGCAAAGGCATTTCAGAAAGATTATGAGAATCACAAACAGATAACTGCATATATCGTTGGTGATTTACGAAGTGTGCCTGGTTTCATTCCAAAATGGTTTATCCGTAGACAATTGAAGCGAAATCCACCTCCGGTTAAATTCTTATTGGATTGGAAAGGTGAGGTGCATCAAAAATATCATACAGTAAATAAGAAACCAAACTTATATCTGATTTCGCAAGAAGGAAAAATAGTGTTTCATCATAAAGAGAACTATAAACCAGAGATTTATGACAGACTCAAAAAACAGATAGATTCTTTATTGTTGGATCCACCTTAATCACCTATTTTTACATTGTATTTATAGAATAATGAAAATTGGAGAAAAAATGGAAAACAGAGGGGAAATCAAAAAATATATATCGCTTCCTATGTTCCTTATTGGTGGAGGATCATTTTTCGGTGTAATCGGATGGATGGGATTAGCACAAGCAGCAGAAAGCGTTATTTTTACAGTAGGTTCATCACTATTGTCATTTTCTGGTTCTATGACGACCTTGTTCGGTCTGATGAGTTTGGAAAGAATCGCACCCAGCAAAAATAAGGTCAGAAAACTAAAGTTAGAAATAATAAAACACATTAAATTACAGTATCCAACGTATATAATTACATTAGAAAATCTGAAACAAATATATAGTGAATTATTCGTAACTTCTCGTGAAATTCGGGATTATTGTAATGAATATCGACAGACCATAAGAAAACTACGATCTGAGTTAGAGAAATTAGAGAAACATCTTCAAGAGACACTAAAAGATAACTCCGCACTGATGGAAAATGACAGTGCAGAAGGAATTGCAAAGAAATTACTCTGGTCAGAAAAGCAGATTCAGTTAACGAGTTACAAAGAAGAATTAGAGAAACTTGCAGACTCATTTACTTCTAAAGATATTGAACAGTATCGTGTTGAATTATCACATATTAAGGGTGGTTTGAAACGATTAGAACGTGGCATTAAAAACTATCGTGAATTGATGATACTTTGTAATCAAAATAATACAAAGTATGATATGATAATTGATGAAAACCAAAAAGTTGAAAGAATGGATCAATTGCTGATAAATCAAGAAAAAAGGTTGGAAGATCTTGGATTAGAAATGGAAACAAAATGTGAAGAAGCAAAGGTAGAGTTATCAGAGTTTATACAGCAACTTAATACGTTGATAGAAGATGATGAGGCAACATTTTCGTAGGTTCATAGTATAGTCTAAAGGATATAAAAGGAACAGTATGAAATATTTGGTTACAGGATGTGCTGGATTTATAGGATGGAAAGTAACAGAATTTTTGCTTGCAGAAGGCTGTTCCGTAGTGGGAATCGACAATTTAAACGATGCGTATGATATAACTGTAAAAAAGTGGCGACTTACTCAACTCCAAGATTCTCCTCAATTTGAATTTCACTTCGTAGATATTTGTGACCTTACTGCACTTGAACCTATATTTAATTCACAATATGATGCGGTAATTAACTTGGCTGCACGTGCTGGTGTTCGTCAATCCGTTGAAAATCCATGGGTCTACATTGATACAAATGTTACGGGTACTCTCAACTTGCTTGAAATGTGTAGAAATACTGAAATTAATAAATTTGTATTAGCATCTACCTCAAGTTTATACGGTGCTAACAATCCTCTCCCATTCAGTGAAGATGCTGATACAAACGGACCTCTTTCACCTTATGCAGCATCAAAAAAGGGGGCAGAAGCACTGTGTCATAGTTATCATCATCTTTATGATATTGATGTAACAGTATTCCGTTTCTTTACAGTTTATGGTCCTGCAGGTCGACCCGATATGAGTGCATTTCGTTTTGTCAAATGGATAAGTGAAGGTCAACCTGTTATTGTTTATGGGGATGGAAAACAATCATCACGTGATTATACTTATGTTGAAGATATTGCACGTGGAGTTATTGCAGGATTAAAACCTATAGGATACTCAGTCATTAATCTCGGTTCAGATAGTCCGATTGTGCTGATTGACACAATTAGACTTATAGAAGAACTGGTTGGTAAAAAAGCAAAACTTTCGCATCAACCATTTCATCCTGCTGACGTTCGTGCTACTTGGGCAAACATTCAAAAAGCAGACCAACTAATAAGATGGCAACCACAAGTGAACTTCCGTGAAGGTATTACCGCACTTGTTGATTGGTATAATGAACACCGAGATTGGGTTAAAGATATTCCTACAGGTTAGGCAGCCACCAATATTTCTACAGCCTTTTTCAATGCCTTTTCTTCCACCTTCAGTTTAGCATTTTCTACCTCACGTTTTACATAGGTAAAAGTATTCGTAAGGTTCATTGGGGTAGCGATATCTTCAATAATTTTGTGTAACCTTTTAACATCGGTTTTTTTGATACCTGTCTGTTCCTCCACACGAGAGTGCAATTCAGCAGGGGTTTCCGGTTCTTTAGGTTTTTCTTCGGGTTTTGGTGTTGTTGGTTTTTTTACAGAACGGGTGCGTTTACGCGTCGTGGATTTCTGAATTTTTCCGGTTTCTAATGCCTTAAAACCGCACTCTTTACATAAATTGGCTGTAACTTCACCCAACGACATTTTAACAATCACTTCACTGATAGCACCACAGAGTTCACATTCTGTAAGGTTTTCAATTCCAGCAAGTATATCTGTATGTAATGTCAGCATTTTCTGTTTATCAGTTTTCGTCGGCTTCTCTTTCTGGCACAGCGCGATAAGTTTTTGTGCTGCTTTCTCAATTTGGTCTAATTTACCCATGATACACCTCCAAATAATGTTATTATCAGTATAACATTTATGTAAATAAATGTCAAGAAAAAATTAGAGGTATAGTGTAACAGATTGGATTTACTTGATTGAATCTTTGTCTTTGTGAAGTTTATATTCAAAACTATCAATAAGTGCTTCGTAACTTGCCGATATGATATTCTCAGAGACTCCGACAGTCCTCCAACTTCTTTTTCCATCACTTGCTTCAATAAGCACACGAACTTTTGAACCGGTACCTGCTTTAGTGTCTAGTACCCGAACTTTGTAATCAATTAAACGTACTTTCTGTAGAGATGGATAATAGATTTCAAGTGCCTTTCTAAGGGCAGTATCTAATGCGTTGACGGGACCATGACCATCTGCTGCAGTATGTGTAATTTCACCATCAGGTGTAGTAACCTTGACTGTTGCTTCTGAACGCATAGTAAGGTCGGTGAACTTCTCAATAATAACACGAAAACCGAGTTGTTCAAAAAAAGATTCATACCCATTGAAGACTCTCTGTGTTAATAGTTCAAAAGATGCTTCAGCGGCTTCAAATTGATAGCCTTCACTCTCAGCTTTTTTAATACGAGAAAATAGTTCCAGTACTTGTGGAGAGTTTTTATCGTAATTTGGATATTCTTTTTCTATTTTTTTCATTATTGTGCCGCGACCAGCCTGATCAGAGACGAGTATGCGTTGTATATTTCCAACCTTTTCCGGTTCAATGTGTTCGTAGGTTAGACGGTTTTTTCGGATTGCATCTGTATGTAGACCACCTTTGTGGGCAAAAGCAGAACGTCCTACATAAGGTTGTCGTTCGTCATGGGGTAGGTTTGCCAGTTCACTTATTAGTCGGGAGACATTTGTCAATTCTTGTAATTGGTCATCTCTGATGCATTCGATTCCCAGTTTTAATTTTATCGTTGGGATAATTGATGCAAGATTAGCGTTTCCACACCTTTCACCATATCCGTTGAAAGTTCCTTGAATATGGTTTGCTCCTGCTTGAACAGCTAATACCGAGTTTGCTGCACCCATACCAGCATCATTGTGAGCATGGATACCGATGGGTAAATCAAGGACAGATAGGGCTGCTTTCACTCCATCCTGTATCTCAAAAGGTAACCTTCCGCCATTAGTATCGCAAAGAACGATACAATTCGCACCACCTGCAGCTGCCGCATGTAAAGTCTCCAGAGCATATTCCGAGTCATCGGAATATCCATCAAAAAAGTGTTCAGCATCGTATATTACTTCACGTCCATTTTCTACCAAATAGTTGACGGAACTTTCAATTATCTGTAAGTTCTCTTCTGCTGAAACTCGTAAGACATCTATCGCATGGAGTTGCCAACTCTTACCAAAGATAGTGACAGTCCGTGCACCAGTATCAAGTAGTGCAGACAAGTTTGGATCTTCATCGGGTACATAGGAAGGATAACGGGTGCTTCCAAAAGGGACAACTGTTGCTGTATCTAATGTCATGTCTTTAGCACGTTTGAAGAATTCTATATCTTTGGGATTCGAGCCGGGATATCCACCTTCAATGTAACAAATACCTAATTTATCAAGTGCATTTATGATGATGAGTTTATCTTCAACAGAAAATGCAACTCCTTCAGCTTGACTTCCGTCTCTGAGAGTTGTATCGTAAAATTCAACCATGTTGTGTTTAAAAGCAAATTCTGGTTTATTATTTTTTTGTATTAAAAGGCTAATATCTTCATCAAACCAAAATTCGGAATCTCCTTATGACATTACTCGTTATTATTTCTTATGAAATTTTAGCACATTTAATATCAAAAGTCAAAAGATTGTATTCGGATGCGTTTGTAAAATTATGAACTGAGTATTACTATTCTCTTGTAGGATCGGTTATAACCAGATGTTTCATCCTGTGGATTAAATCTTAGATGAATGTCATTCAACAATTAGTGGTATCCTTTTTCATAGGTACGGAATATAAGGTATACTGAAGCACGCGAATACTGCCTTTCTTTGTTGTTAAAAATGTGACCTTTTGCACGTCACTGTGACGTTTTGAATCCAGTCTGGACAAGGAAAGTGACGCGATTTTGAGTTTTTTTTATTTGCTGCTTTTTCTCTCTTTAATCGGTTTACCGATACTGACACAAATTCTAAACATGTGTTAATTATATAGTGTCCTTTTGTATATGTCAAATTAAAAATTGGAATTTTATATTGGAAACACATTGGTTATTTATTGTTTAGTGTTTTGTCTGAAATTGGATTTATTATATTAACCCAAGTTGCTACAATATTTTCGAGAATAATGTCCGTTTTTCATAAAAACAGTATCCGCATGTCTAAAAATTTGTTAGTAGTAACTTGGGTAATAGATAATCCAAAATATTAACACGTACTACAAACATGTTTTACTTTCATAAACTAAAAGACTATGCTATCATTAACATATCATGAGAATGTATAGATTTATTCTGATCTGCTGTGTGTTTGTATTTACAAGTTGTGGTTTATTTACATCTAAACCATCTGAAACACAACCACTACCAATTACAATTAATCCGATTGAAATACTACGTTCAGACATTGACGAGGTATTGCAAGATAGTTTGTTTACAACTGCAAGTATCGGTATAAAAGTAGTTTCAGTAGAGACTGGAGAGGTTATTCATTTCAAGAACGCTCACAAATTACACCATCCTGCATCAACGACTAAACTGTTTACCGCTGCTACTGCATTGGCAAAACTTGGTCCAGATTATCAGTTCGAAACATCCCTGTACACAGATATTCCAACAGGTGCGAAAGTTGTAGGAGATGTCTATCTTAAAGGTAAGGGGGATCCAGTTTTACAGACTGAAGATTTACTGAAATTCGCTGATAATTTAGCAAATTGGGGGATTACCTCAATTCAAGGGAACATAGTTGTTGACGAAACCTATCTCGATTCCGTTAGAGAAGGTCCTGGATGGATGTGGGACGATAGACCTTTACATATTAGTGCCTTAAGTATCAGAGGGATTCAACCTGATGAAAAATCGGGTAGCAGAGCGATTGCATGTGGGAATTACCTGAGAACTGCATGTAAAGAAAAAGGCATAAATATGGTTGGTCTGGTAGTTACTGGAACGGTACCAACAGGAATAAATTTAGCTGCTACACATCTTTCACCACCACTGTCTGACATAATTAAACAGATGAATAAACCGAGTGATAATTGGATTGCCGAATTGCTATTTAAGACCGTTGGAGCGGAAGTGATGGGTGAACCGGGAACATGGGGAAAGGGTAGAGAAGCTATCACCAAATTTTTAGGTGAAATTATGGACGAAACACCTGCACATCGTTTCGTTGATGGGTCTGGATTATCTCGCTACAACCTTCTCAGTGCTGAATTGCTTACTAACCTATTGGTTTATATGTATCACAATTTTGAGTTAGTGCCTGAGTTTATGGCATCTCTGCCGATCGCTGGTGTTGATGGAACACTAAAAAATAGGATGCAAGGAATGTATGCTGAAAAGATTCTACGAGCAAAGACGGGTACGTTAAGTGGCGTTTCCGCACTTGCGGGATATACCAAAACTGCAGATGGTGAGGTTTTAGCATTTGGTATTCTGATCAGTCATTATGTCGGGTCTGCAGCAAAGGCGCGAGAAATTCAGGATAAAATTGGGAATATTCTAACGCAGTTTGGCAGGAATACTACACTTACAATTATAGAATAAATGTCTAGAGACAAGAAGGAACACCTTAATTTTTGTCACAATATTGATTATCTTCTTGTCACTAAGATTTCTGTATGGTATAATAGTCATTACTAGTTTGTCCATTTAACGAACATATCATAGTTGAAATTAGTTTTCGTAGTGTTGACTGCAACATCTGCTACTATGCATATGATGGTCTTATAGGAGAACTAAAAAAAATAGATACAAATGCATATTATCACGCGTAAACGATTAAACGAGTTCGTTGAACAGAAAGATAAGACTGCCAAACCTGCACTTGAACGTTGGTACAGGTTGATGAAGAAATGCAATTTTCAGTCTCCTATAGAATTATTGCAGACATTTTCTCGTGAAAACGTTGATCAGGTTAACAATTTGACTGTCTTTGATATTGGTGGGAAGAGTGCTGCTCGACTTATTGCAGCTATACATTATGATCGGAAGAAAGTTTATATTCGTGCAGTATTAACGCACGCTGAGTATGATAAAGGAAATTGGAAGGAGTAATTAATGGTAGCAAGACAGAAATTACCAAATGTAACACCTATTACAGAACCAGACGAATCTGTTTTTTCAATTGAAGAGTCTGAAACTAATGTATTCGGAGTCCAAAATCTAATGTTTACAAACTTTGATTCATATTCTATGTTTAGTGAACGGGAAACTGTGTCTTCAGTAAACAAACTTAAGATTTTTTTTGAATACGCTGACTTTGGTTCTCCATCGCTTGTGAATGCAGTGAAAAAATTAGTAGATGTAGTTGTAAAGAGCGAAACTCACCTTCATACTTTAGTATCAGACAATGACTATCAAGGTCTTGTAGTAATTCTAGATGATTTAATTGATTTAGTTAAGGAAAATGAAGGGCACATCCTTGCTCCTTTAATGGAATTTATCGGTAGGGTCATTGAGATCTATGAAGATGAACATCTCCCTGAATTGACAGAAATATAAAAATCTGATAACACAAGTATTGATAAATATGACCAATAACGCTTGTTTTACATTCGATTAATCGTTTTAGTTTCTGATAACAACAGAATATTGATATTACTCTTAAAGAAAAGTATAAATTTTAAATAGATTAGTTATCGGTTTTGCAATTCTCTTTTGAGAGAATAGAACTGAGAGAACAAAAACTGCAATAAAATGATTGAGTACACCAGTAATTCTGATTATTCAAAAAAAATAGATGAAATTCTGGAAATGCTTGATTGTATTCCAGATTTACCCCTTGTAGGTAAAGCTATAATTGATGCTATTCAATTAGGGCAGGACGGTAAAATTGATGATTCCATCATGAAGTGGCGTTCTATTGCAATTATTGCGGAGGGGCATTATAATGAACTATCCGCTTATGTATGGATTTTAGTTGGTACATTACTTTCAACAAATAGTTATCAAGAAGCACTTTCTGCCTATAATAGAGCAATTGATCTCAAGTCGAATTATGCTGAGGCATATTTTATGAGAGCAAATCTGAAAAATTTACTCAAACAATACGAATCAGCTTTAACTGATTATAATGAAGCTGCACGTATAGAACCAGATAGTGTTCCAGTATATATCAACCGGGGTGTTACTAAATGTGTATTAAGTCAATTTGATTCTGCCATTGATGACTTTAATGAGGCCATACGACTGAAACCAGATGAAGCTAGTACTTATTCTATCAGGGGTCGTGCAAAAGGACATTTAAAACAATATAAAGATGCCCTTGCCGATTTTGACGAAACAATACGACTAAAACCGGAGGATGTTGAAACTTACTTCGTACGTGGGTTAACAAAAGAAAAACTTGGAGAATTCGAATCATCCGTTACTGATTTTGGTACGTGTATCAAGTTAAATCCTAGTGACTATAAATTTTATTACTATCGGGGACGTACGAAAGGTAAACTTAAACAATATGAAAATGCGATTGCTGATTTTGACATAAGTATTCAACTCAATCCAGATGATCCTAATAGCTACTTAATGCGGGGACGTATGAATATTGCACTAAATCGTCATGAGGCCGCTGTTGCTGATTTTGATAGAAGTATTGATCTCAAACCGAATATTACCGGAACATACTTGCTGCGAGGTTGTGCAAAATACGAACTAAACCAATTTGAGTTTGCGGTTGCTGATTTTGATGAAGGTATCCGTCTTGACCCAAATTATGCTGAATTGTATTTCATGCGAGGTTGTGCAAAATACAAACTAAACCAATACCAACCTTGTATAATTGATTTCAATAAGGTTATTCGATTGAAACCAGACTATGCAAAAGCGTACTTCATACGTGGTTTCGCCAAATATGAACTAAAACAGTATGAAGATGCAATTGTTGATTTTGGCAAGACTATACGGTTCGAACCAGATAATGCGGAAGCCTATAACAATCGTGGACATTTGAAAAACAAACTCGGACAATATGAATCTGCGATTGAAGACTGCAATGAATGTATTCGTTTAGATCCAGATCACGCGTGGGCACACACAAATCGTGGGTTTGCCAAAATGAATTTAGATCAAATCGAATCAGCTTTGAAAGACTGTAATAAGGCAATAAGTTTAGATTCAACTTTGGCAGAAGCCTACAATACACGAGGTGAAGTGCAAATCCTATTAAACAAAACTGAGGAAGCAAAAGCGGATTTACAGAAAGCCTTAGAATTAGCAGAACAAGAAGATAACCAAGAACTAATAGATGAAGTTAAACAATCACTTCAAGAACTTGAGAACACCAAGTAGAAGTAATAAACCCAAACCTATGAAACCTCTGGTGGTGGTTCACCGACAGCAGACTTACCATCCTTCAAAATAGGTTCAGCATTTCCCCAAAGACGACTCCCATCGTGTGAAAGTAGTGGTTCAGCGGAATATTGCGCAAGATATGCACGTCGCATTGAGTCTGTAGTATTTGTTCCACTGCTGTGGAAATTTACGCTTGTAAAAGCCACTATGCTTCCCGCAGGAACTATAGCAGGAACACCTTTTTCAGGACCGAAATAACCTACCAAATCATTACTACCTTCTTCTCTGATATGCTTTACCCATGAACGTATGCCAATTTGAGAATATGGCATGACATAGACTGTTCCATTTTCTTCAGACATATCATCGAGAGCACACCAACAGGTCAGATAAGGTTTGTGGTCAGGATAGCCAACATATCCAGAATCTTGATGCCAACTGAACTTCATCCCTGCTTCTGCACCTTTTACAACATACTGTTCCCAAAACAGATATGCTGTATCGCCTAAGGTTGCACGACATACCTCTGCCATCAGATCACTGAAAAGAAATTCGCGAAGTGTCGGCTGTTGTCTGAAGCAGTTAGAAACAAAGTAACGTTTGTTGCGATGGTTAAGACCGAGTACATCTTTACCCTCCTGCTCCATACGTGCATCCATCTGGTTGATAAAAGTTCCACATTCACCACGAAGCAATTCCAGAAGTGGTTCTGGAATTGCACTTTCTAAAATGAAATATCCTTCTTCTTGATATTGCTTTTTCTGTTCATCAGTAATATTTAGCAAATTTGAAACTCCTACTCAATGTTGATTTTCCGCACTACCTGACCGTGACTTTCGTAGTACGTATGTTTTCCGGTTATGTAATCAGAATCCGCTGTAGGTTGGATATTCCCCTTCGTGTCTATAGCACGTGATACAACGGTATGTTCTCCAGATGTTGGGTTTTCCCAATTGAGATGCCATATTTTCCATGCGAATTCATGATCCTCTTCAGTGTCAATAGTAGCCTCTTGCCAAGGTCCACCATCAATACTAACTTCAACTTTTTGTATAGGAGCACCCCATGCTGCACCGTATATATGGTAGTCATCACCAATACGTGTGACTTTTGCAGTCAACGATTTCAACTGAGTTCTACCAACAGAAGTTTCCATCCACACCGTTTCACCATCTGGACGTGCTTCTTTTCGTATTGTAACATAATCAAGTGCCATGAATCTTCCCATGAACCGTGTATCACGCACCTCAATACGTTTCAACCACTTAACACATGCAATTCCATACCAACCGGGAGCAATGAGACGTAATGGTGCACCGTTTTTATTTGGTAAAGGTTCCCCGTTCATCTCATAACAGAGGAGGACGGAGTCTTCTAATGCATCTTCAACAGACATACTCCGAGCAAAGTTTTGACGCATAGTTGCATCTTTCCGTTTTTCTTCACCTATGTCGTGACCAAAAAAGATAACTTCAATACCATTATCCAATATACCTGCCTCTTTGAGGATCGGTGCGAGTGGAGTACCACCCCACTTAGCATTTCCAATTGCACCCGTAAAGTTTGCGGAAGCATGGTTACCAGAACACTCCAAAGTAAAGGTTACCTCCTGCTTCGGACGTGATTTGATATCTTCAATGGTGAGCATCAACGGGTTGTTCACTAAACCACTTATTTCAAGCTTCCAAGTCGATAGGTCGACTTTTGGTATACCATAATGAGATACGTTAAAGAACTTCTCATTTGGTGTAATAAACGAATCGAATTCGCTCCAATCTAACATAGTTCTGTTCGATTTTTTCGGTTGATCTAAGAACGGTATTAGTATTTCACCTTCACGTTTTGGGAAGGCATGAACTGCCCAAGGACTCAAGAGTAAACCTGTAAGTGTTAATCCACTGTTTCTTATAAATTCTCTGCGATTCATGATATTACCTCTACGCTTTCATTGCATTTACGTAGTTTAGGTTGACCTGCATCCAATTGACAACATTACTCCATGCATCAATATAATCTGCACGTCGGTTCTGGTATTTGAGATAATAAGCATGTTCCCATACATCAAGTCCCAGAATTGGTGTATGTCCTTCCATTAAGGGACTATCCTGGTTTTTAGTGGAATAGATTTGCAATTTCTTTTTATCATCTACCACAAGCCATGCCCAACCTGATCCGAAACGTGTTTTTGCAGTATTTACAAATTTTTCCTTCGCTGCATCAATAGAACCAAATGTAGTTTGCATTGATTCTGCAACTTTACCTTTTAGTTCTCTGCCACCGGGAATCATTGTGTTCCAGAAAAGTGTGTGGTTAGCATGCCCACCACCGCTATTAATAACAGCTTGGCGGATATTCATCGGAACTTTATTGATGTTGCGAAGTAAATCCTCAATTGATTGGTCAGCTAAATCGTGGTTGTCTCCGATCGCTGCATTGAGTTTGTTGATATAACCTTGATGGTGCTTACCATAATGGATTTCCATTGTCCTTTTATCAATATGTGGTTCAAGTGCATCGTAAGCATATCTTAGTTTAGGTATTTCGTAATCGTGTTTATGTTCACCATGTTCATGGTGGTCTGCATATAGATTGAAAGGACTTTTGGCTAATAAAAGTCCTGCTACTACTGTGCTACCATTTAATATAAACTTTCTACGGTTCATGGGTTCACCTCGTTGTGTTATTATGATACCATATTAACATAGGTTCTGTTATTGTGTCAAGTTTATCAGTTAATGCAAAAAACTCTACACACACCAATTAATTTCAATTGACATCAACTTAACTATCTGATTAAAATGGTTGAATTGAAACCGATATTTAGACACTTATTCGTATATGTCATACTAATTCATTTGTAGGTTTATTCTTCTGTAATATGACATTTATAGACTTTAATTATTCACCATGATATTTAAAACCATTTCATACTGGGTGTGGTCAATCAGTTTTGTAGTTATAGCATTATTGCTTGCGATTACGCCACTATTTAATATACTTGCATTTGAGTTTTGTGCAATTATTACAATCTGTATTGCTATTGCTGGTGCTCATGTGGTAATGACAGAATTACATCTAATGAAACGTGATCCTGATTCATTATCTGGAACACCGCGTGAGGTTATTCTCAAATGTTTCTTTAGAGGACTCAGATCAAATATAGTAATACTCATAATTCCTTTAATCATCATAATAATTAATGGATTTCGAATAAAGAACTGCAATTACATAGATGGTTTTGTTTTCTATTTCTTATTACCAATTCTAAGTTGTTTTACCGTTACAGCTGCAGGTTTATTCTTTAATGTATGGATTGAAAAACGTTGGATAGCATTTTTGACATATCTTGGATTTTTATTTTTATCCTGTCTACCAACTATCAATAACTTAATCTTTCATCCACCTGTATTTGCCTTTCATCCGATTATTGGTTATTTTCCAGGACCTATCTACGACTTTGTAATTTCAATTACACCTACACTCCTCATTTCAAGAGGACAATCACTCCTTTGGACACTTGTATTCATAACAATTTTGCTCCTAACCTGTGATATTAACCGAAATACAGGTCTTATCCCAAAAATTCGATGGAGATATATTTTCTGGGATACAACAAAGTTGTCTGTCTGGAAGATAACTACAGTGTGTGTTCTGTTCACAGCAGTGGTTGGTGTTGAACTTTACTCAGGTAAAATTGGTATCCGTCCATCGCGCAATGACATTGCACATATACTTGGTGGCTATAAGGAAACAGAACATTTTGAGATTTATTATTCACGCGAGTTGGAAGAGCATATAGACCTATTTGCAGAAGATTGTG
The DNA here is from genome assembly GCA_026710795.1 of Candidatus Poribacteria bacterium. Classification (GTDB taxonomy): domain Bacteria; phylum Poribacteria; class WGA-4E; order WGA-4E; family WGA-3G; genus MSPOR6. Next base: position 15,537 of record JAPOQK010000036.1, read on the forward strand.
AATTTCGATATTTTCAACTATCGGAATATTTACAGATAGATAATACAAAAAAGGTTCGCGCATATCTATATTCCTCTCCTGAACAGAAAAAACGATTGATAGGAGCAGGAAACACTTTTGTTGAAGATCCATTTGGTCACGGTTTTCATCTCCATACTGAAGATTTTCCTCATCCAGTTTTAAAACATGAACTCGCTCACGTGTTGACATCTGATTGGTCACCATGGAAAGTCAGTTTGAATGTAGGTGTGCATGAAGGTGTGGCGGTTGCAGCAGATTGGGATGAGGGTAAGTTAACAGTCCATCAATGGGCAAAGGCAATGAAACACTTTAATGTTGCTCCTGCTCTCTCAAGTATAATGAGTCTTGGTTTTTGGCGACACGTAGGTTCCCGTAGTTACCTATTAGCCGGATCATTCATCCGATACCTTATTGATACTTACGGAATAGAAAAGGTAAAACAGTCTTTTTCAACAGGAAATATACCTAAGTATTATAATAAGGATCTTTATGTATTAGAGAACGAATGGAATGATTTCTTAAATAATAATATTCAATTAGATGAAGATGATATATCCTATGCAAAGACGCGGTTAATGAGAGGAGGCATTTTTGAACAGGTATGTGCCCATGAAATGGCAGCATTGCGAATTAAGGCATGGAAAGCATATTATAATAAGGATTATACCTCTGCTACGAGGACATTCCAACAGATGCTGAATCATGAACCTGAGAATTCCATAACTATGCGTGGATTGATGTTTAGTGCTTTTCGCGCAGGAAATTTTGATCTTGCAACTTCTATAGCAGAGGAAATCACTAATAATAACACTGCACTATACAGGGCAGAAGCAGCACAGTTACGGGGAGATATCTTCTGGCTTCAGGGAGACACAGATGAAGCAATAAAATCCTATAATAACACATCAATACTTGAACCGCGTGAATCAGTTCAACTAAACAATCTAAAACGTATTACTGCTTTATCGGATTCCTATACGTCTGAATCCATGAATAAACTAAATAGTGTCCTGATTCCGCAAAACACACCTAAGAATGTGATGAATGGGACGAAAATAGCATTATTATTGCAAATCATAAATAGTCAACCCACAGAATGGTTAGCATATTATTTAGTTGGCGAACTCCTGCATAAGGAAGGAGCATGGGATATGAGTTCACAATATATTCATCATTCCATAGACTTAGGAATTGGAAAAGATGTTCAAAAAATGCCAAACCTACTTTTTCAGAAAGCCAGAATGTTATTAGGTTTAAATGCATATCATAAGAAAGATTACACAATTGCTGAGAGGATATTTGATGCAATTGCCGCTGACCAATCATTATCATTGGGTGAAGTTATATCTGCAAAAGATTGGGCAGAACGTTGTCAATGGGTACAAGAAATGAAACCGTAATTCTCTTCTGTCCATAGGTAAGGTGTATAGCAGCAGATGTCCGTGTTTACCAAGCACCAGCGGGGAGTATACCATTTGGTATACTCCATGAGGTGTATCAGATGCACAAATGTTTCTCATTAAGTTGACAGCTATAGGTTTCGCAAACTCTATCCGATCTACGATATAAACACTTAGGAACATACAAAAACCGATAATCCTTAAAACTTAATCACCCTATAAAAAAAGCAATAGTCGTGGTATTATGTTAAACAATATTTAAGATAGGTGAACATCTTCCAACGCAGCAAGGAGTGTTTATGAAAGTTGAACAGTTAGAACGGTGGATTGGTAGAAACAAATTATCGCCTGAAGAAATAGATGACAACCGTTTCTTAAAGGCTGCCACTCATTTTGCAGATACAGCTATTCAATACGGTAGAGACAGATATAGCGGAAAAGAAATGCCTCTCTTTGCTGACTGTCTTGATACGGATAATTTGAAGGCACCAAGATCAAAGACATCTTACAAATCTGGTACAGAACCAAAACCAACCGTCTGGTGCTTCTTTCAAAATCAGCAGAACTTAATGCGTTTACTTGCCTCTTTAAGTCAATTTACAGGGAATGATACATACATTAGAGCAGCTGGAGAAGCAGCAGATTATATGTTCAATCACTACTGGTATTCCCAAAGTGGTGTTCTACACTGGGGTGGACACGGCTATGTCGACTTGGCAACTGGTAATAGGTATGGTATGAAAGGTGTGGTGCACGAAATAGAAGATGTATATCCATATTGGGAATTGCTAAGAGCGGTAGATACTGACAAGTCCGAAAAGTTAATGAAGGGTATTTGGGAAGTAAATCTCAAGGATTGGGATGCTTTACACTACAACCGACACGGTGATTTCAAGAAACATGTGGATCACGAAAACACATGGAAAAGACCGTGGGATGGATATAAAGAACCGACAATCACCGGAGATCTATCATTCATTAGCGTTGCATTGGATCTCGCTTATACTGCTTATAGTCTTGGATACCAAAAGCATGAGGAAGCACCACGTATTTGGGCAGAACGGCTCTTGAATCTGATTATCAGTCAGCGTGATCCAGAGACAGGTATTTTGCCTAATCTGGTTCACCCACAAAGTGCTAAACGTGGTCTGAATGTATTTGGAAGAAAATATCCGCAAGCAACTGAACCGAGAGTGTATGTAGGCAATCAACTGAACCACACCATTACGCAAATGATGGGAATGTTAACAATCGTAGAAAATGCCCAAAAGTATGGTCGTATCAGTGAAATGGCACATATCAAAGAGGCAGTTGAACAACACATCATCGGTTTCCTAAACGCCTCTTACGACCAACAAAATAATACTCTGAAAAGCATCATTATTGACGGAACGGATCTTACAGATTATCGCATATTAGGTCCGTTCAGAGACGCGAAACTATACTTTGGAGCGAAAGAAGGTGGGGCATTTCTACCGCAAAACATTACCCCACTATTTACCTCCGTTTGTGCGCGTGGGTATCGGGTTTCTGGAGGGAGAACTGAATTTAGAGATTACCTTCGAATTATGTTCAAAGCATTCGGGATTGGAGACATCGGTGCTGGCAAGAATAGTGAACCACAGTTGAATCTTGACACTGCTGCTTTGGAACCCGCATATATCTTCGCGCTGGTCGATTTATATCAAGTAGAACCGAAGTCAGAATTTCTTGCTATGGCAGAGCATATAGGCAATAACCTACTAAAAGAGAGACAACACGTTGATAGTGGACTATTTACACTTGAGGATGACTTCGTGTTTCATAGTCAGGTAATGGATAAACCAGAATTACAGGAGGGACATGAAGGGAAAACCGTGTCTGAACTACTTCAGGATTCACATAGAACTGCTAACCTTGATGCTATGGAACCTTTGGCGTTGCTCAGCATCTATGCAGCACAAACCGGACAATATAACATTATACCCGGTTGGACAGCAGGAGGTCTTTACCTAAAGGTAAGTAGTGTTGGACATATTGTTAGCAAAGAGATGCAGCTATGGTTTGATAAGCCAGCACTCAAGCAATTTTACAAGGACAATAATATCAACTGCACCTGGGATATTGATGAAGACTGATTGCTAATAAACTTGTTGACAACTTCCACAAAGTTAACATATCATAGCGATAAGTAATGCACCCCCGCAGACGAAATTAACGAATTTGTGATGAAGATACTTGATGGAAATGAAAACGGATTAAACGCTCAGTACAGCTTTGATGAAGGGGATGCCAGAGATAGTACACGGAACAAGAACGATGGTGATGGTGGGTTTGGAAAACCGGTATATGTTGATGTTACAAACCAACTAAACCTTCAACCCCTGTCTATAGAAGCAAAAGATAAACTTGCTATAACATGGGCTTGGTTGAAAAGAACTCGCTAATAAGTTCTCAACCGACCGAAAGGAGTAATTAATATGGCGAAAGCCCTCTCACTCGTCGCCTACAACGATTTGGAAAGTCAAGTTGAAGCACTTGAAAGGGATGGATATGTCTATTTTCCCAACGTACTTGATGCCAATAAAATCGTTGAACTTCAAGAAACTATGGATAGGTTAAATGCTATCCCAGAGTGTTTGGATCGACACCAAACACCTCAAAATGGCGGAGGATTCCTCAATAAAATCATCAACAACTCGTTTAATCGAGATCCATTGTTTCTCCAATTCCTTGACAAATCTCCGATTATTGAAGTTGCTGAAGCAACACATGGAGGAGATTGTCACTGTATTGGCATGCAATCGTGGTTAACGGGACCGGGACGTCCGGACCAGGGTTTACATACTGATTGGTTACCTGTACCACTACCAGCAGAAATTCGCTCTGATCCGCGTGTCAAAATCCCAATTTTCATCACCACTGCCCATTACTATCTCAACGATATGTCCGAAGAATTGGGACCGACGAAGTTTGTCCCAGGCAGCCATTTTTCTGGGTGTTCTCCAAGCGGAGCGACCGAATGGAACAACAGGGGTGAAGAGAGTATCTTATGCAATGCGGGAGATGTGGTACTTTTCCGTAGTGAAGTCTGGCATCGCGGAACTGCCAATACGAGCAACGAAACACGTTATCTTTTACAGGTTCATTATGCAATGCGAATGATTACACAAAAATACCCACCCTATCTCAATAAATTTCAGTTTGATGAATCAATCCTCTCAAAAGCCAATCCTCAACAGAGAAGACTCCTCGGTGACCATCGACCAAGTAATTATGATTAGCGTATTACCGTTAACATATAGATGACTATGTATAATATCCTTGACCAATATAAATCAATAATAACATTCCGTAATCTATAACAAAAGCAATAACGAATTTGCTATCTACCAAAAGTTAAAATAATTCACTTTCTATAAAGGAACATGCAATGAAAAAACATTTAATTTCCACCGTCACAAAATTAACACTTCTTACTTTATTTACTATTACTTTCGTATCAATCGGTTGTGAGAAAGTACAACAACATACTGGAGTTTTAACTCCAGAAACTCCCATACAAGCAAATGCCATGATTGGTGCATCGAACGATAGTGGCGTAACAGGAACAGCAGTCTTCACACAGAATGAAGACCAAATTACACTCATGATTGAGATTATGGGTGCGTCGCCTGGACTTCACGCAGTTCATATCCATGCAAACGGTGATTGCAGTGCACCTGACGGTAGTTCCGCAGGTGGACACTGGAATCCAACTGGTGTTGCACACGGAAAATGGGGAGAAGGTGAGTTTCATCTCGGGGATATCGGAAATGTCACCGTCGGAGAAGATGGAACAGGTAGTATTTCATTAACCACAGATCTCTGGGAAATCGGAACTGGTTCTGACGTAGATGTTGTCGGTAAAGGTATCATTGTACACGCTGGTGCAGATGATTTCACCTCACAACCTTCTGGTGCAGCTGGAATGCGTATTGGATGCGGTGTAATTGTATTAGCAGAATAATGTCAGTTCCGTATTTGTAGCACAGACTAACAGTCTGTGCTACATAAGTGACAAGTTTGGTTATTATATTACTTACAAAGATTTCTTGTTATGACGAAATCACTTTCACTCGTAGCCTACAACGATTTGGAAAGTCAAGTTGAAGCATTGGAAAGAGATGGTTATGTATATTTTCCCAGCGTACTTGATGCAGATGAAATTGCTGTATTGCGTGCAACCATGGATAGATTAGAAGCAATCCCTGAATCACATGACCGAGATGAAACACTTGAAAAGGGAGATAAATTCCTTCACAAGCTTATCAGCAACTCGTTTAATCGTCATCCTCTATATCTCCAATTTCTTGACAAATCACCGATTATTGAAGTAGTAGAAGCAGTGCACGGTGGAGATTGTCATTGCATCGGTATGCATTCGTGGCTGACAGGACCTGGACGACCAGATCAAGGGTTACACACAGATTGGTTGCCAATCTCCCTACCGACAGATATTCGTTCCGATCCACGAGTCAAAATCCCAATCTTCATCACCACTGCTCATTACTAGACATTATATAAGTTTAATCGAAATGTTTGTCATAACACCAAGGTCTGAAGTTTAGACGAAAGTTATGTAATCCACAACAGATTTTCATGACTAAATCGCTGAACCCTTGTTTCCAATTACGCAACTTGTCTTTGAC
>JAPOQK010000069.1 GCA_026710795.1 Candidatus Poribacteria bacterium
AGGTTACCGTTTTTCTTTTTTTTTACATTCAAAAAAACCGATGAAAACAACCCATAAACCCAGACAGGAACTAAAACCAGTGAAAAATACCAAAAGTTACCGTTATGCAGAAATTAGACACAAAACGGTAACCTTTTTATTTTTTATACAGAAGAAAAATACAATGACAATACAGGACAAACAATTCACAGTCAAATATGATGTCCGAAGTCTTGTGCATGGTGTTCCACTGAAATCTCTATGCAAAAAACTTTACATACCTACTTGATACCGAATTCCTTTGCAATCTTGCTCATTTTCTGATAATATACGCTAAAACGGTATGTTTATCAATATTGAATTTTCTAATTTGGTATAAATAAATGTCTGCACAAAAAATCGTTGCAATCATCCTTGTTGTTTGTTTATCCAGTTCAGCATTTTGGCAAGTCTCGGCTGAACCTATTGACGCTGGGACATATTGGTTGATGGTTGATGCTACACCAGATGCTGAAGTGAATGCACATTTTAAGACTTTGAGTAATTTGTTAATTGAAAAAGGAAAAGTCAATAAGGATAATATACGCACCATCCAAGGAAGTGAAACAACTAAAGATGGAATTGAGAATGCCCTAATTGATACAGAGAATAGATCAGGTAAGATTGAGACAATCATATTTCTCTACCATGGCGAAGTATCTATGCCACCGCGCGAGAATGCAATGCATCTTTCTACACAATCCGATGAGACCATCAAAGATTCTATCTTAAATCAATGGTTCAGTAATACTGGAATCGGACGTATACTTGTTATCATTGATGGTTACGCCTATGAGGAAAGTCTTACAGTCTATTATGCCAACCGAGATATACTTGGTACCGCTGCATTGAATGTAATTCATCCAGCTGAAACTACAGAAGCAACTGGTAAGAATTCCTTTCTACATGTTCTCATTGATGTATTGTCCACAGAAACAATAGATTCAGATGATAACCGACACATAAGTGTAATTGAAATATATCAACAGATACAGACCGATAATCCTTTTGAAAATGCTATTTTTGCACCTACCGGGGAAGTTGATCAGACGGTCATGAAACTCAGTCCTGCAATTAATGTTACTTCTTTTCCAGAAGAGGCTGAGATTCTTCTAAACGAAGAAGCAAATGGATTGACACCCAAACTTTTTACTGAGAACTTACAGCAGGGAACATATACTGTTTCTGTTCGAAAAGTCGGGTATAATAGTCCTGAACCAAAAACAGCTGAATTGAAGTTGACGCAAGGTGAGGTAATTAACTTTGGTTGGGCACTCAAACCGATTTCAGTATTCGGTTCTGTTACAGGTCCAACAGATATGTCAGTTGTAGGAACTGAGGTATCACTTGACGGCACTGAATATGTTGAGATTGTCGGAGAAGATGGAGGCTATTCTTTTCAGGACTGGAAGGCATCTGAAATGCTATCACCGGGAACAGCATATACGCTCTATGCAAAACTGGGGGATTTCTACCATGGATCAGCAACATTCACTTTTGACGGTTATATGGGAATTGAGCAACCCATCAAGTTGGTTAAGAAGACATGGTTTGAGATAGCAGAACTTGAATTCAGTCGGAGTGACCACCAAAAAGCAGTGGAAGCATTCCAAAACGGAATTGAAGATACTACAGATTTTCCTGAGATGTCAGCTGAATTAACTGTATTGCTACTGAGCACCTTTGCCAATGCTATTGATAGAGGAGAAATTAATGATGTAAATTATATGGTAGTTACAGCAAAATTAGCAGAGGTATATCAGCAGCCAGATGTAGCAAAAAAATACTGGAGTCTTGTAAAATTAAATGCACAAAAAGGGACTCCTGAAGCCAAATTAGCAGGTCAACGTCTGTGGCAAATGAATCGTTGGCGGCATATAATCAATATCGGTATCGTCTGTCTGTCAATACTCATTATTGCCTCTGGTATATGGACATTTTTCCGATACCGAAAATCTAAGCAAACAGAGACAGAAATAGATGCGTGAAAACCCACCCAATATCCTATGGATATGTACCGACCAACAACGATTTGATACCTTAGGTTGTTACGGAAACCCGTTTGTACAAACACCCAATTTAGACAAACTTGCACATGAAGGTGTACTTTTTGAACACGCTTATTCACAAAGTCCTGTATGTACACCGAGTAGAGCAAGTTTCCTCACTGGACGTTATCCGCGTACAACAAGATGTCGACAAAATGGACAAGCGATCCCACCTGACGAAGTTTTGGTAACGAAACTACTACAAGATGCTGGTTACGTCTGTGGATTGGCAGGTAAACTTCACCTCGCCCCGTGCAATCCGCGCGTCTGTAAAGGAACAGAAAAACGGATTGACGATGGATATGACCAATTCTTCTGGTCACACGATCCAGCAGATGCTTGGGCAACACACGATTATATTCAATGGTTATCAGATAAGGGTTTACGTAGAGGTAGTGCACCATTTGCTGATTCAAAGTACGTTCGAGTCATTCCATCAGAGGAACATAGCCAAACGACGTGGAGTGTTGAACGAACTATGTCGTTCATCAGCAGTGCATCAAGGTTTAGACAACCGTGGCTTTTTTCGGTAAATATGTTCGATCCCCACCATGCTTTCGACCCACCTGTTGATGCGTTAGAAAGATACCGTGAAATGTTAGACGAAATTCCGTTACCAAATTATGTTGAAGGTGAACTTGATAATAAACCGATCTGGCAACAAATTGACCATAGTGGCGCGTATGGTGGAAAATCAGGATTTCCTTACCAAGAAATGAGCGAATCTGACCACCGTTGGGTAACTGCTGCATATTGGGCAATGGTAGATGTTATTGATACACAAGTTGGAAGGCTGCTGGACTTTTTGGATGAAACAGGACAAAGAGAAAATACAGTTATAATCTTCACATCGGACCACGGAGAAATGCTTGGTGACCACGGTATATATCTCAAAGGACCTTATTTCTATGAACCCGCGATCCGTGTGCCATTGATCATCTCAGGACCTGGTATGTTGAACAACAGCACGCGCTCGAATGCATTTGTTGAATTGGTTGATTTAGCACCCACACTTCTTGAAGCAAGTGATATAGACCATTATCCGGGTATGCAAGGACAGAGTCTGCTGCAGATGCTAACAGGTGAAACATGCCTTGATTCGCACCGTGATGATGTCTACTGCGAGTATTACAACGCTATGCCGTGGCACAGCGAACCTACTGCAAACGCGACAATGGTCAGAAGTGAAAGATATAAGTTAGTCGTAGCACACGGTACAGGTATCGGTGAACTCTACGACTTGGAAAATGATCCAGATGAGACATACAATCTCTGGGATAAACCAAACTATATGACAGTCAAATTGGAAATGCAGGAACGGCTTATCCATCGGATGGCATGGACAGTCGATCCGTTACCTGAACGACAAGCACCCTGGTAAAACAGATATAGCAGCTCAGTAAAATAATCGGATAGTATATTGAAACACAGACCACTGACAAAGTTAATACCAACACAATTAGCATCGCAACGACTAAAGCACACAACGCTCATCTATGTACTGTTTTTTTCTTTTTTCATATCAAGTTTAGATGCGAATGCTGATAATATCTTTGTCCGATGGGATCAGCAACTCTTTGACCGTTTTTACGATACCCCTCCACCTAATGAACCGATGTGGTCAGTTATGGAGGTGACGACAGAGTTTGGACATTATAGATCAATAATGGGATTGTCTATTTTACTCATGGCTTATGGAGATGAGGAACATCAGAATACAGGACGGTTGTTGTCGTCAGCATACATAAGCACGGGAGTTATAACTTATGGAATTAAGCAGTTAGTTCGACGTAAACGTCCGCTTGATGATATGCTTGGTAATCCGTCTATGCCCTCAGGACACGCATCTATAGCATTTAGTGCGGCAACAATCCTTGGTTATGAATATCCCAAGTGGCGAATTCCGCTTTACATTGGCGCGGGTTTGGTAGGTTTCTCACGTATATATCTTGGACGACACTATACATCGGACGTATTAGTAGGTGCAGCGATTGGAACTGCGATGGGAATAGTTGTCTGGCATAATCGTATAACCTTATTGCAATGGAAGTTTTAGATAAGGTTACTTCAAGGTGTTTATGTTATTTTCTGGCTTGGTGCAGTCTATATATATAATACCAAATTCTAATAATTATTGTCCCCATTACCGGATTCAACTATTGTTGATTGGAAATCTTTCTTCTGTAGGAGCGACCTCCCGGTCGCGATTTCTTATCCTGCAAATCCTGGTTCAGTCTTCGTAGGTCGGAGCGAGCAACGCGACCTCCGACATCTTTCTTCTGTAGGAGCGACCCGGTGAATGCCTAAATGGCATTCATACCCGGGGAATGCCTACAGGCATTCATACCGTTGATTTCTTGATTTACCGGTCGAGACCAGGAGGTCGATCCTACAAGTAGTCCTCAGCAAATGGCACTTTATTTATTAGAAATGGTATTACAACACTTAACGTCTCAACAATTGACTATTTTTCAGATACTTATAAAGTTCGCTATCTGTTGTCAAGATGAGCTTTGTGCTTGCATTAGTAGACTTGCGATAGGTTTCAAGGGTTTGTAGAAAGGCGAAAAACTCAGGATCTTTACCGTGTGCATTTGCGTAAATCTGGATGGCTTGTGCATCTGCAGCACCCTTAAGCTGTTCCGCTTCCTTATATGCCTCTGATTGGATACGTTCCAGTTCCTTCTGTTTCTGTCCACTGATATTTGCCGCTTCACCTTCACCTTCAGACTTGTATTTTTCAGAGATACGCTGACGTTCCGAAATCATCCTTGTAAATACTTTTTCTCGTACTTCATCAACATAGTTGATGCGTTTAATTTGAACATCAATAAGTTCAATACCGTATTGTGGAACAGTTTGTTGCACTTTTTCACGCATCATCTGAGTAATTTTTTCTCTACCAAGTATAATCTCTTCCAAAGGTTCACCTAATTGTCCTTCAGTATCTTCAAGTTCTGCTATATCAAGATTAAGAACTCTGTTTGAATCTCGTACGACTTCAATCAGTAGTTGTGCTGTTACTAAATCTCGCGCAGCAGAATCTATGATATCATCCAAGCGGGATTGCGCACGTAATTCTGTTCCCAATGCCTGATAGAATTGGAGTGCATCATTAATACGCCACCGGGCAGTTGTATCAAGCCAGATGAACTTCTTGTCTTTTGTTGGAATTTGGTTTGGTGAACCATCCCATTCAAGTATTCGTTTCTCAAAGCGATGGATCTGCTGAATAAACGGGGTTTTTATTTTTAATCCGGCAGTAACAATCGGTTCTCCGATAGGTTTACCAAATTCAGTAATTACGACCTGTTCTGCTTCATTTACAACATAAAACATACTGAAGGCTAACGGAACAACTAAAACAAGGATAATAATTACGGGTATCAGTATATTCAACTTCATTTGTGTTCTCCTATATGGCTTTCTCTATACTATGTACACTACAACAGATTGTTGTAGAACGACTAACATTCTATGTTATGAATTAATCCTTTAGTTGCAAGAACGGTATCGGTGCGTTGGCTTTGTCGTCAATGATATATATCTCCTTGACTTGCGGAAGAAAATCCTGCATCGCCTCCAGATAAAGTCTCTGGCGGGTTACTTCTTTCGCATTCTGATATTCTGTTCGTATTGCATTGAATTTATCTGCATCACCTTGTGCTTGGTTAACCCGCTTCAGCGCGTATCCCTCTGCTTCAGAAATCTGTTGTTGTGCCAATCCTTTTGATTTCGGCACTAATTGGTTGTATTCTCGCCACGCTTCATTTATCAAACGTTCTTTTTCTTGCTTTGCCTCGTTAACGGCATTGAATGCTGCTTTCACTTTTTCTGGAGGATTCACATCCTGTAAAGTTACGTTTGCAACATCTAATCCAGTTTCATATAAGTCGAGAAGTGTCTGTAGATATTGTTCAACTTCAGCAGCGATTTCAATACGACCAACGGTTAACACTTCAGTAACAGTCCTATCTCCAATAACACGGCACATCACGGATTCTGAGAGGTCACGTAGTGCACGTTGAGGGTCTCGGATGGAAAAAAGGAACTTTTTTGGGTCTTTTATTTTATATTGAACGACCCATTCAACATCTGCAATGTTGAGGTCGCCTGTTAGGAGCAAAGATTCTTCTCCGAAATCCCTGGTGTCATATTCCGTGCGGACACCTGCCCTGAGAGTGCGAAACCCGAATTCCTCTTTAAACACTTTTCGGACGGGTATACTTATCGCCCTTTCAATACCAAGCGGTAGTTTAAAGTGCAGTCCAGGTTGTGCTTGGCGAACAGATTTACCAAACATTAGGACAACAGCAATTTCGTCTGCCTCAACAGTATAGAAACTGGTTGCAAGGCATATCATAATTAACACTCCAAGAATTACAAACAAGATACGTTTAGGGGTGAGTATATTCAAGTATTCGATCATCTCCATGTGATTCTCCTTCATTTTCTAACTATGTTTTAAATTTCATATCTAACTAACTTTCGAGCTGCTTCCACAATCTGTTCTGTATCTGGAATTACAAAGTTTTCCATAACCGGTGCAAAAGGAACAGGTACCGGTGCTGCAGCAACACGTTCAATTGGCGCATCAAGATAGTCAAATGCTTCACGAACAACAAGTGCCGCAATCTCAGCACCGAATCCTGCTCTGCCTACAGCTTCATGTGCGATTAGAAGTCGATTGGTTTTCTTAACGGAATCAAAAATAGTTTCTTTGTCCAGTGGCATTAGTGTTCTTGGATCAACAATTTCAGCTGAAATACCTTCTTCAGAGAGTTCATCTGCAGCAGCAAGTGCCTTCAATACCATGCGTGATGTGGCTAAAATCGTTATGTCTTCTCCTTGGCGTTTAACCTCAGCTTCACCTAACGGTATAGTAAACTCTTCATCTGGTATCTCGCCTTCTTCAGTATACAGCAATTTATGTTCAATAAACATTATTGGGTTGTCGTTTCGTATAGCGGTTTTTAGTAATCCTTTTGCATCATACGGGGTAGATGGCATCACAACAAGGAGTCCTGGGATATGTACAAACCATGCTTCAAGACTTTGTGCATGTTGTGCAGCCGAGGAACGTCCCGCACCTCCTTGTGTACGAATAACCAGAGGAACATCTAACTGTCCACCCACCATATAGCGAATTTTAGCGACTTGATTGACAATCTGGTCCATACCGACTGCCGTAAAGTCAATATACATTAATTCAGCGACAGGACGCATGCCAGTAACTGCAGCCCCGAGTGCCGTGCCGATAATAGCAGCTTCAGAAATAGGTGTGTTCCTGATACGATCCTTACCGAATTGCTTAAATAGACCGTCCGTAACCTTGTATGCACCACCATACTCAGCAATATCTTCACCCATGAGAAAGACAGCTTCGTCACGCTCCATTTCTTCTATCAGTGCCTCTTTTAAAGCATCACGATAGGTAATTGTTTTCATTCTCGTTTGTTCCTTTCTAAGTTCGTTTTAGGTAATCTTTTCATTGATGTCGGTCTTGTTTTCCTTATTTTTTGCGGCAATTGATGAAGGAGGTCGTTGTATCACAGGAATTACATAACTCTGAATACCACAATCATACGATGTGAAGGTCATATACACAAAAGATTATAGGACAACCAACAGTAAAAATAAATTAGCCAGTTGAGCAAATGTTATTATCAAGAACGACCTCTGGATTGTTTTTACCCCGAATTTGCATTGCATGACTATCAGATTTAAAGATATTATTGTAGAAGTATATGTTGCGAATACCCTCTGTTTTACAGTCAACAGCAACAGGATTGCCAGTATCGGATTTAGAGATGGAAATAGTATTCTGATAGATTTCCGTGTTTCTAATGCCACCATTTGCTCCAGTAGACCAGAGATGTATACCACCATAACTGTTCTTTCGTCCATCATTTTCACTGAGATTATAGCGGATAATGTTGTTGTGAAATGGTTTCGCACCCTCAAATTGTGCTAATAGATACCCAGCACCGTCGTTATCATGTGAATAATTGTACTGAACAATTGAATTCTGCACCCCTCCGTCCAGATCAAATCCTCCACCATCTTTGCTACTTCCAGTTCGGTTATGATGTGATTCATTGTACTGAATGACAACACGATTTGAATCCCATGTCCAGATCCCTACAGGACCACCGACTTCGTAATCATTCATCATCCCATTCTCGTATGCTTCACAATACTCAATAGTGGCATACTCTACCTGACCGAGAACTATACCGTTTCCGGAATGATGCCCTTTCCCGGGAATACCTACATTTCTATAGACACGGCAGTTGTTGATATAGATATCAGTATGTGAATATCCTTTTTCTATTGGATTCCATACTCCGACTGAATTTATCCCCGCATCACCGTTGTCATATACATTTGCGTGTGTAATCTTTACATCTTTGAACCCAGACCAACTTCTATCAATCGGACACGCGATAATGTCAATTCCTACATTACCAAAACCGCTTACGTCTACCTTACTTATATGGATATCTGTCAGTTTTCTATGTTCTGGTAACGTGTTGACGAAACGGATTCCTGAACTCGTATTTTCTTTTGATCCTACAAATGATAAATTAACTATCCGCACCCCACCGATGTTTTTAGCATAAAAACCTGTACCTTTACCTGCCTGAATTGTCGCTCTACCATCTCCGTATGAACCGAATGTGATTGGTTCATCTCCAGTATCAGCATCCGCATCAGGAAGATAGAGATTACCATTGAATGTATGATTTGCTTGAAACCAGACTGAATCCCCTGGTAGAAGTTGGGTTGCATTTATCCGATCAATACTTTGCCAAGGTTGCTTATGAGACCTTCCAGTGTTTGAATCGTCTCCGAATGGGTTTATATAGTAATCCATTGTAACAGGTAAAACGCAAGGAACACCTTTGTTTGATCAATTTGACTTCAAGATTAAACCATCCGCCTTCATCCAATTAATTGTCTTTTCAAATGCCTGTACTGTATTTGTGATGTCTGTTTCTGTGTGTGCGGAAGTTGTCATTCCTCCGTTGGTAGCAAGATCAACACCATTGAGCAACAAACCGCATCGTAGATGTTTTAGCAATTCTTCGTCATTACTCCCTTTAAGTTTTCTGTAATCCCAAGAGTACGGGTCGAATTCTGTTGCCCGCATATCTTTCTCACCATGTCCTATCAGAAACCTGATACCAGAAAACTCTCCGTAAATCACCCAATCTAATCCGTATGTATCAATGACTTTATTGAGTTCATTTCGGAGTTTTTGTGCGATTCGGTTGGCGTGTTCATGCGGTTTACCGGATTTGACTATTCTAAGCATTGCGATGCCGGCAGAAGCAGAGAGTGGATTAGCATTAAACGTACCGGGATGTGGCATCTTCAAGCCTTCTTCCTCTGCTTGCATAGAAATTAAGTCAAGTATCTCTTTTTTACCAACGAGTGCCCCACCAGGAAGACCTCCTGCCAGTATTTTTGCAAGTGTAGTCAGGTCAGGAATAACGTTATAGTGTGCTTGTGCTCCACCGGGTGCAACGCGAAAACCGGTTATGACTTCATCAAAAATGAGGAGTACGCCATGTTCATTAGTAAGTTCACGTAGTTGATGCAAAAACACACCGTCTGTCGGGACTATACCGAATGATGCCCCCGTAGGTTCAAGAATCACACAAGCAATATCCTTATCAGTTTTCAGGTGCTTTTCAACAGCATCGATATCGTTGGGTGGACAGAGAAGAGTTGTATCACGCACCTCTTGTGGAATTCCGGGAACTGACATATCAAAGGGAGGGTATGCCCCGAAGATAAGACTGTCGTGCCAACCGTGAAAATGTCCTGCGAACTTCAACACTTTGTTCTTACGTGTATATGTTCGTGCCAGACGAATTGCCATGAGTGTTGCTTCTGTGCCAGAACTAACAAATCGGACGCGTTCCGCTGAGGGAACGAGTTGCGTTACGAGATTACCCCATTCTAATTCAAGAGGATGACATGCCCCGTAATGTGTGCCACGTTGCATCTGTGTAGATACCGCTTCTACAACTTCGGGTGGATTATGACCCAGCAGTAATGCACCATGTCCAGCCCAATAGTCAATGAACTTTTTGTCTTCAAGCCCCCATTTAATGGGACCATCTGCTCGGGTAACATAAATTGGAAACGGAAACATATAACGGCTATCGTGTGTTACACCATCGGGAAAGAGTTGGCTTGCTACCTGTGCCAATTCTCTGTCTTTTGCGAAGGTTTTATGATACCTTTCCAAAATTGTGGGCATTATAATCCTCTGTTAAATTTACTTATGTTTTCGTTTTCGATTGAATAAGATTACTGGAAACATTGCAATCCTATAATACATCAAGAGTAGTGAAATGTCAATGAAAATGACTGGACAGAACAGAGATATTCAATTGTCGTATTTCTAAACGGTGAATAGTAATACAGTAGGGATGCGTTCGTTTTACAACAAAGAATTACCTATCTACATAATACTTTTAGGTAACCGCTTTTACTATATATTCGCAACAATTGAGTGGATTTTTTATGTAAAACTTTAGAGTTTTTAGAGTCAATCTTGATTTTCTCAATTTTTGTATAAGGCTACAAACCTTTATCAGAACTGGATTTGCGGCTTATATATGGCAATTATAGTCAGGAATGACTCTAAAGTTTTAGGCTTATACTATTCGTTGGATAGTTCGGTTAGAATTTCGTCGAACAACAATTATACTGTGTGAATTGAATTTCAAAACCCTTTCAATAATTGCGATTGCAGGCAATTGAATGTACTTCTGGACTGAAACTGTCAAGTCTGTCATTAGTAAATTTACCGAAACCTAAATTGTCATACATCAGTAACAATTAAGGTTTAAAATTTGATAAACTCAGCGAAATGTGTTATAATTATAACACACTTAACAATTTGGCAAAAGGCTATTTGAGACATAGAAAAATATACAAACCAATCTCTGCTTCCTGATTATTCAGTGGAGCCGTGAGTCCATAGAGAGGATATAAATTGAAACTATACGAACTTATGCTTATCATTACCCCTGACCATGAGGAGAATGAGGCGGAAGCACTCACTGAAAACGTCAAGGGTATTGTTGAAGGTGACGGAAATCTTATTAATGTTGATGTTTGGGGAAAGAGACGTTTAGCATATCCAATACGGAAACGTACAGAAGGTTATTATGTAGTTTATGTATTTGAGAGCGAAGCAAGTTTCATTGCACAGTTGAATCAAGCACTTCGTGTCAATGAAGCAATTTTGCGACACATGATTGTGCTCTATGATGGCGATATAGAAAAGTTGAAAGCATCACAAGATGAAGTGCCTGTAACTGATAGTACAGATAGTACAGATAGTGATACAGTCAAAGATACGACTGAATCTGGAGAGGACACATCTGAATCTGGAGAGGACACATCTGAATCTGGAGAGGACACATCTGAATCTGACGAAGATATAGAAATTGCTGAAGATAATACAGACAAATCAGTTTAATTATATACATTGTTTATATATCCCAGGTCAATATTCCGGGATACTGAGTGAAGAAAGGAGCATATTATGGCAAGTTATAACAAGGTAATTTTGATGGGTAATCTCACTCGAGATCCTGAAATGAAATATTTACCAAGTGGGACTGCAGTTGCGAATTTTGGTATTGCTATGAATGAACGTTATACTGACAAACAAACTGGTGAACAGAAAGAGATCGCTTGTTTTGTTGATGTTGAAGCGTGGGACAGGCAAGCCGAAATTGTTAATGAATATTTTAGTAAGGGAAGTCCTATTTTCCTTGAAGGGGCACTCAAGTTTGATTCTTGGGAAACACCTGAAGGAGAAAAACGGAGCAAACTTAGAGTTCGACTCATAAAGTTCCAATTTGTTGGAGGTAGACAGGATGGTGATGAAGCAGGCGGTGGATACACGCAAGCCACACCACCTGATACCACCCCCATGCAAGAACAACCTGATCAAATGTCTGGTTCATCAACTGGAGGAAGTGATACATCAACAGATGATGATATCCCGTTCTAATAAGGAGTAATAATAATATGGCATATCGTCGCAGATCTCGTTTTAGCAAACTGGAATATGTAGATTACAAAGATGTGGATACACTGAGGAAGTTTGTCAACGAGCGTGGAAAGATCGTGGGTCGACGAGCTTCCGGACTTACGGCAAAACAACAAAGAATGGTAACGCAAGCGGTAAAACGTGCACGAAATATGGCATTATTACCTTTTACAAGGTAAATTAATTGAAAAATATATAATCAGTAGCGCATATTTCTTTTAAGATACGATCTTCAATCGTTTTAGATTATATTGCTACTTGGATGGAAAATATGGAAGTTATACTTAAAAAGAGCATAGATGGCTTGGGATCCCCTGGGGATGTTCTGAAAGTTGCGGATGGTTATGCACGTAACTATCTATTACCTATGCAATTGGCAGTGCATGCCACAGAGCGAAATAGAAGTTTTCTTGAGCATCAGATACGTGTAATTGACCAGCAAGAATCAAAGGATAGAGAACACGCGCGCGAAATTGCCTCACAAATTGTTGATGTCACATGTCATCTTACAAGACGGGCAGGTGAAAATGATCGACTTTTTGGTTCCGTAACACCTGCAGATATTGTAGAATCATTGCGTGCATCCAAAAACATTGATCTTGATCGTCGTGTTATAGAACTTACTGAACCGATTCGTGAACTTGGAGCGTTTACTGTCTCAGTAAAACTCCATGCAGATGTAATAGTAGAGTTACGCGTCGTTGTTGAAAGAGAAGAATAACCGACATTTCGAATATCATATTTCACCACAGTATAATCTGAGGAGGAATTGGCATGCAAATGCAAGCAGTTGACTCCCTGATGGATAAAGAAGCTGAACAGGCTGTCCTGGGTGCAATGATGACCGAAAAGTCTATAATTCCTCGTATAGAGGCATTACTTGGATCAACATCTGATGCTTTCTTTACGACAGACCACCAACTTATATACACAGCGATTCTTGCTGTCTTTAATCGTGTCAATGATGCTGATCCGATTCTTGTTGCGAATGAACTAAATCGGACAGAGCAATTGAATAGAGTTGGTGGGTCAGACTATTTATATCAACTACAAGCTCCTATTGTAGAAACAGAAAGTTCAGAATTCTATGCAGAAATATTACGAGAAAAATCGACCCGTCGCCATTTAAGTCGCGCATCTAATCAAATTCGCGAACTTGCACATGATGAAAGCATTGAAATCAGTGAAGTGCTTGATCAATCCCAAGAAGTTGTTTTTGAACTTGGACAATCTGGTACTAAACGGAGTTTTGAACATATTCGTGCATTGCTTAAAAAAAATATTGATATAATAGAAAAACTCCATCACAATAAACAACGTTACTTAGGTATTCCAACAGGTTTCATACATTTTGACGATATGACCTCTGGGTTGCAGCCGGGAACTTTGACTATTATCGCTGCACGTCCAAGCATGGGAAAATCTTCCTTAGCACTGAATATAGCACAAAATATTGCAATTGAACAAAATTTTCCTGTAGCAATTTTTAGTTTGGAAATGCCAGCACAGGATATCGCCATGCGTATGCTCTCTGCTGAGTCACAGATTGATTTCGAACGTTTGCGTATAGGAAGGATGAGTAACGAATATTGGGCACCGTTGGGTCAGAGTGCAGATCGTCTCGGTGAAGCTCCAATTTTGATTAATGACAATAGTGCAATGACAGTACAAGGACTTCGCGCTGAAGCCAGACGTTTGAAAGGAGAACATGATAATCTCGCACTGATAATCGTTGACTACCTGCAGTTGCTTCGAGGGACAGGACGTTACAATGGACGGGAACAAGAGATCTCCGAGATTTCACGCGGATTGAAAATTCTTGCATGGGAGTTGAATGTCCCTGTTCTGGCATGCTCACAGCTCAATAGAGAAGTTGAACGACGTCCCAACAGAAAACCACAACTCTCTGATTTGAGAGAATCAGGTGCGATTGAACAAGATGCGGACTTGGTTGCATTTCTACACCGTGATAACTTTAACGATGATGAAGTAGATTTCACAGATGAAATAGTTGAAGCATATCTATTAATTAGAAAGCAGCGTAACGGTCCGATTGGGGATGTACCGCTGAATTTCTGCCAAAAGCAGATGCGTTTTGAAAATCCGAGTTAATTACAATTCACTGGTTGGAAAATTATTATATGACTCCTCCTACTTCTACGCCAGCGCCTACAAATGGGTTGGCGTTTTTACTAAAAAATCGGTTATACAACACGTTATCTGAAATAGGTGAGGCATTTCGGCTGTTTGCAGAAACGATATTCCAAATATTTAGACCACCGTGGCAATTTGACCTGTTAATGAAACAGCTGCTTTTTATCGGGTTTAATTCTTTAACGGTTGTTTTGGTATCCGGTTTTTTTACAGGCATGGTGCTGGGTGTTCAAGGGTATGTTCAGTTGAAACCGTATGCTGTTGAAGGATCTGTCGCACAATTTGTTAGTGTTTCTGTGGTTAAAGAACTGGGACCGATGATAACCGCATTTGTGCTTTCTGGACGTATTGGTGCATCTATTACAGCAGAACTTTCTACGATGAAGGTAACCGAGCAAATTGACGCTTTGGAGGTGATGGGAACAAATCCTGTAAAATATCTGGTTGTACCACGTTTTCTCGCCTGTTCGATTATGCTCCCTACCCTTACAATTTTTTCAACATTTGCCGGTATCTTCGGTGGATATATTGCAGTAGTAACTCTGTTCGGTTTCAATGGAAGTTTCTATATTTTACAAGTTCAACAACATCTATATATTGGTAGTGTGTTTATTAGTCTAATCAAAGCAACTTCATTTGGTATGGCAATTGCTGCAGTTGGATGCTATAAGGGGTTCAGCATCTCTTCCGCAGGTGGCGCAGAAGGTGTCGGAACAGCAACAACAGGGTCTGCAGTTATTTCTCTGATTACCATTTTGGTGTTAGACTTTATACTAAACCATATCCTATTTAATTTACTGGGATTTTCTTAAGTATTATCCTCTTTTTAGCAATAGTGGATTATCTTCAGAAGTGATTATTAAAAACTAATCTATGATTTCAATTAAAAACGTCAGAAAATCTTTTGGTGAAAAAAATGTTTTAAACGGTATTGACCTTGAGGTGCCGCTGGGTGAAACACTTGTTATTTTAGGACGCAGTGGATGTGGGAAAAGCGTTCTGCTAAAGATTATTGCTGGGTTACTCTCAATAGATGGCGGAGAGGTATGGGTTGATGGCACAGAAATAACAAAACTTAAAAGGAAAAAGATGAATCAGATACGACAGAAAATTGGTATGCTTTTTCAATCCGCAGCGTTATTTGATTCAATGAGTGTAGCCGAAAACATCGCATTTATGCTTGATCAACACACGGATTTAACTCAGCAAGAAATGCGTAAGGTCGTCGATGAAAAATTAAAATTAGTTGATTTAGACGGTGTACAAGAATTACGTCCAGCACAACTTAGTGGTGGGATGCGAAAACGCGTTGGTCTTGCTCGGGCACTTGCGTTCAATCCTGAAATCATATTATATGATGAACCAACAACTGGACTTGATCCCGTTACCTGCAATGAAATTAACGAACTAATACGCGACTTGAATAAGAAATTGCAAGTAACCTCGGTGGTGGTGACACACGATATGCACAGTGCTTTCAGCGTAGGGACACTCATGGTGATGCTCCATGAAGGTAAGAAACTTGCTTACGGCACACCAGATTCTATGATAAATGAAGATAACCCGATTCTGCAGCAGTTCATACTTTTTGGTGCACCTGATCAGATTCTGAATATTGATGATCCAACGTTGAGAAAATACACAGGGAGAAAAACTGAATGAAGTTTTGGAGTCCATCTGTAAAAGTGGGATTGATGGTTGTTGTTGCAATTATACTACTTGCTATTTTACTCACCAACGCAACAAACTTACCTTGGGGAACAAGTGGGGATGAAATACATTTTAAATTCAAGGCTGTAAACGGACTTTATGTCGGTTCAGGAGTGTTTCTTTCCGGTGTATCTATTGGTAAGGTGACAAATATTATATTGAAGCCGGAAACGAATACTGTTGAAATTCGTGCCCGAGTTAAAAACGCTTTTAAGTGGCTCAGACAAGGAACAGATGCGCGAATATCTATGAGCGGATTTGTGGGGGAGACATATATTGCGTTAAATAATGGGGATGTTGGCAATCCACCACTTCAACCATCCGATCTTCCAATCATAGGTATTGATCCAGTGAATCCCTTGGAATTACTTGAACAAACCAGTTCAGGTTTGAGTAAGGCAATTGAGTTAACCTCTGCTGCAAACGAACTGCTTCAAGCAAATCAGGAAGAAATACAACAAGGGATAAAGGAAACGCGTGAGTTAGTAGCGTTAACAGGTGACACACTTAAAAAGTTCAATAAGAACATGGATGAAACAGTTGGAACATTGATGGAACTAGCATCAAGAAATGATCAACGATTTGAACAGACACTTAGTAATGTAAACCAACTATTGACCCAACTCGGAAACGATTCATTAATCCTTAGTAGTCAGATAAGCGATGTTAGCCGTTCAATGTTGACACTTGTTGACCGGAATTTTCCAAAAGTAAATAAGATTTTATCTGATTTACAGCAAGGCACATCCGATTTTCAGAGGTTAGCGACGCAATTTCGGGATGATTCAAGTAAATTGAAAACCGAACTTTCTGGTCTCATTTCACAGGGGAGTACATTCATTGAAAAGGGTAGTGAAGATATCGCTCCAATTATTGAAAACCTTAAGATAGCAACATCTGCGGCTACTTCTATAGAGAAAAATTTTAACGAACTTTTATATACAATACAACATGGACCAGGTACGGTCTCCCAACTTCTGAATAATCCTGAACCGTTAACAGATGCCAAGAGAACCTTAAACAACCTAAATGAGGTCCTAATAGGTTTTAAGGATCTATATCAGCAGACAGACGAGCAATTAAAAGGCTTTAAGCTTCCAGATGTTTCTTTGGATGCAGAACTTCGTTATCTAAGTGTGGAAGAAAATTTACAAGCAGAATTTGGACTTTCATTTATACCTGTGCCTCCCGCAAAGAGACAGTACCGTTTTGGACTCGGTATTCGGGATGAAATAATTGATGTAGAAGCTCAATATACCTATAATTTTAACGACTATCTGCAGGGTAGACTCGGAATCATACGATCCAAATTTGGAGCAGGTGTTGATATATGGTTTATACCGCATCGTTTGGGTATAGGAATTGAAAGTGTTGGGCTAACAAGTGATAAACCGGAATTCAACGCTGAGATGACCTTGCGCTTTTTACGTGGTTTCCACATCGTCGGAGGAGTCGAAAATTGGCGGAGTGAGGACAGACGTTGGACAACAGGACTGAAGTTAATCACGAGTGAATGGTAATACTTCAAAATAGGAGATTGAGGATAAAAGACTATTAATGTGGAAAGTCATTGACCATTAGTTTTCAGTAAAAAGTAGATTCCCATGGCAAAAACTAAAAACAAATTTGTCTGTCAAGAATGTGGTTATACTACACCGAGGGGACTTGGAAGATGTCCAAGTTGTCAAACTTGGAACAGTTTTACTGAAGAAACCGAAGTTGTTGAGACCTCTCCTTTACATCGAGTTATCGGACAACATACAAATCAACCGGAGGTAATTTCAAACGTATCGACCACAGATACGGAACGACTACTCACAGACATGCCTGAGTTTGATAGAGTGTTGGGAGGTGGTATCGTTCTCGGTTCCGTTATCTTAATCGGTGGTGACCCAGGTATAGGTAAATCAACACTGTTGCTACAAGCAAGCGATGCTTTAAGCCGTAAATATGGGGACGTACTCTATGTAACTGGTGAAGAATCTGTTAACCAGACCAAACTACGTTCAACACGACTCGGTGTGACTTCTGAGAGCCTTTATGTGTTGTGCGAAAACAACTTACAACAGATTGAAAAACATATTGAGAACTTACAACCTAAGGCAGTTGTAGTTGACTCTATCCAAGCAGTATTTTTATCTGATTTCCAATCTGCACCTGGGAGTATTACTCAAATTCGTGAATGCGCAGCACAACTATTGATTTGTGCAAAAAATAAGAACATACCCATTTTTCTTGTCGGACATGTAACAAAAGAAGGCACATTAGCAGGACCAAGGGTTTTAGAACACATCGTTGATACAGTACTATATTTTGAAGGAGAACGACATCATATTTACCGAGTCCTTCGTGCAATAAAAAATAGATTTGGATCAACTAATGAACTCGGTATTTTTGAGATGCAGAACAACGGATTGGTAGATGTCAAGAATCCGTCGCAACTCTTTTTAAGCGAAAGAGAAGAAGAAATTTCTGGTTCCGTGGTTGTATCAAGCATGGAAGGCACGCGACCCCTATTGTTAGAAGTACAGGCATTAGTCGTTCAAACTCATTACGGAACACCGCGCAATACAGCAACTGGAATTGACAGAAACCGTGTCGCTTTGTTAATTGCTGTTTTAAATAAGCGAATCGGTTTGGACATGGGTGACTCGGATGTATTTGTTAACATTACTGGAGGATTACGTGTAGATGAACCTGGAATAGACTTAGGTGTATTGATAGCAATTATTTCAAACCACAGAAACATACCAATTGATTCGCGAACAGTTATCATTGGCGAAGTTGGATTAGGTGGCGAAATTCGACCAGTACCGCATATTGAAACGCGTATCAGAGAAGCTGCAAAACTCGGATTCACACGAGCAATTTTTCCTGATTATCACAAGAAAGGGTTAGAAATCAATGAGAAAATTGACCTCATTGGTGTGAAGAATATATATGACAGTTTAAGTGTTTTATTATAAATCTAAATAATATTTTCGGACGTGTATTACTCCTATAAGGTTGTTTTCAGGCGTGTTGATAATTATCTACGAAACAGAGTTCATTTTAGCGATGAAGAGAGTTTCAACGCTACAATCAATGTGGTAAAGAACTATGCATATTAAGGTAATTCGTTCCTCTTTTATATTATTCAGTGCTTTTGGCTGCTATCTACTAACTAAAGACATAATAATCGGTATTGTGGGGTTAGGTGCTGCATTTGTCCTTGTTGTAGGTGAAATACTGCTACATCAATCCAAAGCACGTAGATATGTTGCAAGTGTTTTTGGTCTCATATTTGGTCTGTTAATATCATGGGCGGGATGGCATCTCCTCAATCCATCCGACTTACCACCTACTCAAGATGTTGGATGGTTGTTCAAAATACTAAATATCGTAGTTGTCCTTGGATTCGGTTATATAGGAATGGTCTGTGGATACTATATTTCTGAGAGCCTCCCTGTCGTGCGCCTGTTTAGTTCGTACCGTTATACACAAATGGGTACACAGTTTGCAACAGACGATTCTAACGGGTTTAAGTTATTAGATACAAGCGTGATTATTGATGGTCGTATCCTTGAAATCTGTGAAACACAATTCATTGATGGCACACTGCTAATTCCTCGGTTTGTTCTGAATGAGTTGCAACATATAGCGGATTCAACCGAATTATTGCGAAGAAATAAGGGACGACGTGGGTTTGATATTTTACGCTCACTTCAGAATAGTCCATCAATTGCAGTGGAAATCATTGAAGAAGATGTTCCACACCTTGATGAAGTTGACGCAAAACTCGTACACCTCGCTCGCAAACATTTTGCAAAAATCATTACAAATGATTTAAACCTAAACAAAGTCGCAGAACTGCAGGGAATTACTGTCCTAAATATCAACGAATTAGCCAATGCTATCCGTCCAATTGTCGTCGCGGGAGAAATTATTCAAGTTCATCTTCAGAAAATTGGGAAAGAGCCAAATCAAGGTGTGGGTTATCTTGATGATGGGACGATGGTGATCGTTGAAGATGGAAAACAGTACATAGGACATACGCTTGACGTTGTAGTCACCCAGATGTTGCGAACCAGTACTGGTCAGATGATTTTTGCACGAAATGTAGACGACGCTTCATCTGTGAAAGGTTATTGATGAAATGGCAGCAGATGAACAGTAAAATATCTGTCCTAATTCCTGCTGCTGGTCATGGTAGCAGGATGAATTTGTCCGTCAAAAAACCTTATTTGATGTTAGGTGATAAACCTATTTTATCACATACAATAGAACGGTTTGAACAGCACACCGTCATTGATGAAATATTTGTAATTGTTGACGAGTCGGATTTTCAGATGTGCCACGATAAGGTAATAGAACCCTTTCGCTATAGGAAGGTTGGTGGACTGGTCAAAGGTGGTAAAACTCGACAAGAATCTGTTTTCAATGGGCTGAAAGCACTTTCAGATGATGTTGATTTTGTTGTAATCCATGATGGTGTACGTCCGTTTATAGATGACGATATTATATTCAAATGTCTTGAGGCAACTGAAGAATTTGGGGCTGCTATTTCTGCAGTACCTGTGAAAGAAACGATTAAAGTAGCCGACCCACATTTATTCATTGAGCATACACCTCAAAGGGATCGGTTATGGCGTGTGCAGACACCACAAGTGTTTCGTAAATCTATACTTTTTGAAGCACACCAAAATGCGATCCAAAATGAAATAAACGCTCCAGATGACGCAGCATTAGTAGAAGAACTGGGATTATCTGTTAAGTTGGTTATGGGGAGTTATCAGAACCTGAAACTTACAACCCAAGAAGATTTGCAGTTTGCTGAAACTTTGCTAAATGCTAAAATATAAGGTATAATAATATGAGTTCCGTATTTGTAGTGTAAACTTTTAGTTTGCGCATTATAGGACACAATCTAACAGATTGTGCTACAAAATATCTGCAGATTCTATAAAATACACTTTTTGAGTTTCGGTCATCTTGATTTATGGAACTCACGTTATAATAAATTGGATAATAAATGCGGATTGGGATAGGTTACGACGTTCATCAGCTTATTGAAAATAGGAAATTGATTTTGGGTGGCGTAGAAATCCCTTATCAATTAGGATTATTAGGACACTCAGATGCGGATGTATTAACACACGCCATTTGCGATGCGATTTTGGGTGCAGCAGCACTGGGTGATATTGGAACACACTTTCCAGATACTGACCCAAGGTACGACGGAATAGATAGTCAATTTTTCCTCCGTGCTATCGCAAAAAAGGTTAGTGAGTTAGGTTTTGCGATCGGAAATGTTGATAGCACAGTGATTGCTCAACAACCAAAGTTAGCACCCTATATTCCACAAATACGTGGTGTACTCGCAAAAACATTGGATATCTCAGAAACACAGATAAGTGTCAAAGCCACAACCGCGGAAGGTTTAGGAATAGTTGGGAAAGAAAAAGCAATCGTTGCTCAAGCAATTGCGTGTCTTACTAAAACTTTATAACGTAGTGTTGTAAGCATAATCATAACGAAGGAATAGTGAATGGGATTAAAGATATATAATACCCTTAGCAGGGATCTTGAAAATTTTTCTCCACTAAATGAAGGGCATGTCTCAATGTACAGTTGCGGTCCCACCGTCTACGACTATATCCACATCGGGAATGCTCGCACAGCACTTATTACTGATATAATACGCAGGCATCTTGAATTCAGAGGGTACACTGTCAAATTAGTTCAAAATTTGACTGATATTGATGATAAAATTATCGCTCGCGCGCAAACACTCGGAATCAGTTCCGGACAACTTGCACAGACCAACGGCCAGGCGTATTTTGAAGACACACAACGACTGGGAATCCAACCTGCAGATGTACATCCAAAAGCAACAGAACATATTCCTGAGATGATTGATCTGATAAAAACACTTATTGATAAAGGTGCGGCTTACGTCATTGATGGCAGTGTATATTACCGAGTCAATTCCTTCAATGAATACGGCAAATTGTCACGACGTAAACCAGAGGATTTGTTAGCAGGTGCCCGAGTTGAAGTTGATGAACGCAAAGAAGACCCACGAGATTTTGATATGTGGAAAGCAGCAAAACCGGGGGAACCTTCATGGGAGAGCCCCTGGGGACCAGGTAGACCCGGATGGCACATAGAATGCTCATCTATGGCGATGAAACATCTTGGTGAAACAATTGATATCCATGCTGGAGGTGAAGACCTACTTTTCCCACATCACGAAAACGAAATCGCTCAGAGTGAATTGGCTACTGGTAAACCATTCGCACGATATTGGGTGCATGTTGCATTTCTCAAGATAGATGGTAAGCGTATGGGTAAATCAGAAGAGAATTTTATCTTTTTACGAGAAGCATTAGATAGATATCCAGCTGAAGTAATTCGCCATTTCCTCATCTCTGCTCATTATCGGCACCCGCTTGATTACAGTTTGGAGAGTTTGCAAAAATCTGAGTCCGCGCTTAACCGTTTGAACAACTGTTTAGAAGCACTCCAAAAATATAATGATGAAGCACCAGAAGGATCTGAAACGGATGATGCCATCTCATCAAATTCATCTGAAACAAACACTAATTTGCTCTCTGCAATACAGAATATGCAAAAACGGTTTACAGATGCAATGGATAATGACTTTAATTCCGCACAAGCAGTTGGATCTATATTTACACTTGTGAGTCAAGTTAATAAATCTATCGCATCATCAAATGGTGTTTTACCGCACACCTTAGCGAGTGCATTCAGGAAACTAACCGAAATCTGTGAAGTGCTTGGAATATATGCGAACAACGATCATAACAGCGATAAAACCGCAGAAAATCTTGATCCACTGATTGAACTTCTCTTGGAAATAAGACAAGATGCGCGGAATCAGAAAGATTGGGATACATCCGACAAGATTCGAGATCGACTTAAACAACTCAACATAGAAATAAAGGATACCCGTGAGGGTTCTACTTGGAAATTTATTTCGTAAACCCACATCGTAGAGTAAATTATTTGTGTCAAAACATGTTAAAATATGACACATTATTTGACTGAATTCTCGATTGCAATATTCAATATTTGTGAAAGATATTACAGTATCTACCGCAAAACATAAGAACGCTAAAAAAGCGCGTAAAAAGGAGTTACAAATGTATCTTAAAACCGTAGGTTTCTTTTCACTACTTTGCCTTTCTGTGCTGTTAATAGGATGTGCCGCACTTTTTTCTGTGCAGGAGTGGAGTGATAATTACTCACTGATGGATGGCGTACAATCAACAACCCCACAAGCAATTGATGGGAACTTAAACACTATAGGTGAGGCTGTCTTTCCAGGAAGCACTGTAGGAATGAGTCCTGCCTCTGAAGTAGTTATTACGTTACCAGAAAAAAAGAAAATCCGTCGTATTGTTGTGTATTCGGATAATATAGTAGAATTTGATGTCTTTGTGTCTAAAGACAGCATTTCAACTGACAGAAACTGGACTTTAATTAAAGAAATAAAAAATGCAAGAAAAAATCCTACTACTGTTTCAGTATTAGCACCTTTTCCTACCGACCGAGTTCGTTTAAGGGTAATAAAAACAAGTGACGATGCTGCAAAGAGTCGAGAATTCACGTCAAAGAACATTGGTTTTATAAGAGCATCGAATCGTCGTGCCCTTGGCAGGTTCCAAGAAATAGAATTATACGGATATAAAACCTCTGAACAGGTTGAGGTAGACCAACAAACCGATCAGCGCGAACAAGAACTTGACGATTTACTTAATTCAGAATAACATTAATTTATGGCTCAGGGCGGATGTTGTTATAACACCGCCTTTTCTTCATACAATATGGATCGGTTTTTACCCGTTCCTCGTGAGTAGGAGGTAATACATGCGTTTAGGTTTATTGTGTGTGATTTTCTGTGTTATAATTGGATTGTCTGGATGTATCCTTTCCTCTACCCCATCTCTGAACTGGGGTAAAAACATCGCTATAATGGCTTCAGGAACCGACCCTAAGTTCCATGATGACAATCTATATACCGTTGGTGAAACATCCAGTATACGTGAAAGTGAAAAGGATAGGTCATCGCAAGAGGAAGCAGACAACTATACTGAGGCAGTATTAACATGGAATGTCCCTCAGACAATCCAACACATCGTCGTAAAAGCACAAGAAGGGCAACTTGAATTTTTTGAAATGCAGTATATGGATGGTGACGGAAAGTGGGTCACAATAAAAGATATTCGTGACAACATGCGTCCCATATATAAATATACACTTTCAAAACCAGTTGTGTCAACAAAGTTTCGACTGAAAGTGCCGCGTAGATGGGATTCACGTCGCGTTGGAGGTCAAAGCCGTTATAAAAGATCTGAAACTGGAGCACCAACAGCAGCAGAATATAGGGAGATTCAGGAAATTGAAATCTATTATGCGCTTCCAACATCTGATGCTGATGCCTCGCCAATGCAATAAGCAGAAATACAACCCAGTTCCTGTGTTAAGAAGTAACTGGATATATTTCACCACAAGAATTATTTGGTTGTAGTAGAATATATTAAAATATCGGAAATGCTATCTCAGCAAACAAAAAACCTTCTTCATCTCAGTCTGATACAAGGAATAGGATTTAAAACCGTTCAATTCTTAATAAAAATTTTTGGTAGTGCTGAAAAAGTCCTAAATGCTACACCACAAGAATTAGAAAAGATTGACGAACTTTCTAATACAGCACGCGAATCTCTAATCCACAAAAAACTTGGATGTTCATTAGAACGAGAATTAGAATTGATCCAAGAATATGAGTGTCAGATAATTACTTATTATGATGCAGCATATCCATCACTGTTGAAGGAAATTGACACACCACCACTTCTACTTTACGTCAGAGGAGAGTTGAAACCAGAAGATGG
This sequence comes from Candidatus Poribacteria bacterium, assembly GCA_026710795.1. Lineage (GTDB taxonomy): Bacteria > Poribacteria > WGA-4E > WGA-4E > WGA-3G > MSPOR6. The sequence continues at coordinate 24,909 of JAPOQK010000069.1, forward strand.
ACTGAGCATTGCCATTGTCGGTTCCAGAGAAGCAAAAGATTATGGACGTAGGGTAAGTTATCAGTTGGCACATCAACTTGTCAACAGCGGTTTGACGGTGATAAGTGGGTTTGCAAAAGGTATAGATACTTGTGCACACCGAGGAGCACTTGAGGCTGGTGGTAGGACTATCGCAGTAATGGGAAACGGTCTCAGCTTAATCTATCCTGCATCAAATCGTGAATTGGTAGAAAAGGTTATTGAATCTGGTGCGTTAGTATCAGAATTTCCTATGGGGATGAAACCGAGATCTGAAAATTTCCCAAGACGAAACCGAATCATCAGTGGATTAACGTTAGGAACTGTTGTAGTTGAGGCATCAAACCGAAGCGGAGCACTAATTACTGCCCGTCTTGCAACTGAACAAGGGAGAGAGGTGTTTGCAGTTCCTGGGGAAATTTTCTCTGAACTATCAACTGGTACACATAGGCTAATAGATAACGGTGCTAAGCTTATTAGTACTGTGGATGATTTGTTAGAAGCACTACCGCAACATACTATTCGTCAAATTAATGCATCTAAACCAGTATCTGAACGCCAAATAAAGGTGGATTTTACCCAATCATCTGAAGACACAAAAACCGAACTTATTCCTATAAACAAAACAATTGAAAAGACACCAACTCAGACTGCACATATGGTTCCACCACAAGATTTAACTGACGATGAAACAACGGTATTTAATGCAATTGAAATTCCATCATCGCATATTGATAACATCATCCGAACAACGCAGTTGCCGATTAGCAAGGTTTCCAGTGTTCTATTGATGCTGGAACTCAAAGGCGCAATTCAGCAGTTACCCGGTAAACTGTTTAGCAAAACCATTTGAGAGGGATAATAAGTGAATTCATCTGAATTAGATTTTGAAAAGTCTCTAATTGAATTGGAACGTCATCTTATCCAACTTGACGTTTTCACGGAAGAACATCCAGAGTTAGATCTCACAGAGGGTATTGCCGCACTCAAACAGAATGCAGATACGCTCACAAAACAGACCTTCCAAAAACTGAGTCGATGGGATAAGGTACGATTAGCCAGACATCCACAACGTCCACAGTCTTCTCTATACATTGACTCTCTTCTTGAAGATCCCGTTGAACTCCGCAGCGATAAGTTATACGGTGATGACAGAGCACTCATCGGTGGATTAGCATGGTTTGAAGAACAGCCTATCGTCTACCTTGCACAACAAAAAGGCACCAATCTTGAGGAACGTCAGGAGATGAACTTTGGATATACACACCCCGAAGGTTACCGAAAAGCCAAGCGTTTGATGCAGTTAGCAAACAAATTCAACCGACCTTTGATATGTTTTGTTGATACACCAGGGGCACATTTTGATCTCCGTTCTGAAGAATATGGACAAGCATCAGCAATCGCAGACAATCTTGCAGAGATGATGCAAATGCGTGTTCCCATTCTCGTGATTATTATTGGTGAAGGTGGAAGCGGTGGAGCGTTGGCAATTGCTGTTGGCAATCGTGTGCTGATGATGGAGTATGCAGTCTACTGTGTCGCACCTCCCGAAGCATGTAGTGGAATAGTATGGAAGGATAAAGGTGAACATGCCCCTGAAGCAACGGAAGGTTATAAACCCACTGCCCCAGACCTGTTAAAGATAGGCATCATTGACCAGATGATTAAGGAGCCACTGGGTGGTGCTCATAGAGATCCGGAAGCAGCTATCCGTAACGTCAAACGCGCAATAAAGAAGCACCTGAATGAATTGATAGATATGACCGATGAACAACTAATTCAACAACGTTATGAACGCTATCGAAATCTCGGACTTTATGGAGAAGATAACATTAACAGCACATGAAGATCCGAACAATTACCACAGGCATCCCGTTCCCTTTTTCTTCATACCAACTTCAACGTGCAGCAAAATTTAACACCGCCTGCCATACCTCCTTTGAAGCCAGCGGATATGAAGTTCAAACGACACGTATTAGCAGTCAAATCTGGGATGAGACGCGTGATGTAGATTCAATCCTTGCATTGGAGTCCGATGCAAATGCATTAGGAATTGAATTTCTTAACTTGGGAACTATTTTTCCCGAGAAACGTTACACCAAAACCCATCTTGCTCTTGTTGCTGATGTTATTATACAGAGTAAGGTACTCTATGCAACTACCACTCTCACAACACAATCTGGACAAATATCTGCAGAAGCTGCTGAAATCACAGCAGACATTATCCATAAGATAGCACATAATACCTATGCAGGCTGCGGCAACCTCCGCTTTGCAGCGTTGATGAACTGTCCTCCAAATACACCATTCTTCCCAGCTGCATATTGGCACGATACCAGAACTAACTTCAGCATAGGATGGCAGGCAATTGACTTTGTGCACCATGCTTTCAAACATGCATCTGATTTAGATACTGCCCTGCATGACATGAAAGATATTATGGAGTCAGAAGGGCGAAAACTTGTCGCAATAGCAGAAACGCTTGGAAAAGAATGGGGTGTGAAGTTTATAGGTATTGATGCATCTCTTGCACCTATGGGTGATGACAGCATCGTATATGCTTTGGAACAACAACTCCCTGGATACTTTGGTGAAAGCGGCACTTTGACTGTCGTTGCAGGTATTACACGAACACTCCGTTCTCTATCATTACCATTGTGTGGGTATTCGGGTTTGATGCTTCCTGTGCTTGAAGATGTCGGGTTAGGAAAACGCAGTGAAGAATGTTATTTCAATTTAGATAGTCTTCTTTTATATTCTTCTGTTTGCGGAACAGGTTTGGATACTATTCCTATCCCTGGTGATGCTTCCAAAGAACAGATCACTGCTATTTTGACTGATGTTGCTACCCTCTCAAATCAACTCAATAAACCTCTATCTGTCCGTCTTTTTCCAGTCCCCGGACTACAAGCAGGTGACATCACACAGTTTGATTCTCCTTATCTAACTAACACTGCAGTGATGCAAATATAATCAAAATACTACAACAAGAATAGATCTTATTTTACTTGTCAATTGTCATAGAATCTGATAAGATTTGTATAAGAATCATCTTATAGAGACGTGAAAGGATATTACCACAATGGCTGACAAACCCCATGTGCTACTCATCTCAACAGACCATTGGCCGAATTCACTACTCGGAGTCAGTGGACATCCAGATATCCAAACACCAACACTTGACTCACTCGCTCGCGCTGGTACACGATTTACTAATGGATACAGCGAATGTCCTGTCTGCGTGCCAGCCCGAAAAACCTTGATGACAGGAACAACAACACGCACCCACAAAGACAGGGTTTTCAATGACAAGAAAGGAATCAACGGACTCCCTACTATCGCACAGACATTTAGGAACGCAGGATATCAAGCTTATGCAGTCGGCAAGCTTCATGTCTATCCACAACGTGACCGTATCGGGTTTGACGATGTAATATTGGGTGAAGAAGGAAGACTACAATACGGTGTAATTGACGATTATGAACTCTTTCTCGGTGATAGAGGATATGCTGGTCAGCAGTTCGCACACGGCATGTGCAACAACGATTATCTCAATCGACCTTGGCATCTGCCAGAAGATTGCCATGTAACGAACTGGAGCACACAGCAGATGGTACGTATGATAAAACGGCGTGACCCAACACGACCAGGATTCTGGTTCCTATCCTATTGTCATCCGCATCCACCTTTAGCACCGCTTCAGTGTTATATGGATATGTATCGTGATATAGATATAGACATGCCCTTTCACGGTGAATGGTCTAAAGACAGTGATAAGCTGCCATTACCGCTAAAATCGCGTCAAGCACAGGATACACGATACAATGAAAATCTAATCCGTTCAGCACGTCAAGCATTCTATGCCCTATGTACACAAATTGACCATCAACTGCGTCTCGTTATAGGAACACTGCGCGAAGAAGGTTTATTAAATAATACAATAATACTCTTTACTTCTGATCACGGTGATATGCTTGGTAATCATAGGATGTGGGCAAAACGGGTCTATTATGAAGATTCTGCTAATGTGCCTATGATTCTCGTTGGTGCCTCAGGGGACGACAGAGTGGGACACCACAGAGTTGATGACCGACTCGTTGGATGGCAGGACGTTATGCCAACGCTTCTCCATCTTGCTGGGGTTGATATTCCAGATACAGTGGACGGTATGCCGATGGTAGGCGATAAAAAACGTGAATGGTTATACGGTGAAGTCGGTACCGGTGGTAGTGCTACCCGAATGATTCATGAGGGACGTTTCAAACTCATCTACTATGCAATGGGTAACTATCGGCAACTCTTTGATTTAGATGAAGATCCGAGAGAGTTAAACGACTTGTCAGAATCACCTGAACATGCAGAAATCCTTGAGCGATTGACGAATCATCTGATAGGCGAACTCTATGGCGGTGATGAAAATTGGGTTCAAGATGGTGAACTTGTTGGTCTACCTGATAAAGAATATCGTCCATCTGCAAACAGAAGTCTATCTGGACAACGAGGACTTCACTGGCCTCAAGCTCCGTCTACAGGACATTAGATTTAAACCATCAATTTTCCATACGTCCTTGACAAAACAGAAAAAATTCGTTACACTAACATTTATTATACATCTCCGCATTAAGATGCGGAATAACTTAGAGGGGAAATATGTTAGCAGAAATACGTCACAGAGAAGGTGTTATTATAATACGTCCAACTGGTCGTATGATCGGTGCAGCAAATGTTGAAATAAGGCAGCAAATTCATGAAGAACTTGAAGAGCACTTTGATTCACCAAAGGTCATCTTTAATCTTGAGGAAGTTACACGAATGGATAGTAGTGGATTAGGCACACTCGTTTCCGTTCATGTTACTATCACACGTAAAGGTGGACGAACTGCACTTGTCAACGCAGGCGCGCATATCAGAAACCTCCTTGTTCTTGGTAGGTTGGCAACCGTGTTTGAGAATTATGATAGTGAAGAGGAAGCTATCCTTGAACTCAACGCTGACAAATAGTTGACATACATCACGGTTTTTATGTTATGTGCAGCTAAGACTGATTATTTTAGTATTTTATTGTAATATCATCACGATTGAACGAAATTGAGGAGATTTATGGCAAAACAAAATTGCCTAACACTTACTGTCAACGCAGGATTCCATGACCGAGATGGATGTCCGATTGTTATTGATGTTGACCATCCCGATATTAGCAAATTTACCAACCGAGATGTTATCCTGACAGATACAGAAAGCGGAGAGGAGATCTCTGCACAATGCATCACAAACGCAGATGGTGATGCAATATCTTTAGCATGGATACTGGACGGTCTCTCCGCTGGTGCAACCCGGACCTATACCCTCTCAGAAGGTACTGTTGATAAAACAGGTGTTCAGTTAAGAGAAGATTCTGATACTATTGACATCACGCTAAATGGGAGAGAATTTACTACGTTTCGTTATGGTAAAACCCAGTACCGACCTTATTTTTTCCCTGTATTGGGACCAAATGGACGGGAAGTGACACGCGGTGAGACAAGTGACATCTCAAAAGATCATGTTCATCACCGTTCACTTTATGTTGCCTATGGGGAAGTCAATGACATTGACTTGTGGGGTGAAGGCAGTAATTGCGGAAAAGTTATTCATCAAGGTTTCACACAAAAACACGGTGGTTCAGTTGTAGGAAGAATTTATACCGAAAACAACTGGGAAACGAAGGATGGTGAAGTCTTGATGACAGATAAGCAGAACTTCCGTATCTACAACCTACCTGAAGATAGAACTATCATTGAACTTGATTTGAGTTTTATTGCTTCAACGAGGGATGTTCATTTTGGGGATACAAAGGAGGGGGGAATCATGTGTATTCGCGTGAATCCTTCAATGAACGCCTCAGATGGGGGAAAAATTGAGAACGCTTTCGGTGGCATCAACGAAGGTGAAACATGGGGAAAACGTGCTAACTGGTGCGACTATTCTGGCATTGTTGAAGGTACACCTGTCGGAATTGTTGTGTATGATCACATTGTTAATCCACGCTATCCGACCTATTGGCACGTCCGTAACTATGGCTTAATGGGAAGCAACATCTTTGGAAGTGGCACATTTGAACGTGATAAATCTAAAGATGGCTCCTACATCTTAAAAGAAGGTGGGGAGATGCACTTCCGTTTCCGTGTACTTATTCACGCTGGGGATGCCACTGAGGGTAAAGTAGCACAGAAATACCACGACTTCATCAATCCCCCAACTGTTGAGATTTCACAAGAATAAATCAACCTATCACTACAAATGCGAACAGAACTTAGGCATAAGGAGACCAATATATGGCAATTCCAACAATACATGTTGGCTGCACGCATTTCGCACACGGACGTTTACAAGCACAAGTCAACACAAACGGATTGGATCCTGTTGCGTGTGTAGATATTAACCTTGAGGCAGCAAAAAGAGGTGTTGAATCAATAAACGGTGCCCCAGAAGGCTTGTCAGAATGCATCTACACAACAATTACCGAAGCAAAAGAGAAACACGATGCTGTAGCATGCCTTATCTACGCTTCTACGACTGTTCATGCAGAACTCATCGTTGAGAGTCTGAACCTTGGCATGCATACAATCTGTGTAAAACCGATTGCCACGACACAAGCTGAATTTCTCGATATCATTCAAGCACACAAAGCGAACCCTGGTACTTTGTTGGTGCAAGGACAAAATAAACGGTGGAATCCTGCAGCAGCAAAAATGCGTGAATGGTTGCGCGAAGATGGCGGCATCGGTGAAATGTTGGGTGGAGAATGCAGATTCTGGATCCGCCAAAACCTGTTTACCGGTCCCGATTCTCGGCAGCCTGATGCTTATATTGATGGACTTTATTTTCATGCTGGATGTAGCCACCAACTCGACCAACTTGTTGGTGCGAAAGGACTTCCTAAATATGTTACAGCGCATGTTCACAATCGTCGTGACCCTGCATTGGGGCAGATAGACGCTTGGGGTACCGCGGGTGGAAACGCTTTGATGGAATACGCAAACGGTGCTCCTTTCACCTATGCTGGCACTCGAGCAGGACACATGGGGGCTTACGGTTGGAGTGGAAGTTGGACATTCCACGGTGAAGAAGGTGACCTACGTAGAGATGGAGGACATTTGCAACTTTTCCGAACTGGACAAGAAATTGAAAATCTTACACTTCAAGACCTACATGGGGGTTTGATTGAAGACGACCGGCTCCAATTTGATGCCTTCGCTGATGCAATTACCACTGGTAAAGACAGAGAATGGATTCAGCAAAGCACACTCGGCACATGGATACTGATGGAAGCATGCAACGAATCTGCACGCACACACGAACGCGTTGATGTGGAAGCATTTGCCGCGAAGATGTTAGCTTAGTACGGAGGTATTCTATGCAATCTCCACACGGTACAGCGTTTCGTCCATCTGTGATGGGCAGAAATGGTATGGTTACATCAGGACACGTGCTCGCGTCACAAGCAGGCATACAAACAATGATGTCTGGTGGAAATGCGGTTGACGCTGCAATCGCAACAGCAGCCGCACTCGGTATTGTGGAACCTGCTGGGTCAGGTATCGGTGGGGATGGGTTTATCCTCGTCTATTGGGCAGAAACAGGACAGGTCTATGCTGTAAATGGAACAGGACCTGCACCACGTGCCGCAACACGTGAAACATACCTCAAAGACGGCGGCATTCCGATGAAAGGCATGCGAAGTGTTTCCGTGCCAGGACTTCTTGATGCTTGGCTCCTTGCCCATGAACGTTACGGTGCTCTCAAGTTAGAAGAAGTTTTTGAACCTGCCATCTCTCTCAGTGAAGAAGGATTTCCAGTGAGTCATAGACTCGCGGGTGGTCTCAGAGGTGAAAACGCACGTTTCGCTGGTGAACCTGACAGTCGCGCTATCTTTACAAACGCTGGTGAACCGATCCCTGCTGGCGAACTCCTTGCAAATCCCAATCTCGGCAAAACCTTACGTAAAATCGCTAAAGATGGCAGAGATATATTTTACAAGGGAGAGATTGCAAAAACCATAGCCGAATTCAGCCAAGCCTATGATGGACTATTAACAGCAGAAGACCTCGCAAATTTTCAGGCACACTGGGATGATCCTATACAGGTTAACTACCGTGGCTATGAGGTATATGAGATGCCACCCAATTCAAGTGGACATATCTTATTGCAGGAATTAAACCTTGTTGAGTTATTCGATTTGCAAACGTTAGGATGCAATACTGCAGAGAGTGTACATCTTATGGTTGAAGCGAAAAAACTCGCCTTCGCTGACAGAGAAAAATATATGGCAGATCCCAATTGGGTGGATGTACCCATAGAAGGCATGTTATCTAAATCTTACGCTGCTGAACAAGCAAAACGAATTGATCTGGAGAAAGCAGCCGTGGATGTTCCAGCAGGAGGACCAGAAGCACACGAAGATACTACCTGTTTCTGTACTGCAGACCGCGCAGGAAACCTTGTCTGTGTGTTACAAAGTATCCAATCTGGTTTCGGATCCAGTTTAGTCGCAGGAGATACAGGCATACTACTAAATAACCGAATGACCTATTGGCATCTGGAGGAGGACCACCCCAATTGCCTAATACCGGGTAAACGTGTGCGCCATACTATGAATCCTGTCATTGTTACAAAAGATGGTAAACCTGTGTTAGCATGTGGAACGCCAGGGGCAGATACACAAGTACAAACGAACCTACAATTAGTCACGCATGTCCTTGACTTTGGCATGACACCACAGGAGGCAGTTTCTGCACCGCGTTGGCGTAGTCTTCAGAACCCAATGGAATCCACAATTCCACATACCTGTTCTAATCACCTACAGTTAGAATCACGATTTTCTTCAGATGCCCAAGAAGGTTTAGCAGAGAAAGGTCATGAGTTACAAATTGTTGGAGATTGGGGTGGACCAGGCAGTGCACAGATGATCAAGATTCATTCTGAATCAGGTGCACTCATCGGAGGGTCTGATCCAAGAACTGACGGGTATGCTGTTACATTTTAAATTAAACCACTAATTGATTAACGCGTATGCCTTTGCATGATAATCGTTACAGATTTTAATCTCGTTTTCTAATAGGAATTTTTAGTAATGTACATTAGCTTTTGGGAGAATAAATGAAAATATTAGTCACAGGTGGTACAGGTCGCATCGGATCAAACCTAACCAAAAAACTTTTAGAAAAGGGACACCAAATCCGTTGTTTCACCTATCCCGGTGATGCCAATCGTGTAGATAGATGGAAAGGTAATGACAAGGTTGAGACCGTCCTCGGTGATCTGCGAGAATATGAAGACGTGAAAAAAGCTGTTGAAGGTGTAGACGCTATCTACCATATTGCTGCAGCTTTCGGGGGTCCGTTTAACAACCGAGAGTATCTTGCAATAAACGGGATGGGTACACTTAATATCTTAGAATGTGTCCGCGAGTTCAATAAAGACATTCATAGACTCATATATGCCAGCACCGAAGCAATCTATTGGCGACTTACCGAAAAAGGCAGACTATTCAACGAACTTGTAACAGAAGATATGGCAGCAAAATATCACCACATGCCATATTTCCTAACAAAATGGATTGGTGAAGAACTATGCATGACGTATCATCACCAATACAACGTACCATCCACAGTGTTTCGGTTTGCGACTGTTATAGAACCGAGCGAATTTCTCAACGAAGACGGGTTGCCAAAATTATTTGTTTTTAGCACAATCTATAACCGATACAAAAACTATAAGGGTAACGATCCAGTTGAATTAGAGACTGCAGAAGCTGTGATGAAAGCGTGGAACGGAGAAGAAAAGTTTATCCTAAAACGTAACCCCGATGGTCGGGCATATAAAGAGCATTTTACGGATATTCGTGATATTGTTCAAGGTTTGGTTTTAGGGTTAGAAAAGGATGCTGCAGTCGGTGAAGAATTCACGCTTGGAGGAAAAGGGATATTCAATTTCGAAGAAGTAATTCCGTATCTATGTGAACGTTACAGGATGGATTACGCAGATATAAAACTCACCAACCCTAACTATTTTGAATTTGACCTTACCAAAATCAAAACCTTATTGGATTATGCACCTCAGCATGACATTGCCAGTATACTTGATGCAGCAGAAGCGATGAAACGCGGTGAAGATGTAGGAATCATTCCAACTGGTGTGCGATGGGATTAATGTTTATTTCCCTTGAAAACTACAAAAAGATAAGGTAAACTTAAAATATATTATGAATTAAGGGGTTTGTATAACAGTATATGAGGAGAAACGCGATGAAGACAACAAAATGGACGAAAAGCAGGAATTGGGTGACGCTTCTTGCATTCGTATTATTGGCAGCAAGTTGTGCCACCGTCACTACGGTAAATATTACTGATTTATACGTCCCATCCAGTACCAAACATTTAGATCGACATATCGATTCTGTCTTGAAACGAGAAGGACTTGAACCATCAAAACAGACATCTGATACGGAATTTTTACGACGTATTCATTTAGATATGACAGGTAAAATTCCGGATCCGGAAGAAGTACGAGACTTTATCAACGATGGTTCAAAGAACAAACGCTCCAAAAAAATTGATGAGTTGATCGGTAGTAAAGAATCGGTTGAGTATTGGACACTTCTATGGGTGAACTGGTTAATCGGTAGACGCGACGATGGGGATGACCGCCGCATCGGACTAACGGGTTGGGTGCGTGATGCACAAGACACAAACATGCCTTATGACCAATTTGTTGGTGAACTTGTCGCTGCAGATGGTGAAATAAAGGACAATGCAGCAGGAAACTATGTGCTGCGTTATGAAAGATCACCTGTCTTTTTGACATCTCACACTTCACGTCTGTTCCTTGGTTTGCCGATGCAGTGTGCTGAATGCCACGACCATAAAACAGAAGCATGGCTTCAAGAGGATTTTTACGGTATCGCTGCATTCTTCACAGGTATTGAAAGCAAGGAGATGGACGAGTTTAAGACTATGGATATGTACGGTAATGAGACAATGATAGAGAATTTTCTCATTAAAAATACGCCAAAACAGGACCGTACAATATATGTTGATAGTATGAAGGCATCTGTACCGCCGCGTTTCCTTGATAAAACTGAATATACAGGTGAACTCATCAGGAAACGAGAAGCACTCGCTGAATGGATGACTGCTCCAACAAACCCCTACTTTAGCAAAGCCATCGTAAATCGTATATGGAAGCACTTTATGGGACGTGGATTCGTTGAACCTCTTGATGGATTTGGAACTGAAAATAGACCTACGAACTCCGCTCTATTAGATTGGTTGGCAGAAGATTTCGTTATGCATGGGTTTGACTTGCAACACCTAATGCGAACAATCCTTAATTCAAAAACATATCAAAGAAGTTCAGAGACAAACAAGAGTAACAAGGACGATGAAATATATTACTCACACGCTTATATGAAACCCTTAAGTGCGGAGCAATTCTTCTATTCTATGCTTCAAGCAACTGCTTTTGAGAGGCTACAGAAACGTAAAGATCCTGGACAAGTTGATAGTATGAAACGTGAACACCTGAAACGCTTCCTTTTCCTGCTTGACAATGGTGAAATGGAAGAAATTGAAGCTTTCAACGGCACAGTACCACAAGCATTGATGATGATTAACGGATCTCTCGTCAATGACAGTGCGGATTACAAAGAACGAGGTGCTTTTGTTCACTATGTCCTTGATAATTGGCGTGATATGAAAGATCGAGTTGAGTATATGTACCTCACTGTATTGTCTCGGAAACCAACTACTAAAGAACAAACCTATTTCCAACGCTACTTAGAACGTAGCCTATATAGAGATAAATACTTGGCTTATGAAGACCTATATTGGGTCCTACTGAATTCAGCAGAATTTTCACTGAACCATTAAAACAGAAGATACGGTTCATTACCATGTAAACCGTACCAAAAAAGGAGCATTGTTAAATGAAAAAGTCTGTACTGTTTATCCTCTTGTGTTGTCTTACATTCGGCATTGCAACGGTGGGGATGTCACAAATATATTTTGAGGATGATTTTGATAACGCAAACGAAACTGAAAAGAAATGGGTACCCTTATGGGGTAATTGGGAAGTTGAAGATGATGAATACCATCAACTCTCAAACGATTCCAATTGTATGAGTATTATTGCAGATGATTATTGGGATGAAGATGTAAATGAGTACACTTATGAAGTGAGGGGAAATAAAATGGGCGGTGCTGAGGGATTCCTGATTATGTTTCGTTGTCAAGGCACAATGGAACCCCGAGGAAAAGCCCTTGCCGAACACCCTCCGCGTATGCGAAATCAGGAACGGTTAGAATACTGGTGGAACCTCGGTGGCTGGGGTAATGCCCGTTCGCAAGTTGAAGCATGGGGTGGTGGCATAGCCGGTGCCCACAGCGATCACACCATTGATACCAACAAATGGTATGCTATTAAGATTGTCAATACACCTACCAGTTATACTCTCTTCATCGATGATGAAGAGGTCGCAACAGTAGACGATACAACCAGAGATGGTGTAGGCAGAGTCGGTGTTGCAACATGGGCAACTACTGCCCGATATGAAGATGTACTCGTATATGGACCCGATGGTCCTTTACCTGTTGATCCAAAGGGTAAAGTTGCCACAGCGTGGGGACTCCTCAAAGCTGGTAGGTAAGGTTGTGTTTGTAATTATTATAGGCAGCACTGTTTGTAATGGTGTTGCCTTTTTTATTTCGTTTTACTTAAACTGAAAATTGTGTCTGTAGATCGAAATTTAAGAGAATCTTTCGTCTCAATCTCAGTGACTACCTTCCTTACTTCAGACAATGGCAAAATTCCTAACTCCCAGAGTGTTCTCAGAATTTCATTAAGGAACGTTCGATTTTGGAAAAATTGAAAGAATATCGGTATCTACTAAAACCAAAGTAAACTATTCCTCGGATCTACAGTTTTCTTTATGAAGACTTTTGATGCGCGAAACACCTTCCTCCAACTGTTCTACCGAGTCTACCTCAACAATCTTTAAGATACCTCTTGCTTCTAACACTGATTCAAACTCATAACGATGCATCCCTGCAAGCTCAGAAGCTCTCCCAAGTGTTACTTCCCCTGCTTGATAGAGTTGAATTGAAGCGTCAAGACGGGATTTTTTTTTGTTATTTACCAATTTCTCAAGTGCATCAATGATCAATGTGTGGGAATCAGGATATAGACCAACCCCGATTAAGGCGTTTACCTCTTTTTCAAGATCTGGTGATTGAATTTCAATCCGTAGCATCAGGTATTACCTCCAATTTATCGAGAGTTAGATTCATAAAGATACAATTCTATCTATGTCTGTCCGATAGCATCCAAAATCAACATTTTCCACTGTACACTGAAAAATAGATTAACATAGTATGCTTCATTTGTCAATTCGGACTGTCTATTGGGTGTTTTCTGTCTGATTTACCTTACCGATCCGCATTATGATCATGCTCACGAAGAGGTGGATTCACTGGCATTTCCGGTTCAGGACGCTGAGCCAACCACCACGCAAATACTACTATTAGACATGCCAACACAATCGCACAGATAGCCATCGGACTACCCACCGTTTTCTCACCATCCGTGATACGCTCCGCTTGCATACGAATTCTGAATAGCGCAATCACACCAGATAATACCGAAACCATAGCTAACACAAGATTTACCTGCGATGGAACACTAAAAAGCACTGTAATCAGTGAGATAACCACTGTTGTTATGCTCAATAATGCATAAGAATTATATGGTGTTGTATCTGTATCTACTGGTTCGGAAACATCGTTGTATTGCCGTTTTGGCACGGGGACAGGTGCACCATCTTGATAGGTCATCTCAATAAGTCGGATGAATTCTGCTAACAGTTTTTCCTGCTGAATCCATTCATAAAGTGTAGGGTATTCGTGTCGAAGGAGGATAATAAACTCTTGACGTTGTGCGCTGTAATCGGTGAATTCATCCCAATCCTTTTCTGCGATAGTTGTATAGGGTTCCGAACCAACGCGTAGTTCGAAACCTTGTCCATCAACATAGACTACACTGCCTATATCTTCTCGTTGTGCAAGTAAAGTTTCACCAGAATCGGTCATCTGCAGTTGTTGATTCTCTTGTGTGATAGCAGCCATATCGCGTTGTGTAAGGGCTGCTGCTTGTTCTTCAGATTGTGTTTCTAACTCAGTGTTCGCAATAGCAACGTCAATACGGCTTACCAACTCAAGAGCGGTAACTTCATGTTCCGGGGCAACAAATAACGCTGTTTGACGTTCCTGTTTCATTTGTACTGGACGGCAACGAATCTGTTGTGCACCTAAAGTCGCTTGGATAAGTTTGATTTCCCATTCGTCGTTGGTACGATAAATCTCAACCCAGTTGGCTGTTTCTCCGATTTCCTCGTCTATGAACTCAGATACTTGGTTCAGTCTACCTTGACCAACCTGTGCATCCTGCGTTGGATTACCCAGTTTTCCTCTTTGATCATCCATTACTATTCCCTTAGGTTTTACATTCTGTTCAATTCATATTCCCATGTCGGAGGTTGCTTTGCTGGCTCCGACCTACGCTTGTGTAATGTGTGTACGAATCTACCATACAAGTGTTCAACAAAACTGAGAAATCAACGTGCTGTCAATAATTCAGTATAGACAGTTTCTGTCAAGATCGTGTTTTTTTGACAACTGAATAACTGTTCGGCGCGTTGTCGGGCGGCTTTACCCATTCGGACTAAACGATCTTGATTTGTCGCAAGTTCGGTGATTGCAGATGCGATCTCCTCAGCATTTTCAGGGGAGACCAATATACCGGTTTCAGATGTAACCAGTTCTTTGCTTCCACCAAGCGGCGTAGCAATTACAGGTTTGCCAACTGCCATCGCCTCAATTATTGTCCGTGGACATGCCTCTGGGATTATAGAAGGCACTAACACAATATCAAGCAGAGATGTTACAACGCGTGTATCAGATAAAAAACCGGTGAAAATGACAGAATCCGCAACACCTAAATCAGTTGTCTCCTGCTTCAACGAAGCCATATATTCGTAGTCCTTCTGGAAATAAGGACCGCCAACAATCAGCAATTTGACATCAGCTGAGTTGCTGAGAACACTTTCTTTTAACTTAGCCATTGCTTTGACGAGAAAGTGGATACCCTTCTCTGGTGTTATCCGAGTCACAACACCTACAACCAACCGAGTTTTTGAGTTCTCTCCCCCATGTCCAGACCCATTCTGACCCGAAAAGAGTTCGGTTCGTAGAGTTTCCACTTCTGCTTGTGTTGCTTGAAAAGCATCTAAATCCACTCCGTTGTATATTAAGGTCTGCTTTGTCTCTGAAGCAAAATCCCATCGTGTAGCCTCTGATACTAAAATCACGCGCTGGAGTAGTTTCTCACATATCTTATCAAGAATACCGTAAGAAGTTGCATAACGTTTGTGCATTAAAATCGGAATGCGGTTCCATTTTGCAACGACACCACCGAGTAGGGCAACTGAAAGAGAATTCGCATGAATAAGCGCAATTCTATGTTGTCTAACCGCCTTGTGGAGTTGTCCGATAACACGGAGTTGACGAAAATCATTCAGCAAGTCTTGGATTGTAAATCGCTGTACTTTATCGGTTTTGTTATGTGCTTCTGGAAGTGTCAATGGTACAACATGTGCATCTGTTTTTCCTACTTCCGATGCAAACGGACTATTTCCGAGACATCCTACGTAAGGTGTCCAACGTTCTTTGTCCAACATCTTTAGTAGAAGCAGGAGACTGCGTTGTCCACCTCCGATACCGGAACCACTATCAAGATATAGAATGTTGTATTTTGATGGATCGAGTATTTTCATCTTCCCACGTAATATGAATAGTTATACAGGTATTGGGCAAACCATTTTCCATACGTTCTGCCCACTCAATAATACATATACCGTCACTGTCAATGTACTCACCTAATCCGAGATCAGAAATCTCAGCAGCGGTTTCAAGTCGGTATAGATCAATGTGGTAAATAGGGATGTTCCCTTTATATTCGTTGATGAGGATATAGGACGGACTACTGACCACCTCATTCTGAGCGATACCCACACCCCGCGCGATACCTTGGGTTAAGCATGTCTTTCCTGATCCCAGATCACCAATCAAAGCAATAACATCACCGGGTTTCAACCTTTTTCCAAGTTTCTCACCAATAGCTTGTGTCTCATCTGGACTCTCTGTCCGAAATACCTTTTCCATTACGTCCCTGCCGCACACCGCAAAATATCCTCTTGCGTTAGATTTTCGTTTGCAAATTCACCTGTTATTTTGCCTTCATGTAAAACCAATATCCGATCACTCATCCCCAGTATTTCCTGTAGTTCCGAGGATACTAAGACGATAGCAACCCCATTGTCTGCCAGTTCTGCAGTCAAAGCATGGATTTCTGCTTTCGCACCAACATCAATCCCACGTGTAGGTTCATCAAGAAACAGCACACTCGGACGAGTCATTAGCCATTTACCTAAAACAACTTTTTGCTGGTTTCCCCCGCTAAGTTGACGAACAGGAATATCTAACGAGGTTGTCTTAATACGTAGCGTATCGACAGCGTGCATGCTCTTTTGATATTGCACATTTTGATTTAATACACCAAATGAAGTAATCTCTTTGGATACACCGAGACTTGCAAGCGTCATGTTCCGAACAACATCGTTTTCCAAGATGAGTCCATACTGTTTCCGGTCTTCACTGACCAACGCCATTCCCTGTCGTATTGCGTCACGGGGTGAGTGAATCTTCACAGGTTTTCCATCTCTATAGACACTACCACTCCACTTCCCCGAATATGCTCCAAATATTGTATTTATCAACTCTGTTCTACCTGCTCCCATCAATCCGGCAATTCCAAGTACTTCACCACATCGCACTTCAAAACTGATGTTCTCAAGTTGAGGTGGTTCTAATGGATAGGTGCATAGGTCTTCCACTTTTAGTGCAACTGCTGCTTCGGATGTAGATGTCAAAGCGTTTATACGATCTGGAAAGAAAGTTGTCAACTCGCGTCCAACCATCTGTGAAATCAGTTTATCTTCAGTGCATTCATCAATTGATTGTGTTGCAACTGTTTTTCCGTCCCGTAGCACAGTAACTCTATCGGCAATATGAAATATTTCCTTGAGTTTATGGGTAATATAGATACATGCAACATCTTTGTCTCGAAGTTGCTTCAATATCTTGTGGAGGATATCCACCTCACTTTTTGTCAGCGCTGCTGTCGGTTCATCAAGCACAAGCATGCGCGCATCTCGAGATAAAGCCTTCGCTATCTCAACAAGTTGTTGCTGCCCAATACCAAGTTTATATACTTGTCTGTGTAGCGGAATATCCAATCCAAACTGTGTTAACAGATGTCCAGCATCTTGATACATGCGTGTTTTGTCAATAATGCCAAATTTACGAGGTTCTCTGCCAAGATAGATATTCTCCGCAACCGTCATCTCTGGTATCAGTGCCAATTCTTGATGGATAACTGCAATACCAGCTTGTTCTGCATTACGTACGTTACGATAACGTTGTTCAACACCATTTATATTTAGTTGTCCATCATAAGTGCCGTGTGGATGGACAGCACCCAGTATCTTTATCAATGTCGACTTACCTGCCCCATTCTCGCCACAGAGGGCATGAATTTCGCCAGAGTGCACCTCAAAATTTACGTCATCTAACGCCCGTACACCCGGAAATTCTTTGGTTATTGACTGCATACTGAGAAGTGCGACTGTCATTGATTTGATACTCCATACCGTATGTTATTATATCAGTATTGCGTATGCTATTCAAGGATTTGTTGATATATTCACAGAGACATTCAATTGTCGCGATTCAACATTTTCAGAATCACGGATTTACGCCAAATCAAGAAATCAACGGTATGAATGCCATTAAGGTATTCCCCGTATGGTATTCTGCATGATTCACCGGATTACACAGATTTCGTGGATTATTCAGTTTTAGGGGACAAATTCCTATTGAAATATCGGTAAGCAGACTTTTCAATTGGATGGTTCAAAAATGTCATACTTTAGAGTTTTTAGAGTCAATCGCAATATTGACTGTTTTACTCTAAATCTATAGACCTATATCCACACTGGGTTTACGGCTTATATATGACAAATATGGTCAGGATTGACTCTAAAGTTTTACATTTTTCTATAAGTCAGATAGTAATGACAGTTTTTTCTTCCAACAGAATGCGTCGTTCTTATACAACACACATGCTAAAAACTTTACGCATCTTCCTGAATACCCTCACTTGACAAACAGCATTATGAACGAGTATCATAGGATACACAAACATACAAGATATTGAATTTTTACTTAACGAATGTAAAATTATATTGATGTGTAATGAAAAATATGTTATGCTAAAATAACAACAATAGAATTAATGGAGAGTAATATACGATGGCTGAAGAAAAAAAGAATGAAATTGTACCTGTAGATGCTGATTATGAAGTCGTCGACCAAGTTGATGACCAAGCAATTGTTGAACTGATGACTGGACAGGCAATACAGGATTATGTTTATTCATTTAACAGTGGTGGACGTGTCGTTGAAGGATTGACACTTGCGGGTATTAACGAAGCTGCGAACCGTAGAGGTGGTATCCAAGTGGAAGAGATGAATTATGAGGAACTTGAGCATTCTTGGATTGCTACCGTCAAGGCTGTTGATACGATCACAGGTTCATCTCGGTGGGGTGCGTATGAACAACCGAAGATGAACGGAGGTCGTGTTGATCCGTTTGCATTTACAAAAGCTGTCCATAAAGCGCAACGGAATGCGGTTAAACAATTACTTCCTGTACCTGTAATTCGTGAAGTGCTGAATTTTTATTTGCAGCGTAAAGTGCAAGGAAGGAATGCACAACAACAACTAAAATCACAACCTTCCGCTGATAATATCACTAACGCACAGAAAGCTGCGTTTGCTATTGCAGAAAAACTATCAGATCAACTTGATAAGAACGCTATCACTAAGGCAGACTTTTGGAACTATGTAAAACGTAGATATAGCGTAGAATCTCGAAACGACATGTCTGAACAGCAGTGGACCCAACTCTCGGCTGAACTCAAAGCAGCAGAAACCGCACCGAACTTGTTTGAGGAACTGTGTAAACGGATTAAGCAATTAGCAACTGCAAACGATGAAAGTGAAGTGCCTACCGTCAAAGAACCGGATGAGACTGAAACTTACGATGAACCAGAAACTGAGCAAACAGAAACCGATTCCACTAAATTTTAGCATACGGAAAAACAATGTTTCTCAAAGCAGGATCCGCCACATCAAATATTACACCTCCGCTGGGAACAGCAATTCCGGGTGGGTTTCGTCCGAGATACGCGCAAAACGTTGATGATGAACTGTTCGCGAAAGCACTTGTCATTGAAAGCGATGCAACACGAATAGCTCTCGTTACCTGTGATCTGATTGCCGTCACACAGAAAATGGTTGACCTTGCAAAGCAACGTATCGCCGACAGGTGCAACATACCTCCGGAACATGTGATGGTCAATGCAACGCATACGCATACGGCAGTTGCAGTTGCTAATCTACTTGGCGTTGATGAGGATAATGAGTACACCGATTGGGTGCCGCTGAAAATTGCCGATGCTGTTGAACTCGCTCTGTTGCGGTTGGTTCCAGCGCGAGTTGGATTTGCAAGTGTATCTGAAGATCGTATTACATTCAATCGACGTTGGCACATGAAAGATGGCACTGTCCGTATGAATCCAGGGATTAAACATCCCGATCTTGTAAAACCGACCGGTCCAATTGATCCTGAACTCGCAATGATGTACGTTGAAACAGAAGGTGGCACACCAATCTCGGCAGTTGCAAACTTTTCGCTTCACTATATTGGCACGGACAATGGCAGCGCACTCTCTGCCGATTATTTTGGACACTTTGACCGTCTCATGCGCCACTATTTAGGTGAGACATGTGTTTCACTTCTTTGGAATGCAGCATCGGGACAAATCAATAATATAGATTTCAGTGGACAGACAAAGTGGACAGCAGGAGGACACGCTCAGGCTGTGAAAATGGCAAATGTCCTCGCAGGACATTTCATTACTGAAATGCAGTTCATGGAGATGCATGATACCTTAGAACTCAGCGGAAAACTTGACACGTTGAATTTTGCGCGAAAGCGGATTACCGATGAGGATCTTGAAGTCGCAGAAAAAGTGTTATCAGTGGAAACTGGGACTTATGATGGATATGAAACCGGTCCCTTTAGTTGGGTGGTTGGACAACCGATTCCGAATAGTCTTGTCGATATCTATGCGCGTGAATGCCAACGGTTGGCGAAGTTACCCGAGCAGATGACTGCCCCGGTTCAAGTGCTGCATCTTGGTGAGGCTGTAATTGTAGCGTTGCCGGGTGAAGTTTTCGTTGAGACAGGATTGAACATCAAATCAAAGTCCGATGCGAAATATCTTTTTCTTGTCAGTTTGGCAAACAGTTATATCGGTTATATCTGCACGGACGAAGCACTAACGCAGCAAGGCGGATACGAGACATGGACAGCAATGTCATCCCTTCCTGATGTCGGTACAGCACCTACTATGGAAGTGCTTGTTGCTTCGTTGTTGGGTTAGACCCAATTTGTCAATATCATATCTAAGTTCATCGTCCGGATAATCTTCTATCAAAATTCACCCTAAAAGGTCAATTGATCTAATTTTTTGATGTTTTCACACAAAATGCTTCATTCCAACAGAAAACTACAGTTGTGCCCGGTTGAAAAGGATTTCCTCCTGTCACAGTACAATTTGATGGTGAAATATACAATATTCGACTGTAGGTGCGCTTTGTAAGAGTGCTGTTAACAATTTCTGAGCAATGGTGTGTTTCCTATTGTCAAAACCTACTAATTTTAACAAACCTCTCAAAAGGAGTTTATCATGAAAAGTGTTTTTGTTGTTATCACGGTGATCTGTATGATCATGAGTTTTACACTATATAGCGAAGCCAACCCACCAGATGGATTAGTGCTGCATCTGAGTTTTGATAATAACACCATTGATGGTGATACCGTCCAAGATTTGTCTGAGGAAGGCAACGATGGAACAATTAACGGTGGTGCAAAAGTTGTAGATGGGAAGCATGGCGAAGCGTTAGAGTTTGATGGTACGGATGATTTTGTTGAAGTGCCACTGGTTGATTCAATTACCTTTTCCACTGGCGATTCATTGACAGTACAAGTGTGGGTCAAAACAGATGATCAACCCCCACAAAACGATGGGATTGTCGGCAACTATCGTCCGGGTACCGAAGCCTTATGGTTAGTCTCTATCAGTGGTGATGACCCAGCTGCTCGCGGAAAGATGGGTTTTTCTGTCCGAGACAAGGGGCGTGCTAATAGTGCAAGTGTAAGGTCTACAGACTTCCTAAATGATAACGAATGGCATGTACTCGCTGGTGTTCGAGACCAGAAGGCAAAAAAACTCCGATTCTACGTGGATGGTGAGTTGATTAATGAGGTAGATGACAAAACTCTGGATATCAACAGTGGACAGTCAATTTGGGTTGGTGAGCACCTAAATCGATTCTATAAGGGATTGATTGATGAAGTCAAGGTCTGGAATCGTCCGTTGACAGAGAACGAACTTCAGCAGTCAGGACAACAACCGTCTTCGGTTGATGCTGTTGGAAAATTGACGACTACTTGGGGTATTATCAAGGCAAGGCTTCAATAATTCTACTATAGTTTGGAAGAAAATTATCCTATATTTGGCATATTTCAGTCCCAGAGCGACGACAAGTGTATAACACGAACTTGTCAACTGCTAAAGTCTTGGTTTGCGGTAGATGTATATAGTGGAATTTAGAATTACTTTGACAGTCGTTGTCCGTAGGTCGGAGTGCGTGTATTGAACTCCGACCTACGTGTGTAGTATCTTATTGTTTTCAGAATTCATCATAAATAGATTGATAGTCGGGAATCGGAGTTCCTCCTACTATCGAATAATGTAAAGTTATTTGTAAAATTTACTATAATTGATTAATAAATTGGTCTAAGGTTTTACAAGCAGAAGACAATCTACTAAACAGCCTCTCAGATGTCCAACAATATTAGCATTTAACATTTGAGTAGATATTCTCGGCTATTTAGTGCATTGACCAACGAATTTGTAGTTGGTGCATTTTCAAGTAATAGATCCCCTGTATACTTTTTTGTCTTCAAATGCTGGGTAATTGCCTTGAAGTCAACATATCCGTCTGCGACTTCTGATAACACGCCTGCCTCTGTTTTCTGCTTGAAATGCACTGATGTAAGATTATCCATCTTGACATTGTCCCAAAATACATTTGGCGGATTTAAGGTCGTTCCGTCAGCACGATAAGTGTTGGTCTCATCATAAGTGAGTTTTGCATCACCTGCAACAGCCAACTTCAAGGTTAACGGTGCTGATTGTCGAGCGTTTTCTACTGCAAAAATCATTGGATACTCAGGTAAAATTGACTTATACTGTTGTAAATTAGCAATCGCTGCGTTCTCGTCAACCTCATCCTCTGTATCCAGATCAACAAGACGCAATCTTGCTCGTTGTGGACATAACAGATATGCCAATTTCTTTGCCGTAATTATCTTTTGATTGTCGTCTTCAATATCATTGGGTGCTGACAGCCAAGGGTGAGACATGGCATAACTTAGTGTCAGTCCTGATGATTTTTTGGCGAAATTAGAAACCTCTGTGAACAGTTCTGCATGTTCTGATTCTTTAATTATGTTACTTGTTGGATTATTCCACATTGCATCACAGATAACTTTGAAGTGGGTATCGGTATAGTCCAGCATAACGGTTTCAATGTGCTGAATGAGCAAACCAAATTCAGAATTGCGGAGGTAATCCCCTTCACGCACCTCCATATCTCTAAAACCGTTTGCACCGAATTCCACCATCAAATCTGAAAAATGTGCTCCGTTCTCTATCTCTTTTGCCCAAATATTAGTAACAATACCAAGTTTTTTAAACATTTTGACACCCTCGCGATATTTAAGGTATGATATACAAAAAATCCATAAATTGTTCTATCTATTTAAGGAGATTATATGACTAATAATTCCAAATTCACCGATGAACTAAGACAACACGCTGCACCTATCTGGGAGGCGGATCTCAAGCATCCATTTGTCCGAGGAATTGCGGATGGGAGCCTTCCTACTGAGAAGTTCAAGTTTTACTTGATTCAAGATTACCTGTTCCTTTTGGACTATAGCCGTGTTTTTGCTTATGGTGTAATAAAAGCACACGATGAAGCAACGATGGCACTCTTTTCACAATTGCTCAACGAAACGTTGAACACCGAAATGGATCTGCATCGTGGCTATTGCAAGAAATTCGGTATCTCTGCTGATGAGATGGAAGCGGCTGAGATGTCCCCAACAACACACGCTTATACACGACACATCCTTCACGTTGCACAAATCGGTACGTTAGCAGACGTTATTGCAGGTGTTCTCCCGTGTCAATGGGGTTATGCTGAAATCGGTACAACACTTGCTGAACAAGGTGGTTCACCGGAACCGCTCTATCAAGAATGGATAGATATGTATGCCTCTCCTGAATTCCTTGCTTTAGGTGAATGGTTACGTAACCTGCTCAACGAAATAACCTCAGATAGCAGTTCTTTCGAAAAAGAGAGGATTCAAAGATATTTTTTACTCAGTAGTCGTTATGAATACTTATTTTGGGAAATGGCATGGACAGAACAACCGTGGCAGATCTAAACTTGACCTACAATTGGTAATGCAAAATGGAACACGGTGCCTTGTCCTAACTCGCTTTCTAACCATATCCGTCCGTCATGACACAGTAGGATATGTTTGGTAATTGCTAATCCTAAACCAGTACCTCCCATTTTACGGGCACGTCCTTTATCAACCCGATAGAACCGCTCAAAAACACGAGATTGTGATTCTAATGGGATGCCGATTCCTGAGTCAGTTACATGGACGACTACCTCATTTGCAGCGTCAGAGTTTGTGCCACCCAATTCCGCTGACACCTCAATTTCACCACCATCAGGCGTATATTTTATCGCATTGTCAATAAGGTTCACAAAGACCTGCATGAAAAGTTGATGATCTACACTCACTTGTGGTATGTTTTCGGAAATATCCCAATTCAAGATTAACCCAGATTCTTCCAAAACCGGTTCAAATACATCCAAAATGGGTTCGTGGAAAGAATTAAGATGACATTGCGATTGTTTCAATTCTACGTCTCCCGATTCAAGGCGTGCAAGTTCCAACAAGTCTGAAACCAAACGTGATAAACGTGCAGAATGATTTAGTATTTTAACGATGAATTCTTTACGTTTTTTAGATTTGGTGGAACTATCGTTTAGGAGTGTTTCAGCGTATCCGCGTATAGTTGTTAAAGGTGTTTTCAATTCGTGTGAGACATTTGCTACGAAATCTGCTCGGATTCGCTCCAGTTTTCGAACATGACTAACATCGTGAATAACGATAACATATTCACTTTCAGCAGCCACTGGAACAATTGTTACCTCCGCTTCAGACTCCATCAGATTACCGAGTCGAATTTCAGCATAAGCAACAGTATCAGTCTGTTCCGCCTCAAGAAGTAGTGCTTGTAGTTCAGGAATTCGGTTTATTTCAATCAATGCTCTACCTACATACATCTGTGGAAGGTTCAACATAACAATCGCGGCTGGATTAGCATAAGTAATTTCAGACGCTCCATTAACAAGTAACACACCTTCGTTCATATTATTTAAAATCGTTTCCAAACGTTGATTTTCCACGGAAATCTTATCAATCTGTTCGTGGACTCTATCTGTCATTAGATTGAAGTTCTGTAGGAGTTGTCCCAACTCATTATCTGATTTTACCTCAACCTTTGAAGTATTTTCTCCAGCTGCAATAGATTGTGTAATCTGCGTTAACTTCTTTATAGGCTTAATAATAGCACCTGTGCTAAAAATTCCAAACAAAATTGCGAGTATTGAACCCACGATACTCGCATATAGTAACATCCGTTGTTGATTACCAAGTGCGGAATTAATTGTTTTCTTTGGCAGTGCCACACGGCAAAACCCTATTATATTCTGGTTTCTTTGAACAGGTAGCGCAAAATAACGATAATCTGTTTGTGTTGTAGTACTTTTACGATCAATCATCCCACTGCCAAAATTATTAGCATCCTGTACTTCCGTTCGAGTGGAGTGATCGTCCATCTCGATTAACGCCTGACCATCCCGTTCAGTATCACCCCAAACAGTTCCATCAACACCAATGAATGTCAGACGCATTTTCCCTGTCTCACCAAGTCTATCAACGAGGTTATCTATTTCATCATAGGAAAATTTTTCTGTTTCAGGTAGTTGTTCAATCAGAAATTCTCTGGTGAGTGCTGCTTGAACTTCCAATTCACTTGTTATCCGCTTGTCAAGGACTCCTTTTAATGCTGATCTGAGATATAACCCCATAGCAAATAGGACAAGTAACACAATTCCTATGTAACTAAGTATTAGTTGTGTCCGAATATTCATCAATCTTTATCCGCAGCTTCCTATGTATTTTGAATATCATAATAACACATTTTTAGAAGTAATTGACATTTAAATTGGGCTTTGCTAAACTGGAATAATGCTACAATTCAGCAATACATGAGAGGTACCAATGAATAAACGATATCAAGGTATTTTTGCCCCAACGGTTACTCCACTTGATGAAAAGGAACGGGTTGATGAACTTGGATTTGTGAAACAACTAAATCGATTGATTGACAACGGTATTCACGGCATTTATCTATTGGGTTCTTCGGGTGAGTTTACGACGTTGACAAATTCAGAACGTGAACGTGCAATGGATATTGCCACCAAAACTGTCGCAGGACGCGTGCCTATAATTTGTTGTGTGATGGATACAAGCACCCAGCGAGTAATCCAAAACATTGAAACAGCACAGCAATTTGGGGTTGATGCAGTCGCAGCAACTCCTTGCTATTATTATCCCTCCACTGATAATGCAGATATAATCCAATTCTATCATGCGGTTGCTTCAAGTACTGAACTTCCTGTGCTTATTTACAACATCCCTTCTACTGTCAAAACTGCAATTAAACCGCATGTGGTTGTCCAATTGGCAGATGATTGTGAGAATATCGTAGGGATTAAGGATAGTTCGGGTGATTGGATAAACAGCCTTCATCTCCTTACACTTTTAGGAGAACGCGAAGATTTTTCAGTTTTCCTTGGATCCCATTTTCTCATTGGTGCAGCCTTGCTATTCGGTGCAGATGGAGGTGTAATCTCTATCTCAAACGTGGCACCGAAAGAATCTGTCGCTCTCTACAACGCGGCAAAAGCGCGTGATATTGATGAGGTAGACAGACTCCAAAAATGGATGGTCAAGCTTAGCAAACTATATGCTTATGGACAAGGTGTGAGTGGAATGAAAGCCTGCTTGGAAATTTTAGGAGTTTGCAATGCATATACCACGAGTCCCTTACTGCCTCTTGATACGACAGCAAGAGCAGAACTCAAGGAATTGCTGACTGAATTAGGGTTATTGTTATAGACCAAATGATTGAAATACAACCGCTTCGTACCCCATCAAATGCTACGATAGAAGTGCCTGGATCAAAAAGTTATACCAATCGTGCGTTGTTAGTTGCTGCGCTTGCACGCGGGGATTCTACATTGACAGGTGCTCTCTTCAGCGATGATACGCACTATATGTGCAATGCCCTCAGAAAGCTCGATATCCGTATTTCGGAAGATAGAGACCAAGACAGTTTTAACGTTACAGGAAACGGTGGAAACATTCCTGTTAATGGTGCAGAACTGTATATTGGGAACTCTGGGACTACCTCACGTTCATTGGTTAGTTATGTTGCTCTCGGTCACGGTGAATTTGTCATTGATGGTGACGAACCGATGCGCCGTGGCAGACCTATTACGGATTTGCTAAACGCGCTGACACTGCTTGGGGTTACAGCGCGTTCACAATTTGAAAACGGACATCTTCCTGTTATTGTAAGAGCAGATGGGATTGAGGGTGGGAAAACTCGTCTGGACGCAAGTAAAAGCAGTCAGTTCTTGACATCGTTGATGCTCATCGCTCCTTATGCTAAAAACGGTATGGAGATAGAAGTTATCGGTGAACTCAAAACACCTTATATTGACATTACAATGTCAATTATGGATGCGTTCGGTATAAAGGTGATAAATAAAGATTACAGATATTTCCAAATTACAGGTGGACAGCAGTATGTACCTCGTTGCTACCATATTGAGCCAGATGCTTCCAGTGCATCTTACTTTTTCGCAGCCGCTGCGCTCACTGGTGGGTGTGTTACTGTCAGACATCTACACACGGATTCTGCACAAGGTGATGTCCAATTTGTGCGTGTCTTGGAACAGATGGGATGTGAGGTTTCTGTATCTGGTAAAGGTATTACGGTTAGAGGTCCGCAACAGTTGATGGGGATAGATGTGGATATGAAGGATATATCTGATACTGCGTTGACTCTCGCTGCAATTGCTCCTTTCGCTGACAGCAAAGTCACTATCCGAAACATTGAGCATACGCGTTGGCAGGAGACAGACAGAATTCACGCTATGGTTACAGAACTTCGGAAGCTTGGTGTAACCGTGGTAGAATATCAGGATGGATTAGAAATTTTACCGACACCAATAACACCCGCTGCAGTTGATACATACAACGACCATAGAGTGGCGATGTCGTTTTCGCTGATTGGGTTGAAAGTGCACGGAATTCGGATAAATAATCCCGAGTGTGTAAGTAAAACGTTTCCAAATTATTTTGAAGTGCTCAAAGTGCTTTATTCTTGATGACATCTTTACCTGTTTTTTTCCCTGTCTGTAAAAGAATAATGGCATTATCCGTTAAACATCAAAAGTCAGTCCATATATGAAAAATAAATGACGATAAATACCTTTATGCTGTATACAAAATGCAGATTGCAAGAGGAGGATTATGATGAAAAGTAGAGGGCTTGAGAAAATAAAACTGGGTGTAATTTCATGGTTTGCAGTCGGACTAATACCATTGATGATGTTCACGGCTTGTGTAGAAGAACAAAAGTTAGAAGAACTCGTTCAACAAGCAGAACCCGAAAAAACAGAAAACGAAACCGAAGAACCGGCAGTAGCACTCCCAGGTCTTCCTGATGATGTGGCGGGATATGAACGTTGGCTTAAGTTAAACGTTGAACCTATTCCCCCTGTGCAAGGTGGAGACCCTCACAACGGTGATAAGAATGTCTACGTCAACCAAACGCGAGATGTCATAGCACCGAACGATGAACAAGAATATCCATATCCTGATGGAAGTATCGTTGTAAAAGAAGCAACTCGACCCAATAAGGATTACATTGGGTTAATCGCTATTATGCGGAAAAAAGCAGGTAGTGATCCGGATCATAATGATTGGGAGTTCATTGAATATACACGAAACGATCCGGATAAGGAATTTACAGTACTTGCATCCGGTAGAATATGTTGGGGATGCCATGTCAGAGTCGAAAATACAGACTATGTTTTCACAGAACTTGAATGATTTTCAGTATCGTGCTATGATTTATGTGTGTTGATGTTCAATTAATACATAGTATCATCACTATAGCACAAACAAGTGATAGATTCTGAGTTAGTTTCATAACACTTTACCAAAACATGTCGACGAAGTCAGTCAGCAAAGTTATTCGAAACTTGTTTTACAATTCAACAAATTAATAATTGACTCAGAATCTTTCTATTTAACAATATCTTTTCTTTAAAATACATTATACTGTGTCTATTGATATTAAGGAGGGTGCTTATGAAGATATATCAAAATAGTTATATCAAATGTATTCACATGATGAAAACTCTGGTACGTTATAGCATAATTGCATTGTTGTTTATCACCTTTACAATTCTTTTTACAATCAGTAGTAATTGGATTAATATCGCAGAAGCCCGTCCTGAATTTGCGACTGAATTAGATAAAGATTGTAATTTTTGTCACATTGATCCCGCAGGTGGAGGTCCGAGAAACCGTATCGGTGAAATCTTTGAAGAGAACTATTTTGAGTTTCCCGAAGATTTTGATATGGAAGCAGTTACAGAGGAATCTAAAGAGGTTGTCAAGCAGTTAACAACTTCGCTTGATCTCCAAACAGCATTTATTAAACCGATGCACGTAGACACAGAAGAAAATACTGGTGCATCTTGTGTTTCATGCCATTCATCGGTTGACAGTTTTCTCCTTATGCAAGCTGAAGTGACATTCAATGCACAAGCAACAGACCGTGTGCGCTTAACCCTATCGAATAACTTTGTCAGAAACACAATTAACGCATTTGCAACTGTTGATGCAATTCCAAAACATCTTTATGCTAAAGTGGGACAATTTCGTTTGCCATTTGGTATCAAACAGAAGGATCACAACATACTTGTGCGTCAAGGTTACGAACTTGGTTCTAACACCCGCGATGTTGGTATTGAACTCGGTGGTAGTTTAGGAAAAGCGTTTTACAATGCTGCATACTTTAACGCTGATAACGCAACAGCAAGAGGTGTACTCGGCACGGTGGGAGGTCAACTCGGTCCATTTCGCGCTGGGGTCTCATGCATTTTTGAACAAAACGACGAAGAATGGGAACGGCTTGTCGGGACATTTATTACTGCCTCTTATGCTGGATTAAGTTTAGAAGGTGAATTCAACTTCGGTAATATGGGAGAGGTAGGTTCTTTTACTACAGATGCTGTTGATTCAAAAGGATATTATGTTGGAGCAAAGTACCGTGTACTGCCCCAATTCTCTATAGCGGGACGTTATGGTGTGTTTGATCCAGACAGAACAGTATTAGGTGATGCTGGAAAAAGGTTGACATTTATTGCACAATACAACTATATCGAAAACGGTGCAATTTCACTGTTCTATTGGGCAAATCTACCAAACGCTGATAGAAATCCGGATGAAGAAATTCCCGATAAAGGTATGTTAAGACAACTTGAAGGATCGAATCAGATTATTTTAATGTCACGATTTTGGTTCTGATTTTGGTTTCAAGAAATGTATAATCCTATGTGTGTCATTTTTTACACATGATAATATGTAAGCATCATTTCTGTATAAAGGTGATTGTATTGCAATAGATTTATCACAAAGTAATAAAAATGCAGTATAGTATGAGAACAAGACGCTGGTAGGTATATTGTTATATTGAACCTGAAATGAAATAAATGCAGGTAGAAAACTGTACATACCTATAATAAAAACGCTGAATGTTTAAACTGCATTCAGCGTTCTGTCTATATGTATATTGTTATTTTCACAACTGCCCGAAAATGACTGCTATTTGGATTGGAACAATACACTATCACAATCTCTATTAGGGTACTTTATTCTGAGGTGTCTGTATAAGAAAACCCAGTCGAAAGTCTGATTATAGAAACATAAGACACATGAGAAATATAAGACATCAGAAATTTGGCACGAAAATTGCTCAACGTCTACTATAGTAAAATTACAGCGCAAAATACAGAAAAAATAAATCGTTTATAAGGTTACAGGGAGAAAGGTCATGAATAGCAAAAAGTTTCTAATCGGTGTTGTCGCCGTATTGACATTGCTTATTGTATTAATCGGTTCACTCTATATACATAGTTTGACATCAGACGAAAAGACACGTGTTACTGTTAAGTCGATTACACCTAAAGGAGAAAAAGTACCACAATGGGTTGACTTCACGTTTACATTTTCTGAACCAGTCATTGACAATTCTGCCATAAACACTGAATTGCCAATTCGTGCTATTCATTTTACCCCTACCGTCCAAGGCACAGCACGATGGACAGCGCGTGACACAATCCGTTTCTTTTTAGAAAGCCCTTTAGCTCCTTCCTCAAACTACACCGTTGAACTCTCTCCAAAATTACGTCAAAGTTCTCTCGGTTTTGTCATCACAGGTGACAGAAAGTTCAATTTTTCTACAGAACGTTTCCGTTTGCTAAATAGACAACTTGAATTCAAATATACAAAAACACATGCAAAAATGGTAGGAAAATTGGCATTTAATTATCCTGTCAATATTGCGGATTTGCGTGCAAACTTATCCATTCAGCTTCAAGAAGATGTTGAAATACCATACACACTTCAACCACAAAATGGAATAGCGAGAGAAATCAATATAGAATCAGAAGAGATTCCACGACTTCTTGGGGACCAAAATTTGAAGGTACGTGTTGAAAAAGGGTTTAAATGCACAGGAGGACAATTCGGTCTTAAAGAAGCAAATGTCAAAGATTTGACTTTGACAGGACACGGGACTCTCGGTGTTACCTATGCCAGTGTGCAAGAAGATTCAGGCAGACCTCATATCTCGTTGCGGTTTAGTTCAAACATTCCTGTAGACACAGTAGAACCTTTTATTCAAGTTGAACCAGACATAGACACCCAGATTATTTCTCGATACGGAGAGATCGAAATTCATGGTGATTTCAAACGTCGTTCGTATTATGAAATTACTGTAGGAGAAGGTCTAACTGCCCCTGATGGGTCGGTTCTAAAAAAACCTTATTCTCGCAGACTTAGAATCCCTGATGTCCCTGCGCAGCTCCGCTTTGTAGGTCAAGGCTATTTCCTGACTCGCAATCAGAATATGAACTTGGGGTTAACAACAGTTAATATTGACAATGTAAATCTGTATATAGAAAAGGTTTTTGGTAACAACCTATTTTATGTTTCTCGTATATCTAACTGGAGTTCATGGATAAGAAATCTGGGTAAACCAATACACACAGAATCAGTTGCTATTTCATCAAAATTAAATGAAGAAGTCCAAACGTCAATTAATTTAGGAAAGTATCTTGACGATGAACATATCGGGATATTTAAAGTTACTGTTCGGGACGAAAATCGCAGTTGGGTGTACAAGACTAAGTGGGTGATGCTGACAGATATCGGTATCGTAACAAAAAAAGCAGGTGATGAATTGTGGGTTTGGGTTAATTCACTCTCTAAACTAAAACCTATATCACAAGCTACAGTTAAACTTATCAGCGATAATAACCAGACGCTTCTCACTGGTAAGACAAATTGGGATGGATATGTTAAGTTCACATCTTTTGCTCAAAAAACTGAGAACTTTTCTCCTTATATGTTAACAGTTGAAAAAGGTGATGACCTGTCGTTTATTCAGTTAAATAAACACCAAATATCCACTGGAGATTTCAATGTTAGTGGTCCGGCTTACTTGGAAACAGGATATGAAGCTTTTCTTTATCCAAGTCGTGGTGTATATCGTCCTGGAGAAAATGTTGATATCGCAGGAATTGTCCGCGGCAAACAAAATAAAACACCGCCATCTCTTCCTGCACAAATCCAAATCATAGCACCCGATGGACGTATTGTAAATGAACTACAGCAAAAAACAGACAGACGTGGTGGATGTACAGTAACTGTCCCAATTGCTGCACATGCACAAACTGGAAGTTATATTGCAAAAATGACTGTTGCCGGGAAAGAAATCGGTAGAACTAAATTTCAGATCGAAGAATTTATGCCTGACAGGACGAAAGTCACTGTAAACACGCAAAAACCTGAGTATAGCTTGGGTGATGAAGTAAATATGGATGTTTCAGCAGTTAGTTTGTTTGGACCCCCTGCAGCAAATCGGAAAGTAACTGCATCCTATATGCTTGAATCCGTGCCTTATATCCCAAATGAGAAATGGAACTCATTCAACTTTTCAAGTAAAATTTCATTTGAAAGACAACGAACTACATTGCAGGAAAGTAAAACTAATGACGAAGGTAAAGCAAGCTATAAGTTTACACTTCCAAAATCAATTAAAGCACCGTCTCTACTAAACGCAATACTATCAGCGACAGTACAGGAACCTGGGGGTAGAGCAGTTACTGCTTCACACAGTGTAGTTATTCATCCTTATTCACATTATGTTGGTATAAAACGCACAAATACTGGTCAAATCAAACGGAATCAAGATGTTACTTTCAACTACATCGCTGTAAATAAGACTGGAATCGCAGTTGCTAATCGTAATTTGGAACTTACTATTGATAAAGTTCATTGGAATACCATATTACGTCGGAATTCCCGTGGTCAATATCGGTACGTTTCTGATAAACAGATTACAACATTAGAAACTCGTCAACTAATTACAACAGAGGAGATGGGAACATTCAGTTTTGTGCCATCTGATTACGGAGAATATCGGGTAAAAATAGAGGATATAGAATCCGGTGCAAAAACAGAACTCAGAATTGAAACTTCAGGATGGGGTTCCATTCCTCGGTCAATGGAAAACCCAGGTCTTCTTGAGATGACATTAGACAAACCAACATATAAGCCTGGAGAAACAGCAAAACTTAGTATCAAATCACCATTTCCCGGTAAATTAATATTGACAATTGAACGTGAAAAGATACTGAGTTACCGAACTGTGACATTAGAAGGAAATTCGGCAAACTTGAATATCCCTGTAAATTATAGTTATAAACCTAATATTTACCTTTCTGGAACATTGATTCGGTCAACGGACTCCTTAAATGAACATACACCTGCTCGTGCTTTCGGTGTAATTCCACTAAAATTGGATGCAAAAACTAACAGTCTTGCAATTGAGTTGGATGCACCTGAGGAAATTCGTCCGAATAACGAATTAACAGTGAAATTTCGTGTGCGGGGTAGACAAAGTGCGTATTCACATGTAACTATTGCCGCTGTTGATGAAGGAATCCTTCAATTAACCAATTTCCGTTTACCTAATCCACACAGTTTTTTCTATCGACAACGCGGATTAAAAACTCAAGTTTATGACTTATATTCTGCAATTTTACCCGAGATTGAAACAGTAAAGGAACAATCCAGCATAGGTGGAGACGCGGCGTTAATGAGTGCACGAGCAAAACGGCTTAACACTGCAAGTGTAATGCGGGTTAAACCTGTCTCACTTTGGTCAGGAATCCTGAAAACAGATCAATACGGTAGAGGAACTGCAAGTTTCCATATTCCACAGTTCAATGGGTCGTTACGCCTGATGGTGGTCGCTTTTTCAGGTGGATACTACGGTTCTGCAGAGGAGAATATCACTGTTCGCGAACCTATAGTGATAACCCCAACCTTTCCACGCTTCCTCTCAGGTGGTGACAGAATTCAATTTCCTATAAATGTTCATAACGGTACAGGTGAAGACGGTGAATTTCGTGTAGAAATACACGCAACCGGTGATGTTCAATTTCTATCAAGCAACATAAACAATGAAACTCGGGTACAGAAAGACCACATAGTTAAACAGACTGAAATAGTATCAGGACGTGAAGAACAATTATTATTTGAACTTCTTACGCACGATTCAATTGGTAAAGCAGCATTCACTGTTACTGCCTCAGGAAACGATGAAAGTTCACAGATGTCTGTCCATCTCCCAATACGATCCGCTGCACCACCAGTGACGGAAACAGGAAATGGTGTAGTTAGTACAGACGATGATACTGAATTCGTGTTTCCTTCAAATATAATTCCTGAGTCATCTGAATTTACTCTAACCGTATCTCCATTTCCTGCGATTGAATTTACCGGAGGTATTAGTTATTTGCTAAAGTATCCTTATGGATGTATTGAGCAAACCACAAGTCGGGTGTTTCCACTACTTTATTTTAGTGATGTCGCAGGAGCAGTTGATGAAGAACTTGCCTCAGATGACCGTGTGGATTACTACATTACATCAGGTATCAGTAGACTTGAAAGTATGTTCACTCCACAAAATCATTTTGCATATTGGCCCGGTGGAAGTTATATAAATCGCTGGAGTAGTGTATATGCATCTCATTTTATGGTTGAAGCACGAAAATCGGATTATGAAGTTTCAGACCGAGTCTATACAGGCATGCTTGAAGGGTTAAGAGAACAAGCAAAACAAGTATCAGCCAATAATGTAGCTGCAGATAAAATTAAAAGGTATGAGATTGAACGTGCAGTTTATGCATGCTATGTGTTAGCAGCTGCTGGAGAACCTGAAAAAGGTGTGATGAACTACCTAAAGAATAATCTTCTAAGTAGACTTACAAACTATAGTCAGTTTCAATTAGCCGGAGCTTATGCCCTTGATGGGGACTTGGAAACTGCGCTTTCAATGCTTCCTGTTTCTATCGCACCACAAAACGGTGGGAAAAGAGAATCTGGCAATAACTTCAACTCCCCTATTCGTGCACAAGCAATTATCTTGGATGTACTTGCTGAAGTCAATGAAAACCATCCGTCAATACCTGTGCTTGTCAAAAACCTTAGTGATGCTGCTTCAAAAAGAAAACGCTGGGGTACAACACAGGAAAATGCATTTGCGTTCCTCGCTATAGGTAAAATACTAAGAAAGAAAATGGATGGTGATTATACTGGTAGGATTACAGTCAACGATACTCTACTCGCTGATTTCGATTCAACAAATCCATCTGTTCGTTTCAAAAATAACGATTGGGATGGAGCTCAAGTGAAAATCTCTATTGATGGAGAAGGTAGTTGTTATTACTATTGGTCTGCATTTGGAATCAGACGAGATTCCTTTATTGAGGAATATGACCGAGATATACAAGTACGTAGACGTTATCTAAACCAAGATGGGGTACCATTTGATAACGAATTTCCACATGGTGATTTAGTAATTGCTGAAATTACCGTGAAATCACTTAACTGGAACCTTGAAAACGTGGTCGTTGTGGATATGTTACCTGCGGGATTTGAAATTGAGAACGCAAGATTAGCATCCCGCGTAGGAATACCATGGTTGAAAACAGGTAATTTTAAACCTGACTACGTAGATATTCGTGATGATCGTCTCATCTTTTTCGGTGCATTCCCACGTCAACGGGAACGTAAATTCCATTATGCTTTACGCGCTGTAACTCGTGGAGAATTTACATTACCACCTATATCAGCAGAAGCAATGTATGATCCATCTAATTCATCGGTTGCTGGTAGTGGAAAGATAAAGATAGTTGAGTAATTTTAAAAATAAATACTAAAGATTTTGCTACGCCCAAACTCGCGGGCAAAACAGGAAGAGATAGTGGGTTTATCCTCTTCCCACTTTTCTTCCTTTGTATTACCAACCATGAAACGTCATAATCACTTAATCAATTCCATTATGCAGAACAAGTTAATTAAGTTCATTCAGAAAAGAAGGATCTTCCTTGCAATCCCACTGTTTCCAGTGTGTCTGTTTATTCTTGCTAACTGGGTTTTTCCACTCCCAAAGCATAAACTCCAACCAACACCATCTACTGTCGTATTAGATAGAAACGGTGAATGGCTTCGTGCATTCACAACACCAAATGACATGTGGAGATTTCCAGAAACATCACTTGATAATGTCTCTCCTCTGTTCCAAACTGCTATGTTAACCTATGAAGATAAATGGTTTTATCAGCACTGGGGGATTAACCCCGTTTCGCTGGTATATGCTGCTATTGACAACTTCAAAGCACGTAGAATCGTTCGCGGTGGTTCTACAATTACAATGCAGCTTGCACGTCTTATGGAACCAAAAGACCGTACTATACCTAACAAATGTATTGA
Organism: Candidatus Poribacteria bacterium; assembly: GCA_026710795.1. Classification (GTDB taxonomy): domain Bacteria; phylum Poribacteria; class WGA-4E; order WGA-4E; family WGA-3G; genus MSPOR6. The sequence continues at coordinate 61,566 of JAPOQK010000069.1, forward strand.
AATATTTCGGGCATTTCAACTTGAATTAACTTACACAAAAACGGAGATCTTAACATTATACTTCAACCTACTACCCTATGGTGGAAACATTGTAGGTTCTGGTGCGGCAGCACGTCTTTATTTTAATAAACCACAAAGTGCACTCAGTCTTGGAGAAGCTGCACTATTAGCAGCAATACCTAATTCACCAGAATATCTGCGACCTGACCGTTTTCCTGAAAAGGCGCGCAACGCAAGAACAAAGGTCCTGAATAGGATGAAAGCTGCAGGAAAAATAACCGAACAGCGACTTCAGGAAGCACTTAACGAGCCAATACCATCAAAACGTTATCATCTGCCTTTCAAAGCACCACATCTATCGCGTTTAATTGCAAACAATCAGCAAAACAGCACATCTCAAAATATAAGCAAATATAGAATACACACAACAATTGGTCAACGCTATCAAGAAACTGCTAAACGAATTTTACGTGAATACATGCGTCCTCTTCAAGCACAGGGTATATCTGCAGGTTCCATTGTCATTCTTGATACAAAAAGTCGTGAAGTCCTTGCAATGGTCGGTTCCCCGGACTTTTTTGATAAAGAATCGGATGGACAGGTCAATGGAACACTTGCAATTCGATCACCAGGATCAACACTCAAACCCTTTATCTATGCACTTGCAATTGATAAAGGATATATTACACCTCAGACACTCTTATTTGATGTGCCAGTAGATTATAACGGGTACTCACCTGTGAATTTTGATGGAAAATATTCAGGACATATTACAGCAAGAAAGGCTTTAGCACATTCACTGAATGTCCCCGCAGTCAATCTTTATGCTAAAATGCAGAAGGACAGTCTATATGAATTTCTTCGACAGGCACATATTTCCACACTATCTGAGAAGGAGGACTATGGACTTTCTCTTATACTTGGTGGATGTGGAATAAATCTGCTTGAATTGACAAATCTCTATGCTGGATTGGCAAATATGGGAGTGTTCGAACCCTATCAATTGAAACTTAATCAATACAAAAAGTGTGAGAAAAAGACCGATGTACACAATCCTTATTCACTTCAGTCCATATCCTCCTCCATGCCAGAGTCACGATTATTACGACCAGAAACATGTTGGGTTGTTACCGATATGCTAACAACCTTAAAACGTCCCGATTTTCCTGATACATTTGAACTGACCGGTACTATGCCAAAAGTTGCATGGAAAACCGGAACTTCCTATGGACACAGAGACGCATGGAGCATAGGGTATACTCCAGAACTGACTATCGGGGTCTGGATCGGAAACTTCAATGCAACTGGTAACCAAATACTCAGTGGTGCCAATTCAGCCGCACCAATCTTATTCACTTTATTCACTGCACTTTCAGGGGAAAAGTCGAATAAATGGTTTGTCAAACCAGTATCTTTAAAGACCCGTCTCGTTTGTGCCGTGAGCGGATTACCACTTTCCATCCACTGTCCAACTTCAATTTCAGATGTTTATATTTCCGGCGTTTCCACTATACGGGAATGTCACATACACAAAACTATTCAGGTAGATGATACCACTGGTGAACGACTCTGTTCATCATGTCGCCATGGGAAACAGTATAGTGACGAGACATTTGCGGTTTTACCTGCAAATGTTGCGACATGGATGAATGCAAATGGGTTCGGTGTACCTTTGCTACCTAAACACAATGGAGACTGCACGAGACTAATTTCTGGCACATCACCAATAATTCTGTCCCCTGCACGTGACACTGTCTATCATATCCGTAGTAATATCCCATTTGAGTATCAAAAAATTCGTTTGTCTGCTTCTGTTTCAGGTGATACACAAGATCTTTTTTGGTTTCTAAACGGTGAGCTTGTATTCAAAGGAAAAGCAGTAGAACCAACTTTCCTAACCCCTATTGCTGGCAAGCATGAATTGACTTGCATAGATGGTGCTGGCAGATCAACAAGCCTACCCCTTACCATCGTTGCACAAGATTGACATACTCCCAAGCCTTGAGGCATGTGATTCTTCTATCATCAGAGACAACCTGCCGAAGCGGTATTACGTCTCCTCCTGAAAAGGTTGATGCCCAACCTTATGAATGTTTATAGCGGCGTTTATATCTCGGTCATGAGAGATTTTACAGTGATGGCAATACCAATCGCGCACACTCAAATCAAAGAACTCATGGCTTTGTCCGCAGGCATGGCAAACTTTGCTTGTGGGTATCCACTTATCAATCTGCACAACGTGCTTGCAAATGACGATTGCGCGGATGTTCTTGTATCTTGTATTTGTAGGTGCGCATTACTTATATCCTTCGCATTACAATGCCGCTTCTAAATGGTGCGGTGGCACTTACCGGATTCAACCAATGTTGTTGATTGGAAATCTCTTTTCTGTAGGAGCGACTCCTCCTCGCGATACAAACGCATTCATCATTCCCCTCTTCAATCCGCGTCATCTGCGATTCTGACATTTCCCTCTTGTCCTGAAAATCCTGGTTCAGACAACTCCCCTTCAGTGTCCTCCGCGTCCTCTGTGCCTTCAGTGATTCCGACATTCCCCTCTTATCCTGCAAATCCTGTAATCCCGGGGAATGCCAAAAGGCATTCATACCGTTGATTTGTAAATCCTGGTTCAGACAACTCCCAAAAAACTAAAAACTGAAACATACATGAAACATACATGAAACATATTGTTCCTACCCCACGTCCCCCTACCAACCCTCAACAACACGTGTTATAATACTATCACTATGAAAAACAAAACCACATACAAACCCAACATAACCGTATTCGTAGGTCGGAGCGAGCAAAGCGACCTCCGACAGAATATTAGACAATTCAAAAATAGACAAAAATCAAGCAGAACAAAGGTTACCGTTTTTCTTTTTTTTATATTCAAAAAAACTGATGAAAACAACCCATAAACCCAGACAGGAACTAAAACCAGTGAAAAATACCAAAAGTTACCGTTATGCAGAAATTAGACACAAAACGGTAACCTTTTTATACGGAAGAAAAATCCAATGAGAATACAAGACAAACAATTCACAGTCAAATATTAGTTCCGAAGTCTTGTGCATGGTGTTCCATTCTTCTTTTTGCAAAAAATAGTGAAACCGTCTGAGAGATTGTCATATTCTCAAATGTGTGTTATAATTGCCATTAGTTTTATCTCACTGCTGTAGGAAAAACACATGACTTTGAGTAGTTCTCACAACGGAGAGATCCTCCGTGACATTGATAAGATACTTATTATCCGCACAGATGGTATTGGTGATTTGCTGAACTCAACTCCTGCAATTGCTTTGTTGCGACAGAACTATCCATCAGCAGATATTACGGTATTGGCACGACCACTTAATGCCCCTGTGTTAATAGGAAATCCTGATGTTGATAAAGTACTTGTGTTTGACCGACGTGGAGAACATCAAAAATTGTCTGAGCAGATTCATTTTATGCGTTATTTACGTAAAGAGAAGTTTGATCTCGTAGTTGCGATGCAGACCGCTTCATTGTCCCATTTATTTGCGTTTCTTTCAGGGGGTACCTATCGCTTAGGTCGTTTTCAGAAAAGGTTTAAATCAACATTAACGCATGCGTGGCGCGGAAGATACCGAAAAGGTGAAACACATGAAGTAGACAGAAACTTGGACTTAGTAAGATTAATTTGTCAAGGTGAAAGTGAACGCAAACTTGTTTTCAACCTTCAACCTGATGAGATTAAGAGGGCTGAAACACACATTGCGTCTTTAGGTATCAATACTGATACATTTCTTATCGGCATACACCCAGGAGGAAGTTCTTTTGACAAACGGTGGCCCGAAAGGCAGTATGCCGAACTTGCAGACAGACTCGTTCAACAATATAACGCCAACATACTTCTCTTACGGGGTCCTAATGAAGCAGAATTAACCCACAAAATTCAGCAGGAGATGCAGTCAGATTCTATTGTTTACGCACCAGAGACAATTCGTGATTTAGGAGCAGTGCTGTATTGTTGTGACCTGTTTGTGTGTAATGATTCCGGTCCGATGCATCTTGCTGCAGCTTTGGATATACCAACTATAGCGATATTCGGTCCTACTGACCATGTTGCATGGCATCCAATGAGTGAAAACGCAACTGTCGTCAGGAGAGATATGCCGTGCTGGCCCTGTAGTGCACACAAGTGCAAAATCGGTTGGGAATGCACCAAAAAACTACCTATTGAAATGGTTTGGAATACTGCCATGACGACGGTAGAAATGAGTAGAAAATGAAAATAGCCATAGCTGCTTGGGGAACAACAGGGGATGTGTATCCTCTATTAGCACTCGCTGAACGGCTGCTAAAGAATAAACATCAGGTGCGTGTGTGTGCACCATCAATCTATAAAGACAGGATTGTTGAGATTGGTGCGGATTTCTACGAAGTTGGCGTTGCTTTTGATTTAGCAGAATTCCATCAGACCATGGACACTATGATTGCAATGCGTGACCCTATGGCTCCGTTGTTGCTAATTGCCAAAGAAGGTGTTATAAAACGTGGAGAAAAGTGGTATAACGATTGTCTTGCAGCGATGAAAGATTATGATTTAGTAATATGTCATTCCGTTGACATCCCCGCTCAAGAGGCTTCCATCAAAAATGGTATTCCGTGGATTACAGTGACGTATTGCCCCGGCTTCATAAAAACCCCTGACCAAGCCCCATATCCGTTTCCTAATTGGAGTCGGACGTTCAACAGCATCGTATGGAAGTTAGTAAGGTTAAGGCTCAAATATTCTGTTGATCCGCTTTTCAACCAGTTTATCGCCTCTGTCGGTGGGAAACCGAGGGCTTTTATGGCTTCTGACGAGATGTATTCCCCGTATCTGAACCTTATCGCAGCATCTCCATCCCTTTGTTCACAAATTACTTTTGAACCGAACCACAAATTTACAGGTGTTTGGCATCTTGGTCAACCGCTTTATGAACCACCATCTGAACTCACAGGATTTTTATCTGATGGTGCTCCACCAATCGTCATTACGTTTGGATCAATGGGAGGAAGTGATGGGAAAGAGACAACGGAGATATTAGTTAAAGCAATCAAAATGACAGATCAACGTGCTATTATCCAAGCGGGTTGGGGTCAGTTAGGCACACAGGATTCTAATCCGAATATCTACTGTGCAGAGTATGTTCCGCATCAATGGCTGTTCACACAAGCACTGTGCGTAGTGCATCACGGTGGCGCGGGAACAACTGCTTCAGTTTGTCGTGCCAAAGTGCCATCTGTCGTTGTGCCACACATTACTGATCAATTCTATTGGGGAAAGTTGGTTTATGACTTGGGTGTTGCACCGAAGAGTCTACCTCGACGTAAACTCACTGCGAAACAGCTTGCACAACGGATTGAAAAAGTTATGGAAACACCGTCAATGACTGAACGCGCAAAAACCATAGGCACACAGATGGAATCTGAAGATGGTTTAACTACTGCGGTTGACCTGATTGAATCCATTCCTCTGTCTTAACAATGAAAAAAATCCTTGTTTTCAGTTTCAGTTTTATCGGTGATGCAGTCCTTTCCACCGCTGTTATCCAACCCCTCATATCACACTTCCCAGATACCCATATCACCTTTCTCGTTGGACCAAATGCGTACGACCTTCTTGCTAACGATCCCCAAATTGATGCAAGCCTTGTCTACGACAACCGAGGCGAACATGCTGGTTTGAAAGGCAGGATAAAATTAATCAAAGCTTTACGTCGTGAAAAATATGACCTTGTTGTGAATCTACGTGATAGTTTCATAGCGAGATGTGTCGGCGCGGAACATTGGGGGTTGGTACGAGGAGATAGAGAACGACATGCTGTTACTCGGTATCTTGAAGTTCTCAGCAAGCAAGGTATTGACACAACTGATGCATATCCTCAGTTACAATTGACTGAGGTAGAACTTGCGACAGCTCAATGTTTTCTTGATGAAACAGGGATTACATCCAAAAGATTGTTGATAGGAATTCATCCTGGAGGAAATTGGGAATACAAACTATGGAGTGCAGAGAAATATGTGCAACTCGCAACCACCTTATTAGATGAAAAAGACGTTTCAATTTTACTTTTTGCGGGTCCAAATGAACGGGAACTCCAAGCACAAGTTGCGGATTCAATGACCACTTCACCAATACTTGTTGAAACACATAATTTAAGGGAGGTAGCAGCATTGATTAGAGCGTGTGATGTCTACATTGGTAATGACACTGGTCCAATGCATATTGCTGCTGCTGTAGGAACGCCTGTGATTGCACTTTTCGGTTCAACAAATCATATTCGTAGTGGTCCTTATGGGGACAAGCATGTAGTTGTGCAGAGTGGCTTAGATTTAGGATGTAACCCGTGTCATCCGGGACGGAATCCGGGTGGTTGTGGTGCTGGTAGTTGTGCCGTGATTGATGGGATTACGGTGGAACAGGTGTTAAATGCAGTAGATTGTATAATTGTTCCGTAAATAAGATTGTGTATTACAATTGTCTTAATTGCAACCGTAAACTATTCAACACAACAGACACACTACTAAACGCCATTGCAAACGCTGCAAGCATTGGATGTAAATCACGTAGCATTGATGGTAGGAACACAAGCGGATATAACACACCCGCAGCAATAGGTATCAATAACACATTATAGAAGAATGCCCAAAATAGATTCTGTTTTATCGTACGGAGGGTAGCACGGCTAAGTCGGATAGCATCGGGAATTGCACGAAGGTCACCGTGCATCAAGGTCAAATCCGCTGTTTCCATTGCTATATCGGTCCCAGTGCCGAGTGCCATACCGACATCCGCTTGTGCTAATGCAGGTGCATCGTTAATTCCATCTCCCACCATCGCCACGAAACCGTCCGAATCTTCCTGTGCGGATTTCACGGAAGCAGCTTTATCTTCAGGAAGTAGTTCTGCCATAACATCGGTAATCCCCACAGTTTTTGCGATAGCGTTTGCTGTGTTTTGGTTGTCCCCCGTCATCATTGTTACTTCACAACCGAGTTGTCGGATTTCTGCCACAGCAGCCTTTGCATCCGGTTTGACTGTATCTGCAACTGCAAGAAGTCCACTTATCTTGGAATCTATTGCTACCCACAATACCGTTTTAGCATCTGATTGTAGCCGTTCTGCGTCTTTTTCTAAATCCTTAACCGATATTTCGTGTTGTTCCATTAGGGACAGATTACCTATGATTATGTTTTTCTCTTCAAGTTGTGCAATGATACCGTTACCAGCAACAGCAGTGAATTCAGCAGGGACAGTGGTCTCAATTTCGCGTTCCTTTGCAGCGAGGACGATTGCTTTACCGATGGGATGCTCACTACCGCGTTCAGCAGAAGCTGCTAATTGAAGTAATCGGTTTTCATCTCCATCGTCCGTAATAATGTCTGTCAATGTGAGTTGTCCTTGTGTCAAGGTGCCAGTTTTATCAAGTACAATCCGGGACAATGCCCCAACATGTTCTAACGCTTCACTGTTCCTAAACAGGATGCCTCTATGTGCACCAATCCCTGTGCTAACCATAATAGCAGTCGGTGTAGCAAGTCCTAACGCACATGGACATGCAATCACTAAAACTGCGACTAATCTGAGCATTGCAGGTGTAAATCCTTCTCCTACGAAAAACCACCATACGAGGAACGTCAAAACAGCGACACCTAAGACGACCGGAACAAAAACGCTTGCGACTGCATCCGCCGTACGCTGGATAGGTGCTTTGCTCTGTTGCGTTGCTTGGACTAACTGGACAAGTTTTGAAAGAGATGTTTCAGAACCTACCCGCGTTGCTTCAATGGTTAGCATACCACTCTGATTTATTGTCGCACTGGCAACGGTGTCATCTACAGTCTTATCTATAGGTAGACTTTCTCCGGTAAATAGGCTTTCGTCTACTGCACTTGAACCTTCGGTCACGAGACCATCAACGGGAATACTTTCACCGGGACGAACAAGGAGCAAATCACCAACGACTACCTGTTCTATTGGGATTTGCTGTTCTTCACCATACATAAGGACACACGCTGTTTTTGGAGAAAGGCGTATCAGTTTTTTAAGGGCAGCACTTGTTTGTCCTTTTGCACGTGCCTCTAATAGTTTCCCAAGTTTAATGAGTGTTATGATGACTGCTGCTGTTTCAAAATATACGTGAGTTCCGAGACCTTGTAGATTAAATATAGGTGCACTCATGACAACGACACTATATAGGAAGGCAACAGATGAACCCATTGCAACCAGAACATCCATATTTGCTGTGTGATTACGCAACGACTTTACACTGCCGACGTAGTAGTCCCAACCGACATAGACTTGTACTGGTAGTGCCAATGCAAACATTACCCAATTGACCCAAGATGCATGTGTCCACACCCCGATTATATCCATATCTCTACCCATGCTGAGTAGGAACAGCGGAAGAGTAAAAAGTAATCCAACTATGAATTGGACTTTTTGTCGTTTTAACTCTTCAGCGCGGACAAATGCTTCCGAATCAGCATCAATAACGTCAAATCCGAGCGATCGGATTTTGTCAATGATCGTGTCTTCGCTGAGAGCAGATGGATTATAGGTTACTGCCGCATGGTCTGTTGCAATGCTGACATCCGCACCAAGAATACCCTCCATATCTAAGAGATTTCGGGTGATTGTTGTAGCACAGTTTTCACAGTGCATACCGGTTATGGGAAGACTAATTTGGGTAGACATTTGTATTCCAATTATAATAGGTATTTACGTCAAATGGACAGGGTCACCTGTTTCCAAGGATTGATTTGCTGCAATAGACAATATGGCAGTTTTCGCAGCATCAGCATACGGAGACCGTATCGCACTACCATCCCCGGTCCGAACTGCTTCAATAAATGTGCTGTCCATGTCAATCGTACAGTTATTTTCGGGTTTCCATGTTTCTGCCCCATCTTTAGTGGAAAGCACAAGTGCACGCCGCAAATGATATTCCAATGATCCATCTTCACAGAAGATATCTAACCCGGAACGACGGAGTCCGTTTGTAGTAAAACACGCAGAGAACATGATGCCAAAGACACCGCTTTCAAATTGCAGAGAAACGGCAGACGCTTCTTCAATATCGTAATCGGTATCTGGAATCAGGTCGTATCTTGCAACGGCATAGACGGTTTTTACTTCGCCAAATAAATAGCGTGCCATATCAAATTCATGTGTTGTCTGTTCCATGAGTTGTCCACCAGATTTTGCCTTATCACGCCACCATCCACCGGGCATGCCACCCATCCAGTATCCCATGAAAAACCCAACGCGTCGTGATGCAAGTAGTTCTTGTGCTTTGTCAATAATGTCAAGGTAACGTTCCTGATACCCACAAGCGGTTATGATACCTTTGTCCTCTATTTGTTCAGCAATCTCCTTTGCATCGTCCGCATCCATGTGGACAGGTTTTTCAACGAACATCGGCAATCCTGCAGCGACAACAGCCTTTTCAGGTGCACCGTGTGCGAACGGTGGAATAGAGATGTAAACCGCATCTAATTCCTCTTTTGCAAGCATCTCGTTATAATCCGCATAAGCTTTGCCACCATATTGCTCAACGGCACGTTCTGCCTTTTCGATTACAATATCGCAGAAGGCAACGAATGTGTTGCCACCTATTTGGGTTAATTCCCTCAAATGACGGTTCATGTTGCCACCTGTACCGATAAAACCTAATCTTACGTCTGACATAAATTCTCCTATATGAAAATGTGCATGTTTTCGTGCCCGTGTGTTAACGTTATAATAACGAGATAGGACTTAGCCACGGATACCGTGTCCTACATGTAACATTTATATTACCATTCAAATACAGTTCCAAGCAATCGCATTGGTTCATCTCGGAGCCAATTGTATATCTGTGATGCTTCGTTGACGTTTACCCTATTCCGTATTAGTGGTGCGATTTTAACAGATCCTTGCTGAAGAAGACGACAGAGGTTTTCCAAATCATCCCGCGTAAAATGACTACAATGCAGGATGCTTACCTCCTTGAATTGACCAACGTTGAATGTATAGTTCACATCAAATCTGCCTGCGACTAAGAGCAAACGTCCGCGTGTTTTGCATGCCTGAATCATTTGGGTGACCATATCGGGTGCACCGGCGAAATCCATCACAGCATCATAACCACCATCAGCGATTTGTGTCTTCCACCCATCACCGTTGGTGTTGAAAATCTGTTCTGCTACACCAAGCTTGCGCGCCTGTTCTAAACGGGATTCATCAATATCACACACAGAAACGCGTGCTCCCATTGCATTAGCGATTTGTGCGGCAAACATACCGATACAACCTTGACCGACAATGAGCACTTTTTCACCAATGCGTGGATCAACACGACGACAACAATGCATTGCTACACCTGATATACCGAATAGTGCAGCGTCAGCGGGGTCAATATCATCAGGTAATTTCAGGAGTAACCCATTTTCTGGAATAGTGAAACGTTCAACATGGTCAACGCTTGCGTAAATAAGGTCACCTACTTGAAGTTGTGTCACGTCAGGTCCTGTTTCAATGACACGTCCAACGTTTTGATAGCCACCGCCACAAGGCAAATTCTCATCAGATGGTGCATAGTTACCCCCGATGAGTTGATTCCGTTCAGTGCCATTTGTCAATCCTGTAAAGACTGTTTCACACAATACCTCATTTCGTACTGGAGGTGTAGGTTCTTTCCAGTCAGTGACGACGGTCTTTTCGCGACGTTTGTCTGGTAATAGTTTGATAACGAGTGCTCTCAAAGTGTTTTAACTCCTACAGAGAAGTGATAAAATTGACGATAATGTTGTGTTTTTATACCTTATTAACTTACCCTATTTTTGCTAACTTGTCAAGTGGATTGAAATGTGATTGGTTTGTTACCTATTGCGCGATTACCTCAAAATTCAGTTGACAGATGAGCAGATTGTGCTATAAGATTAAGTCCATAAGACAGTTAAATACACATAATTCGATAATATTGTAATTTATGAAATTTAAGGGAGCATTACAATGCCCAAACGGGTTAATAAAGCGATTGAATTGTTAGAACAAGATCAACCGGTGTTCTATACGGGGAGTCATACAACATCAGACTTGAATTATGATGCAGGTCGTGCAGCGGCAAAAACATGGGCAGACTATATCAACATCGGTATGGAACACGGCTGTTTTGATCTATCAGGTTTAGATAATTACATGCGTGGTTTGGCTGATGGAGGTCCAACCAATAGTGGACACAAAACACCAGCAGTAATTGTTGAATTACCGGTGGATGGTGTAAGCGCAGATGCAATTCGTGCCAACGGGTGGCAGATGCGGCAGTTACTGGCGCGCGGTGTACATGGTCTTTTGCTTTGCCATGCGGAATCACCTGAAGCGGTCAAGGCATTTGTTGAGGCGTGTCGTTACCCATTTCAAACAATCGGGTTAGGAACGCAATTGGATGTTGGTAGGCGCGGTTCTGCCGGACAAGGACCTGCCTCACATATCTGGGGAGTTTCTGTTGACCAATACCTTGATACTGCTGACCCTTGGCCCCTGAATCCAAATGGTGAATTACTTCTCGGTCTAAAGTTTGAGAATAAACGTGCATTGGCAAACGTTGAAATGACTGCACGTGTTCCTGGAATTGCTTTTGCAGAATGGGGTCCGGGTGATATGAGCATGTCGTTTGGCTATAAACACCAACCAAACCCGCGTCCACAGGAACTCCAAGATGCGAGGGATCGTGTGTTTGATGCATGTAAATCAGCAGGTCTTAGATTTTTGGAAAGTGCATCAACCGATACGATTGAGGCGAGTATTGATGCAGGTGTGAGAATCTGTGGTTCCGGTGAAGAAACTGCTCGCGTTGGTCGTGCTTATGCAGGTCGGACGATGCCAGTGTAAATTAAGATCAAAGGTTTTATAGAAAATGAGGTAAAATATGGCGTTAACTGAACAGGAAATGTTAGCAGAATTACGTAAATACGATACACCGTCAATAACAAACGTAGTCGCGACTTACCCGGGAAATCCGCTGTGTCTTGGACTTTACAACCCGTGGACAGAAAACTGGTATACTGACACTACTATCCGTTGCATGTATCCTGAGTTGGGAGCAGTTGTAGGTTATGCTGTGACGTGTGTCTACGGATTACCGGATCCAGGTTTCTCTGAACTCTCTTTCATGGATGTGATAGATGCATTAGATGCATCTCCAAAACCGACAATCTTAGCGTTTGAACAGAAATTCCCTCCAGAATTAGCAGATAAAGTCGGATTAGCAGGTGGTAATATGACAGCCGCAATGAAGTCTGTTGGATGTTTAGGAGCAATTTCAAATGGTCCTTCGCGTGATATTGATGAGATACGTCCGATGGAATTCCAATACTTGTTGAGTGGAATCACACCCGGACACGGTGGAATGGCGGTTCAATCTGTCAATGTACCAGTCTCAATAAGAGGAATGGATGTGTCACCCGGAGAGATTATACACATGGATGAAAATGGGGCATGTAAGTTTCCTGGAGATAAGTTGGAAGCAGTATTGACGAATGTAAAAGCCTTGTTGGATGAAGAAGGTGACCGCATTGGAAAATTGTTATCAGGACCGAAAACAGCAAAACAGGTCAGGGCAATTTTTAGTGGACACTCTTATGCTGAAGATGAGGGTGAGTAGGACACAACTCAGCGGATACTCCCATCAATACAAAAAACACATGATAATCAAGGTGAAGAAGTGAGAAGTTTTGGAACCAGAGGTCGCGTATATCCAGATAAACACTATGTTGTTTCACGTGCCGAAGAGGTTGCGGATTTCATCAACCGTATAAAAGAGGGAAGGTACATCGTCCTCTTTGCACCACGACAAACAGGTAAAACTACATTTTTCCGGTTTGCTACAAAGGAACTTACAAATCAAGATGAATCCTATTTTCCAATTCAACTGAATTTTGAGGCGTATAAAAACCTTATACCATCGGATTTTTACGCATCTTTCTATAGAGAAATCTGTAAAGAAATTGAAAGGGTTTATCAAAGGAGTGGCAAAAGCATCTCTGAACAATTATTACAGTTTCTTGAAAATACGGAAATTGTTGATCATATTTCAATGAGAGAATTTTTTGAAAACTTAACAAGTACTTTGGAATTGCAACATGACATTAGATTTAAAGTTGTAATAATCATTGACGAATTCGATGGCATTCCTCAAGATGTTGTAAGTGAATTTCTTCATTCTCTACGGCACATCTATTTATCCGATGAACCGAGAGGTATACATAGCGTTTGTATCGTCGGGGTCAAAAGTATCACACAACTCAATTATGATCGCTCTATCTCGCCTTTTAATATCCAAGATGAATTTAACTTACCTAACTTCAGTTTGGAACAGGTACAGGATCTGCTGTCGCAATATACCCACGAAGTTGGGCAAACTTTTGATCCTGAAGTTATCAATTCACTCCATAAACAGACAGCAGGCCAACCGTTCCTCGTAAACCGTGCAGCACAAATACTCACTGAAGAATTCGACATTCCTAAGACAGATATGATTGATATGGAGCATTTTGCAGCAGCACATACCCAACTTCTTGAGGAAAGAAACACTAATATTGATCATCTTTTGACCAACATCCGAAGAGATAAACGGTTTGAGCAACTACTCATGAGAATTGTTTCACGTGAAAGGGGATTACCATTCAACCTTGATAATGAAATAATTAACGAACTCGCTATGTACGGTGTCATCAAGAAAAGTTCTGACAGAATGTGTCGGATTGTTAATCCGATATATCAACATCGTATTTTGCAAGCATTTAAACCCGCAATAAATGGATTAGAAGATGACTATTTTCCTGAAAACGCTGATGTTGATTTCGTTGATTATGTCACGCGATCTGGTGAAATTAAACTTGAAGGATTGCTCAATAACTTCAAAGATTTTATCACTCGTGTAGGTTTTCGGATTTTACAAGTACCAGAAACTCCGAAGGAGTATATTGGACAAAACCTACTATATGCCTATTTGGACCACTTCATCCGTACCATTAACGCGGATATGTTTCTTGAAGTACCCACAGGACGTGGAAGGATTGACCTTCTTATTTTGTACAAATCACGAAAATATGTTGTTGAAACAAAAATATGGGAGGGAGAGAGATATTATCAAGCAGGTAAAAAGCAACTCGCAGCGTATCTAAAATCTGAAAAAGTTGATGAAGGTTATTATGTGGTATTTGATCACCGTTCCAAGCCAGAATTGCGTGTTGAAACTGAAACAATAGAGGGTATGACAATTAAGAGTTATATCATTCCTGTCGTACAAGATATTCCATCATCAGTTTCCAATTCATAATGAACATTCCTAATTTGAAGTCACCCTAGCGTGATGCATTTGCCATATCCACCATAGTAGTGCTGGAATTATCGGAAGGGATGTCATTCCCCATAATACGACTTGAACACCAAACAGGTCCATCATAAAGCCGACGATTGCAGTGGCGACGGCACCCATTAATGTAAATAGGGCAAATTCGGTGCCGAAGATGCGTCCACGTATCTCGTTTGGGGCATGTTGCAGTAGGAGTTGTGTTGAAAATACCCAAGCAATTCCACCGCCAATACTCCGGATAAACCCACCGAATATGACAATCGGGAGACTCAACAGCGGTGCAGTAATAACTAAACCTACGGAACCAATCAGATAACCCAGACTGATACTTCGTCGCAGCGGTTTATCCTTGTCTCCTGTCCAATGTCTTGCGACGATTGGTCCTATCCCACTGCCAACCCCACCCATACAGTACATCAGACCCAAACTGATTGCACCGTCAATTCCAATAACAAAGTGAGACTTTGCAATTTCAACCTGTGCCACTTGAAAACCTGAGGACAATAGTAGTGCTATAGCTGCTTTATGTAGTGTAATAAAGAAAATATCAGGATGCCTGAACATGTAACCTATGGTCGTAAGTTTTGAACCTGTACGTATACCGGATGTAGAGTCTGAGCTGTTTGGTAGTTTAATTTGAAGCAGGAGAATTGCTGAAACGAAAAAGGTTAGTCCGTCAATTATAAATGCTGTGTGAACACCATACAGTCCAGCTGTAACACCACCGATAGCAGCACCGAATGCAAGCATTACAGACCAAGTTGTGGCACTCAACGCATTTGCAGTGCCGAGTTCATTTCGTGAGGTGACATCTGGTAGTATTGCGCTTCGTGCGGGACTGAAAAAACCACTTACACCAAATAGGAGTGTGGCAAGAGTATAAAGTAACCAAATATCATTTTCATCTTGTACAAAGAGAAAACCTATCAGTAGCAGTCCTCGGACGATGTCGGTAATTATTAATATATGCTTTCGGTTGAAACGGTCGGCACATATCCCAGCAATCGGTGCTACACAGAAAGGAGCAAGCATACGGATTGTGAACAATACACCTAATGCTAATCCCGATTCCGTTAGACTACGTATAAGGATAGCAGAAGCAATGATGTTAAACCAATCGCCTAATAGGCTGACAACTTGCCCTGCCCACAACCAGCGAAAATTAGGATTCGTTTGCAGGATTTCAAAGTAACCGACGATTCTTTCACGATCTCTCTTGTGAGAACGATGTTCAATGACTTTATCCGTTGTTTCGGAGGCGGTTTGTTCTTTGTCTGACAACTATAACCCCCACCGCTCGTTGATCGGCTTCTGATATACCTCAATATCACCTGATACCACGTCATCGTAATTCACCGCTTGTCCGCAGGCGTTGGATTCATAGATTGCCTCACATATTGACTTTGCTCGTAAACCTGCTTCCGCATCCAGTTCCGGTGGACGGTTGTTTTCAATTGCGTCAACAAAGTCGTAGCATTCAAGGACGACACCATCTGTGAAGTTATGTGGAAATAGTTGGTTTTTCTCCTCGTCAGATAGACTTACCATATATTCTTCAATAAGGTTTTCCATAGAATGACGGGAACCGTCTTTGAGAACGACTTCTCCACCTTCAAAGGGACCGTGGAAGATGTCTCCATTGTCCAGTAAGCACCCTTCGCTGCCGTAATAGACGACGTGATTGAACCCATGCCCTACAGCAGCCCATGTGCATGTCCATAAACCGATGACACCTGACTTGAAGTTGATTGTTGCTACCCATGTATCTTCTTGTTCATTCTTGACAATTTTACCAGCCTTTGTAACTTGAAGGTTTTCAAACTGACAGACGCGTCCATATACGGTATTTGGATCACCAAAGAGATAGCGTATCGTATCACAATAATGTGCCCCTGAATCCATGACCATTCCCCCACCACCGAGTGTAAGGTCAAGTCGCCAGTGCCATTCACTTTGTGGATTCGGTTCACGATGGCTGGCGTGTTGTGCGTGGAACATACGCATTTCTCCGAGCATCTTTTTTTCATTCATCAACCATTCCGCAGTGCGACGACTCGGCATCCGACGGATGTTCTCTGCGGTTGCATCGATTTTACCATTTGCTTTTGCTGAAGCCATAATTGCATGGGTTGCTTTGACGGTGATACCCATCGGTTTTTCCACGATGACGTTGACACCCGCGTTGAGACATTTTATTGCATTGATATGATGGTGTGCGTGTGAAGTGCAGATATCTGTACCGTCTAAATCTACCGTTGAAAGCATTGTGTCTGTATCATCAAACACAGCAGGTTTTTTACCAGTTACGTCTTTGACACGATTGGCAAAGTTATCTGCTCGTTCTTTGACTTCATCGCACATCGCGACGAGTTCCACTTTCCCAGGTTCTGTATTATGAATTGTGAGATATGCGTTTAGATGACCGTTTGCCATGCCACCACAACCGATAATCGCAATTCGAATTGCCATGGTATTCTCCTTATGCATTAAGCATCAAGATTACTATAATTCTTATGGTATAAGAAACGAAAAGTAGGATACCACAAATACGAGTATTTGGAAATCTGAAAATCGAAATGGAAGAATTGAAGGGAATTCTTTTTCTTTATCTTAAAAGCTACAAACATTAGCGTAGGACTTCCTTTAACTTAGGAAAAGTGAGTATATGGATTCTATTTTGCTAATCTGTGAGATGAAGTGTTAGGTAGGTAAAATTAAGGGACTCACCGTGAGAGATAATCATTAAGACTATTCCCATGACGAATCCCTAATAAGAGTTATTAGTACGTTGATACTAACTACGGATAATGTATCCCTAATTTGCGGCAAATTTTTCGGATTTTGTTAATTGCGCCGCCGACTCTTCTCCCGTCGCGTGTTACTCCAAAGAGGTGCTGACTTACAACGCGGCGAGAAATACCGAGAATTTCACCAATCTCATCCTGTGTTTTCCCTTCATAGAAATAGAGTTTCACACAGTCATTTTGACGGTCAGTAAGTTCTTTAGAGATAATCTGACGAATTTGTTTTAGGACTTCCCGTCTTTTGATGTGACGCAATTCTGTATATTCGTCACATGGGGTTTGAAACCAGAGATGGTCTTCCGTTGTTAGTTGGTCAAAGAACTCCGGTGGGACCGGAATTTCCCAAAAATCCGGATTAAAATTGGACATAGATAGCGACTCCTCAACGTGAGGCGCGTGCACCTATGCCATTTCCAATTTATTATATTGTTAATGGACAGAGGCACCATCGCCTTTGATGCAATAGGTTTGGATTAAGGGTGGTGTAGTTCAGATACAACATAATGGTAACCTCCTTGTTTGAGTTAAAAATAGAGTTTGGATGTCAACAGACATCCATGATATTTCATGCATGTATTCTACATTTAATAGTATACAGCAAAATCACAAAAATAACAAATATTCTATCTATACACATTTTCGGATGCACTTTTGGAATTTTGGTACGGAATTCGGAGCGTACCTACTACTTTTAAGCATAATTAACATAGAAACTGATTAATAGAAAACCGAGATAAAAGGTTGAGGAGCCCCAAAAAGTGGGGACAGAGGATATACCTCTGTCCCGCCAGAAAGTGTGCGACACTTAGTGTCACACCAAAGGGCGTAACACTAAGTGTCACACCTCCTCTGATTTGATAACATAACAAATACCTCCTTTTCCGCAATTCAGCGGTATTAGGATACCATTATCAAAAAATGATAATGATTCACTAATACACAATTTTGGATGCACTTTTGTATTGCGAAAGATCATTCTGTTCAAGAAGGCATTTATGATCCAGGATTTCTCCAGACAATTCGTCCGCGTGTTAGGTCGTAAGGGGAAAGTTCAACAGTAACCTGATCACCCGGAAGTACCCAGATTCTGTGTTGCATCATTTTACCAGCCAGGTATGCAACAACTTTGTGGTCATTTTCTGTTAACTGCACACTGAACAGATTTCCGGGTAGAGATTCCAAGATTACCCCAGGAACCCGGATAGCTGAATCCTTTTCTGATCCCAAGTCTTCCTGCGTTGCGTCTTCATTATTTACTGTGTCTTTATTTTTCATCATTTCTCTCCCTTGCTATTTTGACGTGAATTCGTTATAAGTGTTTTTTTGTCGCGTAAATTGTTAGTTTGCGTTCCACAGATGCACAATCTAATAGTCTGTACGATAAAAGAGAACTATATTATCAGAAATGGTATAACATAATTACTTTCAAATTCTATATCATGATTTTGTAAGATACTTGCTATTAACGAATTGGTATGCTCTATTGTATATTCTCTATACCTAACACATCATTGGATGCATTATATAACGGATTGTTCAATAAATTAGTTGACATGTCCAAAAAACGTTGTTAGGATATATTATAGATGTCCCAATTCCTAAGAAAGGTTGCATTTAAGGAGAAGAGACAATGAGCCAAGCATTACCGCTCGTAGCATATCCTGACCTTGAAAACCAAGTAAAAGCAATGGAAGATGATGGCTATGCCTATTTACCAAAGGTCATTGATGCTGAAGAACTTGCAGAACTCCGAGAAGCTATGGACAAATTAACGGCAATTCCAGCGAGTTTTGATAGGCACAGCGTTCCAGAAAATGGATCGGGTTTTCTTAACAAACATATCAATAACGCCTTTAATCGTGATCCAGTATTCCTGCATTATCTTGATAAGTCGCCTGTGATTGAGTTAGCGGAAGCGGTGCATGGCGGTGATTGTCATGTAATTGGTATGACAGCATGGATGACAGGTCCTGGTCGTCCGGACCAAGGACTACATAGCGATTATGTGCCTATACCTCTTCCTGCTGATGTTTTGGAAGATCCTCGTGTGAAAGTGCCGATATTCATCACTACTGCCCATTATTACTTGGATGATCTCTATGAAGACCTTGGACCAACGAAGTTTGTTCCTGGTAGTCATCTTTCTGGAGGACGACCTGATGGAGCGACTGAATGGAAGGGTGCAACGGAAAAAAGCATCCTATGCAATGCTGGTGATGTCGTTATTTTCAGGAGTGAAGTTTGGCATAGAGGTACTGCTAACCGAAGTAACCAGACACGTTATCTGTTACAAGTTCATTATGCAAACCGAATGATAACCCAAAAGTATCCACCCTACTTGAATCGGTTTCAATTTGATGAATCAATCTTGGAACATGCTACAGAACGTCAACAGAGATTGATGGGTAACCATCGTCCCGGTGCTTATGATTAATATACCTGTATTTGCTGTTATTGGACTTCGTATGAGGACATCAGTCTCTTTTGAATAAAACACAACCCAACAGGACACCCTCAAGTCGGCGTGTTATCAGCGAGGACCCACATGGCAAGATTATTGCCATTAGTTTGCTCCTCGCTTTTCTCTGGGGTGGAAATTCACCATCCATAAAAGTCGGATTGGAAGACCTTCCTCCGATGGCATTG
This sequence comes from Candidatus Poribacteria bacterium, assembly GCA_026710795.1. Classification (GTDB taxonomy): domain Bacteria; phylum Poribacteria; class WGA-4E; order WGA-4E; family WGA-3G; genus MSPOR6. The sequence goes on from JAPOQK010000069.1 coordinate 81,388, forward strand.
GCGTTTATACGTTTTGTTATTGGCTTAATAGTGGTCGGTGTATGGTCTCTTTATCGTCGTGTTCCGCTCGGATTAAAACGTGGCGAATTTTCCCGCTTGGTACTTCTTACAGCTATTTTCATAGCACAAATCATTGTATTGAATACAGGGACTAACTTCACATCCGCTTCACGTTCTACGATTTATGTTAATTCCTATCCATTTTTCACAGCATTATTTGCACATTTATGGATACCTGGTGAACGGCTTTCTGTATTTAAGACTTTGGGTATTTTAATTGCCTTCAGTGGAGTCTTTATTACAGTCGTTCCTAATCTTGGTAATGGTGATTCAACCCTCTTTGGTGACGTATTAGTTCTTGTAAGTGGTTGTTTTTTGGGGTTGCGAGTTGTTGTGACGAAATTGTTAGTTCAATCTATTCACCCGTATCGTCTTTTGGTCTGGTATTTAACTTTGAGTCTCCCGGTCTATGCCTTGCTAAGTTTGTTGTTTGAAAGAAATATGACATTCCAAATATCGCTCGCGAGCAGTATGGCACTTCTCTACCAAGGGGGTGTCATAGCGGGTTATTGTTTTTTGGCTTGGACATCGATTCTTGAAAGATATAGTGCCAGTAAGTTGGTTGTTTTGTTTTTTGTTACTCCGTTATCGGGTGTTTTGTTTAGTTATCTATTTTTAGGTGATGAACTGACTTTTACTTTGTTGATTGGTGCTGTTCTTGTTGCTGCTGGGATTTATCTTGTGAATATGCGGCGTTGATGTCCTCTCGTATTTGCATAGCAACTTGTTTCTATAACACATTGATAAGTGTGTCTAATGCAGCTTGTGAAGCATTTTTTGGATTGAAGGTGAGTATTCTTTCACTTTTTGCTGCGTTGACCAGTTTTTTATCCGAACTAACAAAAATTAAATCATCTCCATCTGATCGTAGTTGGTTTGCTTTGTCAAGTGCACATTGTAGAATATATGCATCGGTACTGTTAATGGAATAGTCTTCTATATATTTCCTTGCAGCAACCTTTTGGTTAATGGTCGCATGGACTTGTAGCACTTCAGTACTATTAATGACTTCTGCCTCGAATTGTTGAATCACTTGATTGAAATCAGATGGGGTTATATCCCCTCTATTTCTATATCTTACGATAACAGATCGCGTCTCGTCCATACTATCAAACAAGCAAATTATTCGATCAGTAGAAACCTGTGTAAAGAGGTGATCAATTAGTGAAGAACCTTTTTCTGTAACGTACCGTTTTGCAATAGCAATCGCATCTAACCAAAAATAAATCACGCGGGTTGCTCCTCAGTACCTCAATTTTGATTTTCATCATAGAGAGATCTTAAGAAGTCAAATCCAGCTTCTCCATATAGATTGCAGATACGATCAGCAACCTCCTTATGTCCTTTATTATATAGAATACGGACGATTTCCTGAATATGTTCTTGGTTATAAATCGGATACACATTATAGGATAGCATATATAAATATATATTACCTACCTCTGCGGGTGTTTTTGTTACGTGTTGTAGTAAATCCTCAATAAAAAACGCTGAATCGGAAAATTCTTTAATGTGCTTTACGGAAAATTTTAACCATTTTATCACTTCCTCATCTATCTTATCAACAAGTGCCACCCATCCTGAGAGACGAGATAGAACATCCCGATATTCTGCAATATCGGTCTTTTGAGTGAGGGATTCATACAATGCTCGCCAAGTTGGTCTGACTTTTACCTTTATCTTTTCAGGTAGGTTGTCTCTTTGTCTCCAGAAAAAGTGGACCATTGTTGAAAGTAGATTAGGTTTATCAGAGTTTATCAGTTGAAAAATAATGCTGGATTTGTCTTTGAGTGTTTCACTGTCTTCAATCCAACCTGTACATATATGTGTTACAAGTCTGTTGGTCACATCCGTATCTGTGAAATCTGTAACTAATGCCTTATCATAATTCCCATGTTTTTTAACTAATAAATAAAGATCTTCATAGATACCGGAATTGAACATATATCCCGTGAAAGCTGCTTGCCATAGATTTTCGTCATGTTGTGGGAATATAAGGTTTATATTGTCAATTACCCATCTCTCATCGAGATATAATAAATTAGACAAGTATCTGCCGAGAGTAAATAATAACTCATAGGAAGATTCAACACTTTGATCCAACTTTATGGTGAAATCAGATTTAATTGAAACTGGCCATCGAACACTTCCTTGCTCATCATCTTGCACACGAGCGAATCGTAGGGCATAGTTAATTAAAGCCGAATACACCTTTGCTGGCGTTGAATTCAGGACGGTGATTGGGGCATTGTCAATGACAGACCTGTCCGACTTGACTTTTTCCGATAGAATTAGAAGGATGTCTTCTGCCATAGGTAAGAATTTCGGGTCGAACGCATTTTCATCGTTCTGGATTCCAACTAATAACAATTCTGCTATGGCAGCAATGGTCCAATCCTTATAGTTAAAACGTCCTTCCTTCGGTTCATCCCGGAACTGTTGCGATGAAAGGAAGTTATATATAAATTCTAATAAATGAGACCAATCAAATTTCGTTTTTTCAACCCAAGCTTTTCGGAGTCCCTGAAATAATGAGGATTGATACTGAGTAGTTACATTATAGAAAGGCAATAAATCGTGTGAGAATTTCTGTGGGTTAGTTGCCACACATTCTTCAAAAGTTTGTCTTAAACCTTCTTCAGTAGGAACAGTTGGTCCCAATGGTTCTGTAGTCTTAAATCCATTTAGATAATTTACTATCTCTGTGTTTGATTTATTTAATAACTCTTTGACTGTTATTGGACTCGTTTCTCCCGACCACGTTTGTGTCCACCAAAGAAGTCCTGGATGATCAAGTTTTGCTGGATTAATCTTCTCATACTTTTGATATAGAGTAATAACTCTTTGATCATCAGTTTTCAGAAGGGCAGAAAGCCACCCTCGTTTTCTATAAGCGATTTGTTTAACACGTGTCTTTTTATCCTCCGCGGATGTTGTGTAATTAGCAGATTCAATCCAGTGCAAAATTAGTTCAATCTCATCTCCGTTAAACTTTGTACAGTTGGAATTAATTAATTGGTAAAGTTCAGGCTGAAGTAAGGTTTCCTCAAGGGGGTTTCCTTGCCAATCCCAGAACAGATATTTCAAATCATCATAATGATTTTTGATGACATTAATCGCTATACGTCTAACAATTTCATGTGACTCATTTAGCAACTCCTGCACCGTATCAGCAATACTATCTGATTTGGCATGTCGAAAAATACAACTCACGAAGTTTACTAGGATTTCTGCATAATCTTCGTGAGAAGTATCAGAAGAGGAAATTTCAACTTCCTGAATAAGATTAAACGAATATGTTCCTTCATCTATAAGATTACAGATATGTGCTATGCCAATTTGCGCTGCTCCAATACCACATTTTTTTCCTATTGCATTACCATGTTCATTAAGGGTCTCTCTGAGCCAATATTCTTGCATCACAGGATATATACCGCCATTTATTACTGTGGAATCAAGCATTACATCTAACAACTCAAGAATTAGTTTATCTGCACCTTCATCAAGAAGCTTCGGTAAGACTGTTTCACCGATTTCTGCGTTCAACAATGTCGCTCCTATATTAGATTTTAATGCAACACCAATAAATGTTATGTGTTGAGATTCTATTCTCTCTATAGGAAGGGTACAGAGAATTTTGATAACTTGTGAATCCGTGTGATCGCTTGTTATACTTGTTTCAGTGTCGTGTGTGTAATTAACTATAGTGTTAACAATGTCAGCAAGGATACTGATAGTTTCCCCATAAGGTGTCTCATTAGTTAGATTAGCAACCTTCTCCACGTACCCAAGTGCATGCCAGAAGTGTACAGGTCGATCCGGTGTTTCCTGAGAAGTTGGTTGACTATCTGGATGGAACCATCCCGTCTCTTTTAGTGGTTTCAACCAGTCCGGAGAGTCTAGTTTTTTAAAGAAATACGCGTATCTAACATTGGATGTTAATATATTTGGCAGCGTTTCAATTATTTCTTTCGTCGGTTCCTTGTAATCCAAGAAATGATCTATCCTGTCAAGTAACTTAAAGTGTGTTCCTACTAAATCTACCAAGACATCCTCAAATTCATACCATAATGGAATAAACTCGTCTTTGCTTCGAGGTGTTTTCCACGGACCATGTCTATGGGCAAACTGGTGAAATTTTGTAGCAACGTTTATCCATTTTCTCGCAAGTGGTGTACGTAAATCATCGATACCTAATGCAGAGAGAATCGATGCAATATGTCCGATACGATCTTTTAAATCACCTATATCTTCATTTGACAACCGTTTCTGAATTTTCTTTTTGTCTTGTGTGTTTGTTAGAACATCTCTTAGACCACCATCGATTTCCCGCGCAATATGTGCTAATTGGTAAGAAGCTATTTCATTGTCTTTGTCTTGTAATATTTTAACTCCATTAATGTAAAAAGCTGCAATTTCAGGTCCAATAACTTTGAGATTTCGGTAAATTTCAACTTGCCTGGGTGAATCAAAATCTTGATGTTGAATACTGACAGATGGTTGGGATTCGGTATGTATTTCTTCAAACTCATAACTCACAAATTTCACCTCCTTTACTATTATACCGATAGATGTTAGAGAATTCCTTTAGAAAAGAACTTTATCTCTTATAAACATGTTACAGCGAATAAAATCCCTTGCAATATCAGAAAAATCTAACGTTCAACTGCGGATGTGTTGATTCACATTTACAGGATAGATTTCAAGGTCGGAACGGGTGATGAGTAAACCGACGTAAAATGTGAGCCAATTTCCGCAGAGTTCAATAGACATTAGTTCATCATTTTCGGTAATGTATTCATGGAGTTCTGCCTTGAATTCCTCTTTTCCTTGTGCATCGGTGACAGTGAGTTTTGCTGGCACAATCTCCTGCCTGTTGTATACTAAAGCGATTTCTTCGTCTTCATTATCAGGATCCGGATAGTAGAGCGTCATCTCGTCTGGTAATGGGTCTCCGAGTTCCTGTTCACCGTCAACAACCCATCGTGAGACTTCGTACTGATCCTGTGTTCCAGCGATGTGATCTACCCCGACAACAATTTCGTCATCCACATCCCGTGCATGATACATATATCGGAGTAGTGCTTCCCCCTCGTATTTCTTTCGCTTGTATAATGTAAAAGCGTGAGAGGTATTCCCTGTATCCTGATATGTGGTCAAATCAGAGAGTTCGATAATGCTTTCAATTGGAATGTCAATTAACTCATGTCGTTCCGGTTTTTTGTCTGCCTCTTCTTTGCGTTTACCAAAGAGAGATTTTCCATCTTTTCTACCAAATAGTGCCATGCAATCACCTAAAAATAACCTTTGTTATATAATACTAACATGATTCCGCCAACAATGAGAAGACTACCAAATATGAGTATGAACCATGTGCCGCCTGAAGTTTTCTTTTCTACGACAACCTTTTGTGTTATGGGTTGTTGTTGTGGCGGTGCGCGTTGGGTGTTCGTCATTTCGGTTGGTGTTTCTGCTGTTGCGAGAAGTTCCTGTTTGATTACTTCTTCATCTGGTAGTTCTTCTACCGTAACCACTTCTACATTGTCCCCATAGAACTTATCCGGGTTTTCCTCAACGTAACTTGCGATGTAGTCTTCATCGCGATTTGTTCCGGGATCTACGTAGTTTTCGTTTGGTTCAATCCCCTGGTTTTCATAGTATTCTTTATAGAATTCGTACTCTTTCTGTTTATCATCAGTCCAATGCTGTCTGTCGTAGTTTGGATGGTGATAGTGCCATAGATAACTACGTCTGATTGCATGGTTGTAATAGTCATGGAAATAGAGTCCGAACATTAGGTTATCAAATAAGACAGCCCTCTGATAACTATATAATGAATAAGTTGAATATGGATTATAGAATGTACGGTAGTTGTTGACTGTGATTGTTTGGCGTTGTTGTCTGCGAGCACTTGCAGTTTGTCGGTTTGCTGTGGTGACCTTACGTTTCAGGCTACGGTTTTCCGCTTTTAGTTGCCGGACCTGTTTGCGGTTCTGTGCAGTGGTTGCGCGTTGTTGACTTCCTGTAGCTTTGCTATTTCGCGTTGATGGTGTGTTCGTTGTCTTTGCGCGATTGGTTGCGGTCTGTTTCTGGCGTGCAGTTGTGCTGGTACGAGTGGAAGTGGATTTTGATGTGCGACTTCCTGTGTAACTGCTTCCGGTGCTGCGTGTTGGGGTAGAAGTGCGCGGTTTTGTGTAAGTGCTTCGTGAACTACTGCTGGTTCGTGAGCTGCTGTATGTGCGTTTCGGTGCTGAGTAGGTTTTTGAACTGCGACTGTAGCTGCGGCTTGAACTACGGCTAAAACTACGACCAAAACTACGGCTTCCTCCGAAACTGCGTCGACTTTCTACTTCTTCGGGTGCGTAAGCAAACAGTAAAAGGACAATCCCAAATATTGATAATGCACGCTTGAATGTTTTCCCAAAAGATTGTTGTTGGTCTTTTCCAATCATCCTGAAATTCCTCCCGTGATTTAAAGGGTGTGTAAAGTTCTATGATGAATTAATGTAAGAGGCGACAAATGCTGTACGCGCATTTGAAGTTGCTTTGGCAATGAGCGTTTTCTACGTTCTTCTATGTGTTTTAAATGTGACCTTTTGCACGTCACTGTGACGTTTTGAATCCAGTCAGGACAAGGAATGTGACGCGAATTTCGTGTTTTTTTTTGCACCTTTTTTGTTTGCTGATATTAACCTTCTACAGAATGTCAGATTATTGTGAAATATTCGCTTTCTGTTGTGTTGTTTCACAAACATTTATGAACCACCCTCATCTAAATATGTGTTGACGATATTTTTCACATTCTAAACACGTGTTAATTATATAGTGTCTTTTTGTGTATGTCAAATTAAAAAATGGAATTTTATATTGGATATATATTGGTTATTTATTTTTATGTTTTGTCTGAACTGGAATTTTCAGGATTATCTTCTTCTCGCTTACTGGTAAATGTAAGAGGCGTAATGATTTGTGCGACTACAATTGATGCAATTTCTATGGTTTCATCGGTGTCCATTGTCGGAGGTCGCTATGCTCGCTCCGACCTACGCAGGTTTGGTATAACCTTAATTGATGTAATTCCTATGGTTTCATCGGTGTCCATTGTCGGAGGTCGCTATGCTCGCTCCGACCTACGCAGGTTTGGTATAACCTTTACGCAGGTTTGATGTGACAAAAACTTGACAAAGAAATTTGTATCTGTTAGACTATATATACCTTTTACTATGTGTGCCTGTAGCTCAGTTGGATAGAGCGTCAGCCTCCGAAGCTGAAGGTCGGGCGTTCGAGTCGCCCCAGGCACGTTTTTTGTTCTTCTCGGTTAGGAAACCCCTAAAGTTATATCTGTGACTCTTTGATATTATGTTATCATTAATATTAATGGGTGTCAAGGATATTGAAAGGATAAATATGGCACTTGATGTACGTGATTCTCGTTTATTGGAATTAGTTGATTCGGATGCGGATGTTGAACAATTGGCAACCGGATGTAAATTTACTGAGGGACCGCTTTGGAATTCCATCGGGAGGTATCTTCTGTTTAGCGATATACCTGAGAATAAAATTCGTAGATGGGATGAAGAATCCGGTATGACTGTTTTCAGGGATCCGTCTGGTAAGTCTAACGGATTGACTTACGATAGGGGTGGTCACCTGATTACTTGTGAGCACGGCAACCGCCGTGTGTCTCGGACAACTGCGGATGGAGATGTGCTGACGATTGCATCGCATTATGAAGGAAAACGTCTGAATAGTCCGAATGATATTGTTGTGAAAACTGATGGTAGTATTTATTTTACGGATCCTCCATACGGAATATCCTCAGCGTCAGAGAAAGAACTTGATTTTCATGGTGTCTACCGATTGTCTCCCGATGGTGAAGATTTAACGTTACTTGTTGATGATTTTGATAGACCTAACGGGATATGTTTTTCACCTGATGAGTCTATCCTGTATATTAACGATACTAAACGGATGCATGTACGAGCATTTGATGTGCAAGATGATGGCACATTAGCGAATGGTCGTGTTTTCGCTGAGGAAAAAGGGGATAACGGGGTGCCGGATGGTATGAAGGTAGATGTTAACGGTAATGTTTATCTGACAGGACCCAACGGTATTTGGATATTTGCTCCAGACGGCACACACCTTGGTATTATTCTTGTTCCTGAACGCACAGCAAATCTTGCGTGGGGTGGTGATTTTTGGAAGAGTCTTTTTATTACAGCGAGTACGTCCATTTATCGCATAGAATGTAAAATAGAAGGGATTGCAGTATCATAATGAAGGTAAAGATTAAAAGAGTGGATAAATCGCTTCCATTGCCAAGATATGAAACTGAAGGGTCGGTAGGATTTGATTTGCTCTGTAGAGAAACTGCAGAAATTGCTCCTAATGAGATAGTATTAATACCTGCAAACGTAATTGTGGAAACACCTCCTGGCTACATGTTAATGTTATGTATGCGGAGTAGTACTCCGCGGAAGTTTGGTATAATGATGGCACAAGGAGTTGGAATAATTGACACTGACTATTGCGGTGAAGAAGACGAGATAAAAATCCAGGCTTACAATTTCACAGACAACACTGTGACAATAGAACGTGGCAGCCGTATTGCACAAGGTATTTTTGTTAAAGTGGATACTGCAGACTGGAATGAGGTAGATCAGATGGATGCTTCATCTCGTGGTGGTTTTGGTAGTACTGATAGGTAACTATAATATACCCTATTTCGTTTTTATTGACAAACTGAATTATTATTAACGGGAGTTTGATAGTAAATTATTAACGGGAGTTTGATAGTAAATATGAAACAGTATCTTGAAGGACTTCAGCAAATATTAGACACTGGTGTTGACCGAGAGGGTAGAAATGGTAAGACCCGTGCTCTCTTCGGCATGCAGATGCGGTATAATCTGGAAGATGGGTTTCCTGCGGTTACAACAAAGAAACTTGCGTTTCGATCTGTAAAAGCCGAACTTCTGGGTTTTATACGTGGTTTTGATCATGTCAAACAATTTCAGGAACTTGGTACGCAGATATGGAATGCAAACGCTGCTGCGTGGGGTCGTGATGGTGCCCTTGGATGTATTTACGGTGTCCAGTGGCGTAGATGGCGAAAAGAGGACGGTAGAATTGACCAGTTAGCCGAAGTAATTGAACAGATCAAGACCCATCCTCACAGTCGTAGGCATGTTGTCACTGCGTGGAATCCCAGTGAATTAGATCAGATGGCGTTGGCACCGTGTCACATGTTTTTTCAATTTTTTGTGGCGGATGGAAAGTTGTCGTTGCAGATGTATCAGCGTAGTTGTGATATGTTTCTTGGTGTGCCCTTTAATATAGCATCTTATTCATTACTTCTATGTATGGTTGCACAAGTTACTGAACTTGAACCGAGTGAATTTGTCCATGTTTTAGGGGATGCCCACATCTATCACGAGCATTTTGAGCAGGTGAAAACGCAGCTTCAGAGAGAACCGTATCCCTTACCTAAACTCATTCTGAACCCGAATGTGACCTCTATTGACAACTTCAAAATTCAAGATATGCATCTAAAAGACTATCAGCATCATGATGTTATTCGGGCGAAAATGATAGTCTAAAACAAGCAGGAAGATGCGGATAATTTTCACGTTATTTATTGCCATTTCGCTTACAAGCTGTGGACAAACAGATATCGATCCTATTGCTGATGTAGCAAGTTTCGGACATGGCAACTTTATTTCGGTATCTTTGATAATGCAGAGTCAGGTTGAATCCGTAAATGTAAAAACTGGTGCCAGTGGACTAAACATAGAAATCAATCAAATAAATCGCGGAATTGAAACCACCACAGTTGAAATTGTGGATAATGTCTTACATGCAGGTAATGATTCAATAAAACTTTTTGAAGACACCGAAAACTTGTTACTTACGGGTATTGGAAAAGTAGAAGACACGGTAATTTGTCAGTTTCAAAAGACAGATGTAAAGGAGCTACAGCAACAACACTTTCCGCAAGGACGTGTCGCTGCGGAAAACATTACGACACCGAATGGGGATCGCATGAAGTTTAGATCCTTCCGAAGTGACAACAGGTTATCTCTTGTTTTGTCAGTTGAACCTAAGGACATTGATTTCCAGCAAATTTCAGATGTTCCAATAGAGCATTTCGATTTCACTGACAATATGTTTAATGTGGAATTTAACACTGGCACCCGTATAATTAAACATAGTTTTCCACTTGGAAAAGTTGTAAATGCCAATGAAGAAGTTGAAAACAATGGTATAGGTTTGTTGATTGGATCAAGAATAGTCATGGGTAATATATTTCATATAGCTTCTGTGAACTAAATATCAATATTGGGAATGGGTGAATTCAATGACAGAATTAAATGACGGTGGTGCATAAATGTTTTTCCAACAACGCAACAGAAAGCGGTTAATTCATAATCTTGTGACATTCTGTAGGAGCGACCTCCCGGTCGCGACCAGGAGGTCGCTCCTACAGAAGACTCGGTAGAACGTCATTTATGCACCACCCTCAATTAATTGGTCTGATAATGTCATCGTATCCTTATAAAAACAGGGAATTTTATGAGGAATAAAATAGTTTTTCTCAGTTTTTTTTTGCTGTGTATGAGTTGTGCAGTTGAAGAACAATTACGGTATGAAGGATTGAATGGAAATGATGATCGTTGTACGGTTCAGGTTCGTATGCCAGACAAATGGAAAATAGTCAGCGCGCAACTTACTCCTAAACAGTTGACAATAGAATTTGATAGAGGTAGAGGTAGAGAAAAACGGGAATTTCCGATTTCATTTGACTTAATTGACGCTGATAAAGGCATCAAATACAGAGGAGCAAATAAGGTAGGAGGGTTAACCCTTTTATATTTTACCAAAGAAGAGAACCCACAAAGTGTCTTTAACCCACCGATAGCAACATCAAATATTTCTACAGGTATAAAAGAGCGTGAAGTGTTTGCTATATTCCGTACTAGTAACTGCCTTATGGTTCATTATTCTATTGAAAATACAGATTTTGGTAATCTTAGTTTCCACGACTTAATTAAGCGATATTATGGCGATTCCGATACTAAGCAAAGAGGAAGTTTTAAACTCGTTGACGGTGTGTTACATTTTGAGTTTGGAGCAAATAAGAACGAAAAACGAAAGTTTCCTATTCAAAAATTTGTAGAACCGCATGAGAAGTATGATGGTAGAGGAGGTGGCAGTAGTTTCAGTGCGAATAAACTTAGATGGACAAGCCATTTTAAAATGGTTTCTAAAGAGAAAAAGGATTGATGGAATACAGACCACCGTATGAGAACTGATGGAGTGTTAAAGAATAGTGCAAATTTCAATGATTGCTGCGATAGATAAAAACCGACTGATTGGTAATGGACCGCATATCCCTTGGAAATTACCCGCTGACCTTAAACACTTTCGTGAGATGACTATCGGCAAACCTGTCGTGATGGGACGTAAAACCTTCGAAACGCTTCCACGTCCGTTAGCAAAACGAAAAAATATTATCCTTACACGCAATAAGAACTACAAGGCACCGAAAGGTTGTTTAGTTGCTCATTCAGTAGAAGACATTATTACTACTATTAATGAAATGTATGATGATGATTCAACGGAACTCATGATATGCGGTGGTGCGCCTATTTACGCAGCGTTTTTGCCGCACGCAACTCGACTTTACCTGACGCAGATTCACGCTACGTTTGAAGGAGATGTTTATTTTCCAGAATTTGATTGGAATGCATGGCAAGAATCGGAACGGACTGACTGTGAACCAGATGAGAAAAATCCGTATCAGTATAGTTTTTTGGTTTTAGAAAAGAAATAGAATGGAGTGAATTTGTGCTTAAATTATGTATGTTATCTGGTTCTTTTGAATATGACTCAGAAGTGTCGTTGAATACATTCAAGGGTTTTGTAGAGAACAATTATCCTATTCAAGCGAATATGATAGTCTACAAATCAGAAGATGATGACCCATCTTTAGACGCATTGGATGATACAGATGTTCTGTTAATCTTTACACGTCGTCTCAATACAGAGGGAATCTCACTCAAGCGATTTCAATCGTATTGTGAAGCAGGTAGACCGATTGTTGGGGTTAGAACTGCAAGTCATGCTTATCAAAATTGGTTGGATTTTGATAAAGTAGTGTTAGGTGGTGATTATCAAGGACATTACGGACATGGTCCTACTGTACAATTGGAAACGGTGGTAACAGAGCATCCGATTCTGAAGGGGATTCCTGACTTTGAGAGCTATGGAAGTCTTTACAAAAATCCTTCACTTCGGGAGGATACGTCTGTATTGTTGATGGGACGAACAGATGAGCATTCGGAACCTGTGGCGTGGACACGTTTGCATAATGGTGGACGGGTCTGTTATACTTCGTTGGGACATCAGAAGGATTTTGAGTTAGACGCGTTTCTGCGATTTCTTGCAAATAGCGTTTTGTGGGTATCAAAAGAGATTTAGGAAAGAGATACTTTGAACTATGGAAATATTGACGATTGCTAATGGTGACATCTATACGCCGACACATTATGGACATGGAACTGTTTCTATTCAAGGAGATACAATATCAACGATAACAAAGGAACAACTTCCACCTTCAGATCAAGTAATTGATGCGACAGAATGTCTTGTGATTCCTGGTTTGATTGATGGATTGATCCATGGTGGTGGCGGTTTTGACAGCATGACTGGTAAAGCCGAAGACGTTGCTACAATTGCGCGTGCACATGCTGTTAATGGTGTTACTTCGTTAGTGGTTGGTATATCATCGGGGAGTATGGAGCAGATAAACGCATCGTTAACAGCTATTGCGCAAGTTGTTGATGAACCGGTTGGTGGTGGATCCAGAATTATAGGTTCGTATGTTGAGGGTAAGTTCGGGAGTCTTGCCAAAAATGGAGCGCAGAATCCCAAATACATTACACCACCGAATTTTGAAGAATTCCATGGCATGTGGGCAGCGTCTGATGGCACATTAAAAGTGATTTCAGTTGCCCCGGAAAATGATGATAACCTACAGTTTATCAAACATCTTGCTGAATATAAGTCTGAAGCTTATAACAACATTGTCATTGCGATGGGACATACAAATGCGACCTATCAACAAGCGATTGCTGCTATTGAGGAGGGTGTGACACGTGCCACACATACTTACAACGGCATGAGTGGTATGCATCATCGTGAACTTGGTGCGCTTGAGGCGGTATTTGATCACCCGGGTATACATGCGGAATTAATCGTTGACGAACACCACGTTCATCCATTTTGGGGTAAGTATTTGATACAGCATAAGGGTGTTTCTGGAGTGGGTTTGATAACAGATTGCACTGAACATGCTGGACTGACGGAGGAAGCGTGGCAGCGGGACGCTGTCTATGTAGAAGAACATGATGCATTTCGTCTCAATGAAATGGCAGATATAGATACTTATAAATATATAAAAGATGGTGCAATGTGGTTGGATGTTGGTAAACCTACTGAACGTCTTGCTGGTGCAATAATTACGCTTATGGATGGTGTTAGGAATGTTGTGGACTGGGGGTTTTCATTAGAGGATGCATTGACAATGGCAACATTAACACCTGCCCGGAATTTAGGTGTAGATGATTTGATAGGTTCAATTGCCCCTGGGAAATATGCAGATGTCGTTATCGTTGATGAAAAGTTACATGTTAAGAGCGTGATTCTTCGTGGAAAAGTGGTTGAATCCTAAGAAATTAGCAATTTCCCAACAATATTCTAATAATTTTCGCAAATTCTTGAATTTAACTTGACATTACCTGAATTAATGTTTATAATATAAGTTTTGAGTGTAGTAACAAGTTTTGTCCACAATTTAAAACAGGGGGCATTCAATTTGTAAACAGTCTAACGTCGTTTTCTTCAGAGCAACGTTAATGTGTTCAGTTGAGTATTGTGAGCCCTGTTAGGGCTTTTTCTTTTGTCTATGAGCAGTAGTTTACGACTTGTTGTCGTTATGTCAGTGAGGTATGGAAATGCCAACAATTAATCAGTTAATCAAGAAACCACGCAAGAAATATCGCAAAAAAACGAAATCCCCGATTCTCCAGCAGTGCCCTCAACGTAGAGGTATCTGTTTACAGGTTAAAACGGTAACCCCAAACAAGCCGAATTCTGCTTTACGTAAGGTTGCTCGTGTTCGTTTTACCTCTTCTGCTGATGAGGCTACTTGTTATATTCCTGGAATAGACCACAATTTGCAAGAACACTCAGTCGTGTTAGTTCGTGGTGGGCGTGTCAAGGATTTATCAAATGTTCGATACCACATTGTCCGAGGTAAATTGGATACTGCTGGTGTTGAAAACCGTCGTCAAGGACGGTCAAAATATGGTGCGCGAAAACCCAGTTAATTGTCTGAAGTATTCGTATCATTGTCTTTTGTTGACACGATTGTGATAATAAAGTAAGAGTGTAGGTTTTGTTCGTGAGTTTCTGGAGGAGATATAGATGCCGAGGCGTGGAAATGTCACAAAAAGGGATGTAAACCCTGATGCAGTTCATAACAGTAAATTAGTATCAAAATTTATTAACCACATGATGTGGGATGGTAAAAAGGGTACTGCCCAAGGGATTGTGTACACCAGTTTTCAAATTATTGAGGATCGAACGAAAGAAGAAGGATTTTCGGTATTTCGTCAAGCGATCAACAATGTAAAACCTGTGTTGGAAATCCGTCCGCGTCGTGTCGGAAGTCAAACGTATCAGGTTCCTGTTGATGTAAAAGCTGAACGGCGAACGACCTTAGCGATTAACTGGATTATTCAATCTGCACGAGACCGTGGTGAGAAAGGTATGGCTGCAAGGTTAGCAGGAGAACTTATGGACGCAGCGAAAGAAGAAGGTGCTGCGATTAATAGGAAAAGAGATCAACATCGTATGGCAGAAGCGAATAGAGCTTTTGCGCATTATAGATGGTAATAAACAAACATATAATATTGGAGTATTAAAACCGTGGCGGACAAAAATATAAGGGTGCCACGCAGGTCAGCCCTATCGCATATGCGAAACATCGGAGTTATGGCTCACATTGATGCGGGTAAAACAACTGTTACCGAACGTATCCTATTTTACACAGGCAGATTATATCGTATCGGTGAAGTTGATGATGGCACGACGACGATGGATTGGATGGTACAGGAGCAGGAACGCGGTATCACGATAACTGCTGCGGCAACCACCTGTAACTGGAAAGAACACCATATCAATATCATTGATACGCCGGGACATATTGACTTTACAGTAGAAGTCGAGCGTTCTCTTAGGGTGCTTGATGGTGCGGTTGCAGTTTTCTGTGCTGTTGGTGGTGTTGAGCCGCAATCTGAAACCGTTTGGCGGCAAGCGGATAAATACGAAATCCCTCGTATCGCTTATGTCAATAAGATGGATCGAACCGGTGCTGACTTTTTCCGAACCGTTGAAATGATGGGTGAACGTTTGGGTACAACAGCAGTGCCAATCCAACTACCAATAGGTTCAGCGGAACGATTTAAAGGTATTGTAGACCTTATTTCAATGAAGGGTCAGTTGTGGGACGAAAGTAGCCAAGGAACTGTTGTTCATGAAACCGATATTCCGGTTGAGATGGAGGAGATGGTTCATGAATATCGGGATCATTTGTTTGCAGCAATTGCTGAATGGGATGAAGATTTATTTGAGAAATACGTCAATGGTGTAGTCTTTACACCAGAAGAAATAAAGGTTGGTTTAAGGCAAGCAGTCTTAAGCAGCAAAGTCGTTCCAGTGCTTTGTGGCAGTGCCTTAAAGAACAAAGGTGTCCAACCGCTTTTAGATGGTATTGTCTCCTACCTCCCTTCCCCCACAGATGTCACATCCATAGTTGGTTTTAACCCGAAAACAGAAGAAGAAGAAACACGATTAGCAGATAATGATGCCCCGTTTTGTGCGCTTGTATTTAAAATTACAACCGATCCACATGTAGGTAAACTTACATATCTTCGTATCTATTCTGGCGTTTTAAATAAAGGTGATACAGTTTACAACAGTAAGAGCGAAAAATATGAGCGTATCGGTAGGTTAATGCAGATGCACGCTAACAAGCGTGAAGAACACCAATCGGTTAGTGCGGGTGATATTGTTGCTGCGATTGGATTAAAAGATTTAAGTACTGGTGATACGATTTGTGATCCGAAAGCCCCGATTGCCTTGGAAACGATGGAATTTCCTTTACCTGTTATGTCAATAGCGATTGAACCGCGTTCACAATCAGATATAGACAAGTTGAATCTTGCCCTCTCAAAATTGGCGGAGGAGGATCCGACTTTCAAAGTGCATCAAGATCCTGATACAGGACAGACACTGTTATCTGGCATGGGCGAACTTCATTTGGAGATTATCGTGGATAGGCTTGTGAGAGAGTTTAATGTTTCTGCGAATGTAGGTTCTCCAGAAGTTGCTTACCGAGAAACGCTACAAAAACCGGTAAAAACCGAGGGAAGATTCGTCCGCCAATCAGGTGGCAGAGGTCAGTTTGGACATGTTGTTATTGAAGTTACACCACTTGAAAAGGGTGGTGGTTTTGAATTTACTAACGAGATTAGGGGTGGTTCAATTCCACAAGAATATATCCCTGCGGTTCGAAAAGGTATTGAAAATGCAATGAATGTGGGAACTTTAGCGGGTTATCCTGTAGTTGATGTTGGGGTTCGTCTATTAGATGGTTCCTTCCATCAAGTGGATTCCTCAGAGATGGCATTTTCGATTGCTGCTTCAATGGCATTCAAAGATGCTGCGAAACGAGCGGGATCTGTATTACTTGAACCGATAATGGGTGTTGAGGTAATAGTGCCTGATGAGTATCTTGGAAAGGTGATAGGAGATCTTAATTCTCGACGTGCTCATATTCGAGACACAGAGATACATGAGAAATCACGAATTCAAGTAGTTAGGGTAGATGTGCCATTATCTGAAATGTTCGGTTACGTTAAATCACTTCGTTCGTTGACTCAGGGTCGTGCGAATTATTCTATGGAGTTTGCGCACTATAGAGAAGTACCAATGAGTGTTGCGGAGGAATTGATATCAAACACTACATCAACATCAAAAGAACGATGAACCATACTTAGGTTCTAAAACGATGATTGTTGTCCTTAAAAACAAATGAATATAATGTTAGAGTTAATAAAAAATATTACTTGCCGAAACAAGATTTTCGTTAGGTAATTTGTGGAAGTCCGAGAACTTTCGGACAAAGTTGAGACACGTTGTGCGCTATACCAAACGCGCTTTTGAGAACATAGATTAAACCCAGGTTTAGCAATATTACAAACCTTATATATATAAACCTATAATTTGGAGTTCGGACAGAAATGGCAAAGCAAGCATTTGAGAGGACAAAGCCACACGTTAATATTGGTACTATTGGCCACGTTGACCATGGTAAGACAACGCTTACCGCTGCAATTACTATGGTGTTATCAAAACTCGCAGATAAAGACTATGTGATGACCTATGAGGACATTGACAAAGCCCCCGAGGAAAAAGAACGTGGTATTACGATTAACACAGCTCATGTTGAATACGAGACAGAAAACCGTCACTACGCTCACGTTGACTGTCCTGGACACGCTGACTACATCAAGAATATGATTACTGGTGCTGCCCAAATGGACGGTGCCATTCTGGTTGTTTCCGCAGCAGATGGTCCTATGCCGCAGACACGTGAACACGTACTCCTTGCCCGACAGGTGAACGTTCCTTCCCTGGTTGTCTTTCTTAATAAGGCAGACATGGTTGATGACGAAGAACTACTTGAACTCGTTGAGTTGGAAGTACGTGAACTGTTGGATGAGTATGAATTTCCTGGTGACGACACACCAATCATCGCTGGTTCCGCTTTGGAAGCAATGGAATCTGCAGGTGACCCAACAAGTGATAAATGTAAACCGATTCTTGATCTCATGACATCTGTTGATGAGTTTATCCCGGAACCGGTTCGAGACACCGAAAAACCTTTCCTGATGCCGATTGAAGACATCTTCACAATCAGTGGACGTGGTACTGTTGTTACGGGTCGTGTTGAACGTGGTATCGTTAATGTCAATGATACAATTGAAATCGTTGGACTTCGCGAGACACGTGATACGGTTGTCACTGGTGTTGAAATGTTTAATAAGTTTCTTGACGAAGGTAGAGCGGGTGACAACATCGGTGCCTTACTTCGAGGTATTGATCGTGATGATGTTGAACGCGGACAGGTGTTGTCAATTCCTGGAACGGTTACACCACATACCAAGTTTGAAGCTGAAGCATATATTTTAACAAAAGAGGAAGGTGGACGTTGGAATCCATTCTTTAGTGGATATCGTCCGCAGTTCTATTTCCGGACAACTGATGTTACAGGTGAAATGCATCTTGCCGAAGGGATTGAGATGATTATGCCAGGTGACAATGCTCAGATTACCGTTAATTTGTCTAAACCGATTGCAATGGAAGAGCAACTCCGATTCGCTATCCGTGAGGGTGGTCATACTATCGGAGCAGGTGTTGTCTCCAAAATCCTTGAGTAACGAGGTGTACTTCAATAGGTTTAGTTCCTTACTTAACTTGTCTACAACGTGTTATGTATCTCGTCGGAGCGTTTAGGCTATAACACTAAGTCTGGATAGATTAACCAAACAGCTTCGACAAGATACATGTATAAGGCGAAGAATATACGAGGAATTACCTATTACTTTTGAAAAAGGAACCGAGAGATGAACAATCAAAAGATACGGATACGACTTAAAGCGTTTGACCATCGTTTGCTTGACCAGTCAGCGAAGCAAATTGCGACTACTGCCAAGCAAACACAGGCGCGAGTCTCTGGTCCGATTCCGTTGCCTACTAAGAAACATATATATACCGTTCAACGTTCAACATTCACCGACAAAAAGTCGCGTGAACAGTTTGAAATGCGTATACATAAACGGTTGTTAGATATTCTTGAAACCGCACCGAAGACAGTTGACGCATTGATGCGGCTTGACCTACCCGCTGGGGTTGATGTCAAAATAACGCTCCTATAGCAGAGGTAGGAATATGGTTAACGGAATTATTGGCAGAAAAGTTGGAATGACTCAAGTCTACGAAGAGTCTGGAAAAGTTATACCTGTTACTGTTATAGAAGCCGGACCTTGTCCAATTGTTCAGGTGAAAACGTCGGAACGCGATGGTTATCAAGCAGTTCAATTGGGGTTCGGTCAACGTAAAGAAAATAAATTTAACAATCCTGAGCGCGGACATTTCTCCAAAGTAGATATACCACCCACGCGTGTACTCCGTGAATTTCGCGTAGAAAGTCTTGATGAAGTTTCAGTCGGTGACACTGTTGATGCGAGTTTATTTTCTGAAGGAGAACTCGTAGATGTGACGGGGACATCAAAAGGACACGGTTTTACTGGTGTTGTTAAACGTTACGGATTTAAGGGTGGTAGAAAGAGTCATGGTGGTGAGCAAGACCTTCGTCGGACGGGTTCTATCGGAGCAAGTGCTACACCGTCTCGTGTATTTAAAGGAAAGCGAATGCCAGGACGTTATGGTGCTAAACGACACACTGTCCAAAATTTACAGGTAATCCAAGCTGACGCAGAGCGAAATTTGTTAGTTGTAAAAGGAGCAATTCCAGGTCCACCCAACGGTCTCCTTTTGATTAGAAAAGCAGTTAAGGTTTCTAAGGGAGACGATACTGAAAACTAACTTGGTAAGTAATCTTACACAATTGACCCCAGCACCTCTATGAGGATAGCAGGGGTGATTCATGCTAGGTTAGGTACATCGGAGAGAAGGCTAAAGAGTTATGGCAACTTTAAACGTACACAATCGTTCAGGTGAAGTACTTCACGAGAAGAGTCTATCGGATTCATTTACACACGCTGAGGTAAATACGGCTGTTGTTCACCAATGTGTGGTAGCGTATCTCGCAAATCAGAGAAGTGGTACAGCTTCTACGAAAAGCCGCAGTGAAGTCGCAGGAAGTGGTAAGAAATTGTATCGCCAAAAAGGTACTGGTAGATCACGGGTAGGTGATGCGGGATCACCAATTCGAGTACACGGTGGGGTAGCATTTGGACCAAAACCTCGCAGTTATCGTCAGCGTACACCTAAGCAGGTACGTCGTCTCGGTTTAAGAAGTGCACTTGCGGATCGGTTTCAAAATGAACAGTGTATTCTCATTGAAAGTTTTACACTTGAGCGTCCGCGCACAAAAGATATTGTAGCACTATTAAACGCATTGAACTTAGATGGTAAAGTTTTATTCGTCCTTGATGAACACGAACCGAATATCCATCTTTCATTAAGGAATATTCCAAAAGTCAATTGCTGTAGGTGGGATATGCTTAATATATATGAAGTGCTGTGGCATGACAAACTTGTACTCACTGAGCGAGCTGCAGAGAAATTGGAAGCAAAATTTGTAGATTCAGAAGGCTAATGTTATGAAAGATAATTATCAAATTATATTAAGACCACATATTACAGAAAAAAGCACGTTACTCCGCGAGAATAATAAGTATTCGTTTGTCGTGAGTCGAGACGCTAACAAAATGGATATACGACGCGCTGCTGAAGAGTTATTTGATATTAAGGGAAGTATCATTGATGTCCATACGATGCGAGTTCAAGGAAAAGTTAAGGGCAGAATGAATCGCTATCAACGCGGACGACGTCCCCATTGGAAGAAAGCTATTATTACTGTGGTTGAAGGAACTCGGATCCCAGTGTTTGAGAGTATCTAAATTTGATGCAATGTTTTCGTCTATATAATGAACCGAGTTGGATGAAAGTTTGTTTTACGAGAGGAAATGAGAATGGCAAAAACATATAAACCTGTTACACCGAGTCGTCGGTTTATGACGGGATATACATTTGAAGAAATTACACGTCAAAAGCCTGAGAAATCACTCGTCAAAGGGTCCAAGAAAAAAGCTGGACGTAATAACAACGGACGTTTAACTGTTCGTAGACGCGGTGGTGGTCACAAACGTAGATATCGTGTTATTGATTTCAAGCGGGACAAATTTGATATTCCAGCGAAAGTTGCAGCAATTGAGTATGACCCTAACCGTTCTGCACATATTGCTTTGCTTCATTATGTTGATGGTGAGAAACGTTACATTATTGCTCCTCTTGGTCTCCAAGTAGGGGACACTGTCACCTCTGGACCTGACTCGGAGATCCGTGTCGGTAATGCATTACCTCTTGAAAAAATACCGTTGGGTTCTTCTATACATAATATTGAGATGCAACCCGGAAAAGGTGGACAACTTGTTCGTAGTGCAGGTGGTGCAGCGCAGTTGGTTGATCGTGAAGGTAAATATGCGCGAATCCGTTTACCCTCCAGCGAGATACGTCTTATCCCGGTAAAAGCAATGGCGACTATAGGACAGGTTGGAAATCTTACAACAATCTCTATTGGTAAGGCAGGACGTTCACGATGGTTAGGTAAACGTCCAAAAGTCAGAGGTGTTGCAATGAATCCGGTTGATCATCCGCATGGTGGTGGTGAAGGAAAGAGTTCTGGTGGAAGACATCCGGTTACACCTTGGGGTGTTCCGACAAAAGGATATAAGACACGAAATCCGAAAAAGAAATCGAGTCAATATATCTTTGGAAAACGTAAGTAATTGTTCACAACAGATTTTGTGTGAAGTTCTATTTTAGTATTTAAAGGAGACTGCTAATGGCGCGTTCGATTAAAAAAGGACCTTATGTAGACGCAAAACTTGCGAAACATATTGCAGAAATGGAACAATCAGGTAGTAAGCGTGTCATTCGTACGTGGGCACGAAGTTCTACTATTACACCAGAATTTGTGGGTCATACCGTTGCTATACACAATGGAAAGAAATTTTTTCCAGTATATATCACCGAAAATATGGTTGGACATAAACTGGGAGAATTTTCACCGACCCGTACATTCCGTTCACACGCTGGCGGTCAAAGAAGATAATTTGGTATTCTATTTTTTATATCGTCATAAGTGCATGTTTTATTAGATGTACTTTCAATTATATAAGTTGTTAAGAGTTAAAAAAGCAAGACATTGTACACTCAAGTGGTCAATAGTTTTGTTAGGAGAAACTGATGGAAGGAAGGGCAAAGATTCGGAACGTTTCGGTAGCACCGCGAAAAGCACGGCTTGTTGCCGACTTGGTCAGGAATCAGTATGTTGATGATGCGCTGAATCAACTGCTCTTTACACATAAAGCGGCAGCCCCTGTAATTTACAAGCTGATCAAATCTGCGATAGCAAACGTCCAGTATCAAGATGCTGCTGTGGATGCCGCCAATTTGTTCGTCAAAGAGATTCGTGTTGATGAAGGAATTACACGAAAATGGATACGTCCCCGTGCGCGAGGTATGGCAAATCGCATATTTAAACGTCAGAGTCATATCACAGTTGTTGTAGATGAGGAGAGTGAATATGATGGTGAGTAGTGTTTATCACCCCATATCCTCCAGATTTATAACTGGGATAGTATCTAACAGGAGGTTTGTGTGGGACAAAAAACTCACCCCCGCGGTTTGCGGTTAGGAATAATAGAAACGTGGGATTCTAAGTGGTATAGCGACAGAGATTATGCGAAATGGTTGCATGAAGATTTTAAGATTCAGCAACATATCAAGGAGCAATTAGTTCGCGCGGGTATATCCCGAATTGAAGTTGAACGCGTTGCTGAGAGATGTAGTATTAATATCCATACTGCCAGACCCGGTATTGTAATTGGACGCAGAGGTGTAGAGGCAGAAAAATTACAGACAGATATTGCTAAACTCATAGGTCGTCCAGTCAAAATTAAGGTCACTGAGATAAAAGTGCCAGAACTTGATGCACAACTTCTCGCTGAAGCAGTGGCAACCCAGATTGAACGCAGAACCAGTTTTAAACAGGCGATGCGGAGAAATATTGCTGATTCAATGCAAGCAGGAGCACAAGGCGTTAAAGTGATGGTCAGTGGTAGACTTGACGGAAAAGAGATAGCACGTTCCGAATCAAGTTTGGAAGGACGTGTTCCGTTGCACACGCTCCGCGCTAATGTTGACTATGGTTTTACAGAAGCAAACACAACTTATGGAAAAATTGGTGTGAAGACTTGGATTTTTAAAGGTGAAATACTGGGTGTACCAGAAGCGTTGAGTGGTGAGCCACCTGCTCGTCGTCAACAGAGTAGCAGACGTAGTAACACTGGAAGATCCCGAAATGACAACCGACAATCCAGTACTCGTGGTTCTTCTGGTAGACAACGAACACAAGGACGTAATACAAGAAGCAGACGCCAAAATAGTAACGACAAGTAAGATGACGAAAGTTAAGATGATAACCGATTGGTATTTTTTGCTTGTGCGTTTCACCAAAGATATTAGGAGTCAATTCAAATGTTAATGCCAAAACGTGTGATGCACCGGAAGGTCCATCGCGGAAAACGTCGAGGAAAACCGCGCAGCGGTTCAGAGATTAACTTCGGCGAATACGGGTTACAGGCAATGGAAGCTGGTTGGATTACAAGTAACCAGATTGAATCTGGGAGGGTTGCAATCACGCGTGCGGTTCGACGTGGTGGTAAAATGTGGATCAAGATTTTTCCTCATAAACCGATCACCAAAAAACCTGCTGAAACTCGGATGGGTGGAGGTAAAGGAGCACCGGAATTCTGGGTTGCTGTTGTAAAACCCGGCAGAATTATCTATGAATTAAGTGGTGTTTCTCGTGATGTTGCCAAAGAAGCAATGGAACGTGCCGCACACAAATTTCCTATAAAGACGAAATTTGTTGCGCGGGATGAGGTATAAAAATGAAAGCACACGAATTACTAACCAGATCCACCGAGGAATTGGAAAACGAACTTGAATCACTAAAAGAGAATCTTTTTAACCAAAAATCCAGAAGCATTCTGGGACAGTTGGAAGACACAACTCTTATTGGTAAAATTCGTAAAGACATCGCACGTATAAAAACTGTGTTACGTGCTCGTGAATTAGACACCCAGGAATAGAACCTGGAAACATAGGACTATTCAGCGTATATTACACTAACTGAATGTCTTTGATATAGGAATATATTGAACGTGAATAAACAAAGACACCGAAAAATTCGAACTGGTACGGTTGTCAGCAACCGTATGAATAAAACTGTCGCTGTTGCAATTGTTCGAAGTTATCAACATCCTCTATACAAGAAAGTTATTCGTTCAACCAAAAAGGTACTGGCACATGATGAACAGAATCAGTGTAATGTTGGAGATGTTATACAGGTGATGGAAAGCCGTCCGTTAAGTCGTCGAAAACGATGGCGGGTGCAGTCTATAATATCAGCGGCACAGTCTGCCACTGATTAATTTGGAAGGAAGGTGCGGCAATGGTTCAAAATTATACGCGATTAACCTGTGCCGATAATACGGGTGCCAGAAATTTAATGTGCATTAGCGTGCTCGGGGGAACACGGCGTCGCTATGCCCGGGTTGGGGATATAATTGTTGCCAGTATTAAAGAGGCGACACCGAATACACAGGTCAAGGCAGGTGAAGTTGTTCGCGCTGTTGTTGTTCGAACCGCAAAAGAGTATCGTCGTCCAGACGGTTCTTATATTAAGTTTGATCAGAATGCGGCTGTTCTTGTTAACGAAGAAAATGAACCACGAGGGACACGTATTTTCGGTCCAGTTGCTCGTGAACTCAGAGAAAAGTCGTTTACGAGGATTGTTTCCTTAGCCCCTGAAGTGATTTAGGAGAAAAATAATGTCTAAGAAAAAGCTGCATGTTAAAAAAGATGATTTAGTAAAGGTCTTGAGTGGTCAAGACCGTGGTAAGCAAGGCGTTGTGTTGGAGGTTTTTCCAGAGAAAAATAGGGCTATTGTAGAAGGTATTCATTTTATTAAATGCCATTTACGTCCAAATCAAATGGGACAAGGTGGCATTGTTGAACGCGAAGGCACTATCCATATCTCTAACCTAAAAAAGATTAACTGATATATTTATACCAGATTACAGACACAGATAGAGGATTTTTCAGAAAAATTCAAATTACAACAGTCATGCTATAGGATATAAGGCGAATGAGCCAATTTAAAACATTTTATCAAACAGAAGTTGTTCCAGCATTACAAAAAGAGTTTAACTACAAAAATGTAATGCAGATACCAAAATTAGAAAAAATTACCTTAAATATCGGAGTCGGTGCG
The DNA here is from genome assembly GCA_026710795.1 of Candidatus Poribacteria bacterium. Lineage (GTDB taxonomy): Bacteria > Poribacteria > WGA-4E > WGA-4E > WGA-3G > MSPOR6. The sequence goes on from JAPOQK010000069.1 coordinate 106,667, forward strand.
GCGGTTCAGGAACCAAAAGTTCTTGAGGAGGCTGTTGAAGAGTTGACTCTTATCGCAGGTCAACGTGCAATTATTACTCGTGCGAGAAAATCAATCTCTGCCTTTAAAATCAGAGGTCCGTCGAGAATGACGCGTTCCCCTGGTATGGCAATCGGGTGTAAAGTTACACTCCGACGACTTCGTATGTATGAATTTCTCAACCGGTTGATTAATGTTGTGTTACCTCAGATTCGAGATTTCCGTGGAGTTTCCCCTGACGCCTTTGATGGTCGAGGAAATTACTCATTAGGTTTAACCGAACAACTCATTTTTCCAGAAATTGATTATGACGACGTGAATGATATCCGCGGTATGAATGTGACGATTGGAACGACCGCTGTGACAGACGAAGAAGCTCGAGCGTTGTTACGACAACTCGGTATGCCTTTCCGTCAGTAGCAGCATATCTATTGGAGATAACACAAGTTGGTTTTAATCAAAGGAGTGCTTAAAGTTGGCAAGTAAATCTTGGATTGCCAGGAATAAAAAAACCCCTCGGTTCCGGACACGGAAATATAGTCGTTGCAAAACCTGTGGACGTGCACGAGGGTATCTGCGTAAGTTTGAATTATGTCGTATCTGCTTTCGTCTTATGGCACGTGCGGGGAAAATCCCTGGTGTCAGAAAGGCGAGTTGGTAAGAAGGAGATTATTTTATGTCAATGACTGACCCAATCGCAGATATGTTAACACGGATACGTAATGCTAATATGGCTGGACATGAGCGTGTTGAGGTATCATCCTCCAAACTCAAATTGGAGATTGCTCGTATCTTGTCTGAAGAAGGTTTCGTACGAAACTACCGTCTTATTGAAGATGGAAAACAAGGCATTATAAGAATCTATTTGAAATATGGTGCAAATAATAAAGAAAAAGCTATAACTAATCTGAGACGAATCAGTAAACCCGGCAGACGTGTTTATCGTAGATCAGATAAGTTGCCTCGTGTATTTGGCGACCTCGGGATTGCAATTATGTCCACATCGCATGGGGTCAAAACCTCAATTGAATGCAGACGAGCAAAGGTCGGTGGCGAAGTACTTTGTTATGTCTGGTAATCATTTAAATGCACCTTACAACATAGCTGCAATTTCAAAATGTTAATTGGAGAAATAGAATGTCACGCATTGGACAAATTCCAATTCCAATTCCAAGTTCCGTGAAAGTTGATTTCAAAGACAGTGGGGTTCAGATAGAAGGTCCCAAAGGTTCGTTGGATTGGATTATTCCACAAGGAATTGATGCGAATATTGAAGATAATGTTATTACTGTTGCTCGCGCAAACGATACCAGACAACAAAAAGCATTACACGGTTTAACTCGAAGCCTGATTGCTAATATGGTTACAGGTGTTTCAGAAGGTTTTGAGAAAAAGTTGCGTGTGGTGGGTACAGGGTATCGAGCTGAGGTTAATCGTCAGAATGTCTTGACGCTTGATGTTGGATATTCACATACAGTAACCTTCAATCCTCCAGAGGGCATCACGTTGACTGTTGAACCTCAGGAGAGTATAGATGGTCAAACACACATTCCTATTACTATCAGTGGAATAGACAAACAAGTAGTTGGACAGGTAGCTGCCTCTATCCGTCAAATAAAGAAACCCGAAACCTACAAACCATGCAAAGGTATACGTTACGATGGTGAACGTGTCCGCGACAAAGAAGGTAAGGTCGCTGGATAATATATCGGTGTGTTATTTTATGGTATTGTCAAAAATAATAACAGTGTTTTAGCTGCGGGAGGAAATCCGTTGGATAAGACGAAAAGAAAACAGAAAAGCCAACTCCGACGAAAGAAAAGAGTTCGTCGTAAAATCAGCGGTACAAATCTGCGTCCCCGGCTTTCTGTCAGTAGAAGTCTGAAACATATTTATGCCCAAATCGTTGATGATGAGAACGGAAGCACACTTGCACATGCTTCCAGTTTATCTCCAGAAGTAAAGGAACATGCATCTGAGGGAGGTAAAATACAAATTGCTCAAAGCGTTGGTACACTCATCGCGCAAAAGGCAAAAGAAAATAACATTGAGGGAGTCGTCTTCGACCGAGGAAGCAATCTATATCATGGTCGAATCAAAGCCCTCGCTGAAGCTGCAAGGGAAGGTGGGCTTAAGTTTTAATGCCCAGTATGTCCCTTAAGAGGAGACTTTTTTGCGAAAAGAAAGAATCAATCCTGACGATTTTGAATTTGAAGAACGTCCTATTGACATAAATCGCGTCATGCGAGTAGGTAAAGGAAGAAGGACGCCAAGTTTTAATACGTTATCTGTTGTCGGTAATCGAGAAGGTATTGTTGGAATAGGTTTTGGGAGTGCCAGTGAAATTGCAGGTGCACTTCGTAAAAGTTTTGCAGATGCACGGAAGAACTTGATTCGTGTTCCATTAAAGGATGGCACGATTCCACATGAAATAATCTGTGAATTCAAAGCTGCTAAAGTATTGCTCAAACCAGCAAGACCCGGTACAGGTATTATCGCTGGACACGCAACACGTTCAATTTTGGAATATGCCGGAGTACGTGATGCTCTAACAAAATGTCTATCTTCCAGAAACGTAAAGAATATCGCAGAGGCAACCATGATCGGATTGAGTAACCTAAAAGATGTCAATGAAGTTGCCAGAATACGAGGCAAATCGGTTGAAGAACTCTTACATAAACGTCCTACTAAAACAAACAGTTAAAACTGTTTAGTCATATTTTAAGGAACGATAGATTCAATGAAACTTAATGAACTTAAACCTGCCCCCGGTGCAACTCGCAAACGCAAACGTGTTGGCCGCGGCAATAGTTCTGGAAAGGGTGGTACTGCTGGTCGTGGACATAAAGGGCAAAAATCGCGCTCAGGATCATCAATTCCTGCTTGGTTTGAAGGCGGACAAATGCCTTTAGTCAGGCGCGTACCTAAACGTGGTCCACGAAGAATCGCACACAAACGGTTAGAATACGATGTTGTAAATATAAAGTCCCTAAATATATTTGAGGATGAACTTGAAGTGAATCCGGAACTATTACGGGAAGCAGGTATTATTAAAAGAAAAAATGCTCTCATAAAAATACTCGGTGACGGCGAACTTGACAAACGACTGAACGTGCGCGCACACCGCTTTTCAAAATCTGCAATTGAAAAGATTGTAGCAAAAGGCGGTACCGCCGAGGTGATTTAAGTGATAAAGCCGATTCAAAATGCCTTAAAAATCCCTGAATTGCGCAAGCGGATTATCTTTACTATAATGCTGCTGGTAGTTTATCGTCTCGGTGCGCACATCACGCTGCCGGGCATTGACGATGCCGCACTTGAGGATTTCTTTAATCAATTGATGGAACGTACAGGAAATGTCCTTGCATTGATTAATATCTTCTCAGGTGGTGCCTTCGGACAGATGACGATTTTCGCCCTTGGAATTCAACCTTATATCACTGCTGCAATTATCATGCAGATGCTTCCAATGATTATCCCTGCCTTAGAAAAACTTTCTAAGGAACCAGATGGACGCAAGAAAATTACACAATACACACGTTATGGAACCGTCCTTCTAAGTATCATACAAGGTATAACAATATCTATTCTTTTGAGAAACCCTGGTGCACTATTCGGAGATAGTACCGGGAACATAGTTGACCCAAACGCAACTATTTGGTGGCACGCGTTAGTTGTGATAACACTGACCGCAGGCACAGCTTTTGTTATGTGGCTCGGTGAACAAATTACTGAACGCGGTATTGGACAAGGTATCTCAATTATTATCACTGTTGGTATTATGGCAGCGTTTCCAAGTGGAGTCGTGACTGTCATAAGGAGTTTGGTACAAGACACAGGATTTGGACTTATCAATCTTACAGGTTTGCTTGCTCTAATTGTAATAGCTGTAGCAGGCACAATCTTTATACACTTGTCTGTACGTAAGATTCCGATCCAATATGGTAGGCAGATACGCGGTGGAAAAGTCTTCGGTGGTCGCTCAATGCATTTACCATTACGCGTTAACGCAGCAGGTATGATACCTATTATCTTTGCTGTTTATTTAATGACGTTCCCAAGTTTTATCATCGGTATAATGCCTCAAGATTGGACATGGGTTATTGGCTTAACAAATCTGATGGATCCGACTAACCCATCTTTATTATATCTTGCTATCTACGCATTGTTAATCATAGGATTCACCTACTTTTATACAGCAGTACAGATCAATCCTGTTCAAATGGCAGAAGACCTGCAGAAAAACGGTGGATTTATACCAGGGTTACGACCCGGAAAACAAACAGCTGATTATATCAATACAACACTAACCCGAATCACACTTCCCGGTGCATTGTTTTTAGCCGGTATTGCTGTCATCCCTATTGCCATCACCAGTTGGCTTGGTGTTGGTGGCATGGTTGAAGGTGCGTCTGTTTTGATTGTTGTAGGTGTTGTACTGGATACTGTATCACAAATAGAATCTTACTTAACCATGCGACATTATGATGGCTTCTTAAAAGATAGACGTTTGAAAGGTCGCAGAGGAAGATAAACAGAGACATCGTTAACGTATGTCAACTTCGGAATATGAACTGAGAGGAAACTATGAAAGTCCGACCATCTGTCAAGAAAATATGTAACCGATGTAAAATTATAAAAAGAAAAGGAATTGTCCGTGTTATTTGTTCTTCGAATCCGAAGCACAAACAACGTCAAGGATAGCCTTAACCTACACACATTAGGAGGAAACCATGGCACGCATAGCAGGTGTGGATCTACCTCGTACGAAGCGAATCGATATTGCATTGACAGCTATCTACGGCATTGGTCGTTATACTGCCAAGAAAATCGTCAGTGACTTAAACATTGACCCAGGCAAAAAAGTTGATGCTTTGGCTGAAAACGAAGTTAGCCAACTCAGAGACAAAATTACTGAAGAATGTCAAGTTGAAGGTGATTTACGTCGCGAAGTTGATCAAAACATCAAACGGCTTATGGATATTAACAGTTATCGTGGCCTCCGCCACCGCAGGCAATTACCTGTGCGAGGACAACGCACAAACACAAATGCTCGTACAAGAAAAGGTAAAGCTCGCACTATTTCTGTCGGTAGAAAAGCCAAAGAGGCAGCACGTAAAGGTGGTTGATCCACAAAAAATTCTACAACGGTGTTTCTTGTTTCTCTCTATCAGATACCACCGTTGTCTATTCTACAGTGCATTTACGGATATATAAAGGAGAACAGATTGCGTTCAAGAAGACGGGAACGAAAAAATGTGCCAGAGGGTATTGCCCATATCCAGGCTACGTTCAATAATACAATTGTGACAATCACTGACCTCAATGGTAATACAGTTGCTTGGGCAAGCGCAGGAATGACGTTCCCCGGTTCAAGGAAGTCAACACCTTTTGCTGCGCAGCAGACTGCGGAAGCCTGTGCCAGAAAAGCCATGGACCACGGTATGAAACGAGTTGAGGTGAGAGTCAAAGGACCCGGATCCGGGCGAGAATCTTCTATACGAGCACTCGCCGCTGCGGGTTTAGAAATAACTCTAATGAAAGATATGACCCCGATACCACACAATGGATGTCGTCCCCCCAAAAGACGACGTGTATAACTAAGGAGACAAATGAGTAGGTATTTAGATTCTGTCTGTAAATTATGCCGTCGGGAAGGTGAGAAACTTTTTCTGAAAGGTCGCAGATGCATAGGACCGAAATGTTCATTTGAACGTAGAAGTTATCCGCCTGGTGACCATGGTCAAAAACCACCTACACGCGCTCGTGGCGAATTCCGACGGCAATTACGTACTAAACAAAAAGCAAAACGAATATACGGAATTTATGAAAAACAGTTCCGCAATTATTATTTCAAAGCGACACGTCAAACTGGTATTACAGGTGAGAATCTCATCGCTCTCCTTGAACGGAGATTAGACAACGTCGTTTATCGCCTTGGGTTTGCAACATCACGCAAACAAGCCAGACAATTGGTAAAGCACAACCACTTCACAGTCAATGGGAAACGCGTCAATATACCTTCATATCTGGTTCAAATTGGAGATGTTATTACGCCACGCGAAAAAAGCCGTGATAGTATCACGATTCAAGAGGCGTTAGAATTTTCTAAACAGAGGGGAGCACCAGAATGGCTCGAACTGGATGCTGATAAACCCGAAGGACGAGTACAAGGGACCCCAATTGTAGAACATATCGCAGCAGAACTAGACACACAACTTATAATTGAATTGTACTCCAGGTAATATTTATCTACCTCTTGAATGTTCTTCAAATTTAATCTGTTAAACTCTTGTTGTCCTATGATTGAATTTGTCAATAGTAGGTTTGGCGTGATTTGGTGTAGTGTAGTAAAATATGAAATACCACTATACAATAAAACCGTATCCAACCCAAAGAATCATTTCAAGTTGTTTACTACAGTCTCTCCCTGTCCTGGCACTATAATTGTTTCATGAGACACATCGGGACATAACAAGGGGATCAAAGTACAATCTTTAAAAGTAAGTTTCCACGAACAGAGAGTTATATTACTGCGGTTGTATAATCTGCATACCGAAATAATCCAGCAGTTCTTACAATCCATTTTAATACTATACAATACCACATAATGTTGATGCATAGCATGGTAATATTTCTGAAGCAAATCTGTCTGATTCTGTTCATAGAACAACTTAAGCCTATAGGAGGAAATTGATGGATAGATTGAAGTTAACAATGCCCGAACGTTTGGTAGCGGATACAGAAACATTAGAACCAAATTATGCAAAATACACCGCGGAGCCACTTGAGCGAGGATTTGGTACTACTCTCGGTAACTCGCTTCGTCGAGTACTTCTTTCCTCGATTAAAGGAGCTGCCATCACTGCAATTCAGATTGATCAAGTCAAGCATGAATATTCAACTATTCCAGGGATTTTAGAAGATGTTGTACAAATAATTCTTAACCTCAAGGCGATACGGTTTCGACTTCAAGAAGATGATCCAATGATATTGGAACTCCAAGCAAGTGGTTCAGGAGAGTTGACAGCAGCGGACATCCGTTCTAATTCACTTGTTGAGATTATCAACCCTGATCAACACGTCGCAACACTGGATAAGTGTCAGGGAATTGATATGGAAATACAAGTCGAGACAGGACGCGGTTATTCACTTGCTGAAGAACATAGAGATCCTAAGAAACCCATCGGTTGGATACCGGTTGATGCGAAATTCTCACCTGTAGAAAGAGTAAACTTCTCGGTAAACGAAACTCGAGTTGAAGATGTGACTGATTTTGATCAACTCAATCTTGAAATCTGGACAGATGGAAGTATAACACCAAAACTGGCAATTACACAGGCTGCGGAGATTTTGCGTAGTCAACTTGATATCTTTACGGAGTTTGACGAAACCTATGTTGAACCTGTTCCGGAAATTGACGAAGCAAAAATATTGAGAAACAGATATCTTTCTAAACCAGTCGCTGACCTTGAACTATCAGTCCGCGCTGGGAACTGTCTTGAAACAGCAAACATAAAAACTATCCGTGAACTTGTCGTCAAAGATGAGAAGGAGATGTTAGAATATAAGAATTTCGGTAAAACATCTCTCAATGAAATAAAAGACCAACTTGCAAATATGGGATTAACTCTCGGCATGAATTTGGAAGACGACAATTATATAGAAACGGAAGAGGAGGAAAAAGATGAGACATAGAAAACGTGGTCGGAAATTAGGACGAACCACAAGCCACCGAAATGCGCTCTTCCGCAACCAAGCAACCGCGCTGTTTGAACACGAACAAATTAGGACAACTTTGCCCAAATGCAAAGAACTCCGACGCGTGGCGGAAAAACTAATTACACTCGCAAAACAAGATAATATGCATGCACGCAGACGTGCCGCACGGTTATTATATGGCACTAACTTACATCATACGCCACGTCGTGGTGAATCTGGTGCGATGCAAAAGCATGCCATACTTCAAAAACTTTTTGATGATATAGCACCACGTTACCAAGATCGAAATGGTGGATATACCCGTATTATTCGAGGAGAATTGAGACGCGGTGATGGTGCACAGATGGCATATATTCAACTTGTATAATTTGTGTATATAGACTATCCTAAATTATTAAAACCCTATGGTAGTAACGGTTTAAACTCCACACTTACCATAGGGTTTCGCTTGTTTTCAGTATAAATAATTAGAGGTTAGCCTCTCTGCTATACTCTGATTAAATTGATATGTTTTGTTTAAAATCGGTATGCACCTGATACGAAAACTCGGTGTGTATTTCGTTTCGTTGTTAGTTTGTTTCTGGATTGCTGCCAATTGCCCAACATATAAGCAAGATCAAATTTTATTGAATCCTCAAATATCTTTCCAACACCGAATGTCAGGAAATCACGTTCATTTTCAATATCGATATCAGTAAACGGAACCGTATCTCGAAAATAGCCAACCCGTAAATATGAATCTATCGCTGGCACACGGTATTCAGCACCAATCCTTGCTTGTAAAGTTGTAGCATAGAATTCTTCAAAGAAATCATCCGGTATATCTTCTGCTGGTGTTGGATTATATCGTGTCTGCTGCCAATCCGTAACCTGAATATCCCCTGCAAAAACTAACTGTTTATTTAACAACTTGACGGCAATACCGGCTCCGATTTCAAAAGGTCGTTCAATGTCAAAGGCAAAGACACCATCTGCAGCCTCGGATTCACCCTCATTATTTTCGTCATTATATCTAATTTCATACTGGCTCCAAAATTCATCTACTGTCAAATCTGTCGGTGCTATGAACGTAACTCCAAGGCTGACTGTATCAACAATATTTGCTAAAACACCGATCCGTCCACTGACACCGGAATATACGCGGTCAATCTCGTCATCATAGCTGAATCTTGCCAGATCTTCTCTAATATTCCTCGTATCTGTTGCTACTGTATCTAATTCCTTAAGACTATCCCCATTCCAGTAGTCCACTGAACCTCCAATCAGAATATTCTTAGAGATATATACACTCCCACCAAAACTCCAAATACCTATACCGCCTGAGTTTCGGTTGGTTTCATTTACCAAAAGACCACTAAATACGTCTCCCGAATCGGAACCAATACCTTGAATCTTGGTTTGAAAATCAAAGTTTTGGACACGGTTATAGCCAAATGCTACCGCTGCACCTCCCTGCTGCGTGTCTAATGGATAAACAATACCGAATGAATTCGGACGTAGTTGTGAACGGCTTGTACTGGTTGTTTCATCATTGGTAAAAAAACTATCTGTTGTGGCAGTATTGTGTGTTAAACTTGTGAATAATTCGAACTTTTTTATTTGTGCAAGTCCAGCAGGATTCCAATATAATGCAGTGAAATCATCGGCAAGCCCAAGAGAAGCACCACCCATACCCATTGAACGCGCACCTACACCAAACGTATTACCGATTGCTACCTCTTCTTCTTGTGCTAGGCAAACGACTGTCAATAAACCCGTTAAAAGCAGACATACAAAAACACCGATAGTTGCTCGTATCATTTTTTGTTTCTCCTTTTTCTTCTAATCACTAATGTTTTAGTACTATAAACGTTGACCAATACTATGTAGTTTACATACCGCGTGCTAATCAATATTTTCCTTCTATGTAACTACCACTTCGGTAATGGTTAGTAATATTATTCTCTATTCCATGTCTCTCTTGAGGCTTTTTAGATTAAGGTGTTGACGAACTTAAACTACGAGAATATCGTGCCCGACGGTAATCAGAACGTAGTCCTTTGAATGTTGAAACTCGTTTGTATGTTCGACGGGGAGTAGGATGAAATGTACTACGGTACCTTCCATAGTAACCTCTATAGGGATAATAACTACCATAATATCCGTAAGGAGTATAATATCCAGAGTACCAAGGATTTGGATAATAATACAAATAGGATGGAAAATATACATAAGGATACGGTCTATAAGGAAGCCAGTAGGAATCACGAGCGTTTGAACGGGTAGAACGATATGTGAACTTCCGACGACCATAATAACCTTCCGAGTCGCCATTTTCAACTTCTATCTCGGAATCGGAAGCATTTTCTATCTCTTTATCGGTTTCTTTTATAGGTTTCTGTTGATTCTCAGCGAAATATGTTGGTTCGTGATAACTGAGTTTGGTATAACATCCGACAAGCAAAATCGTGGCAGAGAGAAAAAGCAGTATGAAGGTAGTTTTGAGATTCATTTTCCACCTCCTGTAGATTCAACTATTGTGTTATGTATTAATTGTGTTGTTTATTATAACATATCTATTCTGTCTTGTCCATCTATTTCCTTTAGCAAATGGAATCTATCTGGTTTCTATCTTCGTTTACATCAATGGACATAGGAATCTTGTCCTTGTCACAATTCCTTGAAAATGCTAAACTGACAGCATGAAAGTCTTTCTACAAATCGGTCACGGAATCATCGGGGCTGCAGTAATATCCACCCTCTGTATTTGGCAGGTAGGTAGTTTCGGGGAAGCAAGACATACTATCAGCATCATAGGTGCAATCGCTATTCTTATAGCAAGTCTATATCTCTTACGAAGCCGATGGCTACGTTGGGGTAGTCGACAGGTATGGCTAAAATACCATCAACGGATTGCATCACTTGGTCTGTGTCTTGTGTTGTTCCACTCTGCATTTCAACCGCTTACGTGGCATTCATGGTTAACCTTTATATTTGCGCTGTCCAATTTAGGCACGGGAATAGCGGTCAGTCTCACTGCTCGTAAAACACGACAGACACTGCTCAGATTCCATCTCATTCTCGCACCAATTCTATTGATCAGTATAGTCTTCCACGGACAAGCAAAACTTGACCATGATGACTTCTTCCCGCTTACTGATGTGCACGATGTCCCATGCGCAAGATGTCATACGTCTGATCCACTACTATTCCATGTTGATGCATCATTACAGAATGAACTGGACACTTCCGATACAATACCAGAAGATTTACATTGGTGGTTCATACAACACGAAATAAAGATTTCACCCACGGCTAAAGTATCAATCAAGGAAATCGGCAAGACATGGAAAATTGATGACAAGGAAAACAGCAGAAACTATCATGCTAAGATTAAGACGGATCAACTTGCACTTTCCGCAGACTCCCCCTATCGCAGTTACACCTGCATCACTTGCCACGAGCATAATACACCTGAAATCATCTCTGCTCACGAACTACACGGTGTTACCGATTATCATAGGTGTTTCGTATGTCACCAGACCGAAATAAACGGTATCCGTTACGGTAGGCAACGAACGAATTGGGAATACGATCCAAATTGGTAACATTTCTCCTGTGTTATGTAGACAAAAAGATTTTAGGAATATCATTCCTTGACACTGTCTATAGTGAAGTACACAATTTATTACAAACTACTATGCAATCCTTTTGCGATGCGTCCTTGATATTTTCTTAGTGAAATCAAGAATAACGAATCCACGCTAATACGCGTAAGGTATTCACCAGGGTGCTCCTACAGAATGTAAGAGGTGCATTGAATTGCACAACTACAAATGCCAAAATTCAAATTAAAAGTGTATATTTATCTTAATACTTCACTATAAATATTGTGGAAAAAACTTGAACAAACAACTTCCCAGCCTTTGGTCAAGGAAGAAACAACTAAACATCTCCAAAATCATCTTCCTTCGGCAGCCTAACCCTCCTATTCTTATATTGAATTTGACGACTTAATTATTTGATTCAATTTCATTTTCTGACACTGATAATTAAATGCTTTACAGTCTGATATACCATTGCATATTTGAGAAATATATTAAGAATTAGTTGTCTATGTAAACCTAATTTATTTGATGTCGTTTCCCAATGCTAAAATCACTTTATTCTCTAAAAATATGTATTAGAACATTAATAGATATATTGACTTATTATGAAAAGCTGATGAATAAAGTGCAAACTACCAGCGAAAGATAAACACAGAGGGAATTAATTATGAAAAAGCAAATTTTGAATCAAAAGACATACGTGTTGATTTTTACTGTGTTGTTAGTATATGGCATACACGGTATAGGTTATGCGGAACTGGAATTCGCAGAAGGCAATTCAACTACCCGGGAAATAGCAGAAAATACACCAAAATGCAATAATATCGGTGCTCCATTGAGATATTCCGCGGAGGAAGCGGAGAACTGCATTGATATATGGCTGTACGGTCCTGATGCGAAATCATTTGCTATTACTCTTCCTTTTCGCGGTGGCGTACAGTTGAGAACTAAATCTGCATTGAACTATGAAAAAAAGAACTTCTATGAAGTCACTCTCTCAATCACAGATATGGAAGAGCCAGAAGACACAGACATCATCACGGTGATCATTCGCGTAACAAATGTCAATGAAACCCCCGTTTTTTCTGAGGAAATGGATGAAGCTGCAGTAAATCGAGTTCACCGCTCAATTCCAGAAAATACACCAGTCGGCATAAGCATCGGTAAACCTGTGTCAGCAATAGATCCTGATGGTTCTGATGTTGTCTTGACATACAGTTTAAGTGGAAATGACGCGAATATGTTTGAGATTGATGGTGGTACGGGTCAATTGCACATCAAGGCACCACTTGACTATGAAGCATTTGAGCGTGATCCGCGCACCTATTTCGTTGATGTTGAGGTTTCCGATGGTAGCGCATCAGCTAAAACTGAGGTATGGATTCACGTTGAACCTGTAAATGAATTTGCACCGATTTTCATTGAAGGGGACACAACCACCCGTGAGATAAACGAAACAACAGAGGCAGGTGTGAATGTCGGAAATCCTATAACAGCAATGGATATGGATGCGGGTGAAACTTTAGAATACAGTATTGTTGATTCTTGCGGTGATATGTTTGAGATTGATAGTAGGACAGGACAATTGAAAACCAAGATGCCAATTGATTATAGTACCAAGCCAGTCCACATACTGGAAATACTTGTCTCAGATGGCAATCAGACAGATGGTATTATTGTTATAGTTTACGTTTTATCCGACATCTTGGAAATCCCGGATCGGAGTTTAGCAAGGATGATTCGCTTGACGTTAGGATTAGCTTCAGGTGATGATATTTCAAAACGGTCGATGTCAGAATTAACAACGTTGGTTGTTGATGGAAACTCTAATACGGTCGATTTGATAAATTTTCTTAAGATACAGGATCTCACAGGATTGGAAAACGCAACGAACTTAACGACGTTAGAGCTAACTACTAACATCATCCGAGACCTCACACCAATTGGAGAACTAACGAACCTAACAACGTTAGACCTCTATGGCAATCAAATTGTTTCATTTATGCCGCTCAAAGGTTTATTGAAACTCAATAAATTGAACCTAAGTTATAACCGAACAAACGATATTACATCGCTTGCAAGATTGACAAACCTCACAGAATTGTCTCTTCAAGCCAATAGTATAATAGATATTACACCACTCAAAGGCTTAACGAGTCTTAGGACATTGGATATTGGGTTCAACAGCATAGAAAACATTACACCCTTGAAAGACTTAACTGACCTCACAGAATTGATTCTTCATATCAATGATATAAGAGATATAACCCCACTTAAAGACCTGACCAATCTTAGGAAGTTAGATATGGGGTTCAATCTTAGAATAAAAGACATTACACCCTTGAATGGCTTAACAAACCTCACGGAATTGATTCTAAATTATAACGATATAAGAGACATTACACCACTTGAAGGTTTGACTAAGTTAAGAACCTTAGATCTGTCAAACAATTCTCGGCTTACGGATATTAGTTCACTTGCGGGGTTAGTGAATCTCGAAACACTAAAACTTGCGGGGTGTCCGATTACAGATTTTTCTCCGCTTGAGGATCTATCAGCAGAAATTGATGTTCTGGAGTGAGTTCTTTGGTAGATGAGGCTGGATTAGTGTATCTATGGTACTCAACTACTATTAGGGTAAACATTATTGGTCAAGACAAAAAAGACTGACATTTACAAAAACAAATTTAGGCAACACATAAAGGAGAATAAGATGAAAAAGCAAATTTTGAATCAAAAGACATACGTGTTGATTTTTACTATGTTGTTAGTATATGGCATACACGGTATAGGTTATGCAGGTCTGGAATTCGCAGAAGGCAATTCAACTACCCGGGAAATAGCCGAAAATACACCAAAATGCAATAATATCGGTGCTCCATTGAGATATTCCGCGGAGGAAGCGGAGAACTGCATTGATATATGGCTGCGCGGTCCTGATGCGAAATCATTCGCTATTACTCTTCCTTTTCGCGGCGGCGTGCAGTTGAGAACTAAATCTGCATTGAATTATGAAAAAAAGAACTTCTATAAAGTTACTGTGTCCATCACTGACATGGAAGAGCCAGAAGACACAGACATAATCACAGTGAACATTATCGTGACAAATGTCAATGAAACCCCCTTTTTTTCTGAGGAAATGGATGAAGCTGCGGTAAATCGAGTTCACCGCTCAATTCCAGAAAATACACCAGTCGGCATAAGCATCGGTAAACCTGTATCGGCAATAGATCCTGATGGTTCCGATGTTGTCTTGACATACAGTTTAAGTGGATACGACGCGAATATGTTTGAGATTGATAATGAGACAGGGCTGCTGCAAACCAAGATGCCACTTGACTATGAAGCATTTGAGCGTGAACCGCGCACCTATTTCGTTGATGTTGAGGTTTCCGATGGTAGCGCATCAGCTAAAACTGAGGTATGGATTCACGTTGAACCTGTAAATGAATTTGCACCGATTTTCATTGAAGGTGGTATAGCTTGCCGCAATATAATCTCAACAGCTGAGATAGGTGTGCATATCGGAAATCCTGTGTTAGCGATTGATATGGACGCAGGTGAGACTTTAGAATATAGTCTTGATGCTGCTGGAACTTCAGCGTTTGAGATAGATAGCAGAACAGGACAGTTGAGCAACATAACTGAACTCAATTATTTAACAAAACCATCCCATATTGTGAAAATTATTGTCTCAGACGGACTTCACACGGACAGTATTTTTGTCACTATAAATGTCTTGAGTGATATTGTGGATATACCTGATTCCAGTTTGGCTTGGGCAATCCGTAGGACGCTTGGGTTGAGTGCTAGCGAAGATATTACAATGAGAGCAATGTCACAGCTAACGACACTGCATGCTAACAGACAACTCTTCAGAGGACGTCCTGTGCCAACCGATCTCACTGGTTTGGAATACGCAACGAACCTAACACATATTAATCTCAATGGAAATAGAATTGCTGACCTCACACCGATTGCCGGATTAGCGAAACTTATATCGTTGCGACTCTATAATAATGACTTTTCTTCGCTTGCCCCACTCGCAGGTTTGACGAGTCTCAAGAGTCTGGATATCTCGTCTAATGAGATAAACGATATTACTTCGCTCAAAGGTTTGACGAATCTTGTTGAATTGTTTGTACAACTCAATGAAATACAGGATGTTGCCCCGCTCAATGGCATGACAAATCTTAATCTGCTATATCTTTCAGAAAATAATGTAGAAGATATTACAGCACTTGAAGATTTGACGAACCTAACGCAATTGTATCTCCAAGACAACAGTATACAGGACATTACCCCACTAAAAAGTTTGACGGACCTTGAGACGCTTTATCTCACGAACAATGATATAGAAGATGTTACGGCACTTGAAGGTTTGACGGACCTAAAGTACCTACATCTCAGCTACAATCACCGTCTTCGGGATGTCAGTCCTCTTGCGGGGTTAGTCAATCTTGAGATATTACGACTCTTTGGGTGTCCAATTGAAGATACTTCCCCGCTTGAGGGTCTTACTGCAGATATTGACGTTTTGGATTAATCTTGACTAAGGCGGAGTCAGGGTTTAGGTTTCAGAAGTTCCTTGACTCCTAATAATTTGAACATTGTTTAGAAAAACACATATACAACATTATCAAAAGAAATATGCACCACAAAAGGGAGAATATCATGAAAAAGCAAGTTTTGGCTAAAAAGATCGGGTGTTTATTATTGTGGTAATGCTGTTTGCCTTATTCTTCACACTGCCTTACACATGGGAATTGAAGTTCACGGAAGGTTCATGAGTTTTGTTGTTCCCACAGGATAGACAAGAAAAACACAGTATCTCGCCCTACCTAAAGTAAGATTTATAGACTATCTCATAAAATGTTGGATGTTTTGTAAGCCCTCCAACATTTTATGAGATAGACTGTACATTTTCCCGTTATAATTGTGCCTTAATGTTTCCCCAAGTTGTCGTGAGTTTGTCAGCGGGTTTCACATCAAGAAATCCACCGTCTTTTACCTGGTTAATTTCATCTTCCGATAAAGCACGACCAAATAGATAATACTCATCCAGCAGTCCAACATACCAACGGTCGTTTTTATGGTGTCCGATTCCTGCTGTAACACTCCAGTCACCCGAAAGTTTTCCGTTCCCTTTCCCAGAGTGAGTTTCCTCCCCATCAATGTATGTTTTAACATCACCGCTATCACTATCATAAGTTCCAGCGAAATGAACCCATTTATTGGCTTCAATTACAGGACCTGGGTTGATATTAAAGACTTCTGTGTTTGCATTATCACGATGGAAAAATCTAAAACCCGCAGGACGAATTTCCATGTGATAGAGTCCACTCGCATGTCCTCCACCTATTGCGTCAAGCAGCGTTTGTGGATTAGCAGAACCGGTATGGTTGACCCATACAGCAAGTGTGAACCCATCAACCGGTCCGTTTTCAAATTCCGGTCCATTCATATTTATCCATACACTATTTTCTAACTTAATAGCTTTACCAATAACACCTTCCTCCCAATCAGTATTCCCTTCCAATGTTCCATCGTTGCCGTTCAATGAACCATCTTCAATAGTTTTGCCTTCTTCGTCAAAACTATAGTAGACAGATAAGGTTGGGTCTTTAAGGTCAGCATTGACCGAGAGCACACACGCTCCCATTAATACCAGGACGGTAATATAGATGTGGATAGATCTTATAATATCAAAACGCATTCTGTTCTCCTATATGTAATTTGTTATTTTCATATCCGAGAAATGATATCTTTACAAGTTTTTCAGATAATCAATTCTCAAACGGATCGTTCCATAGACTGTTCATTACTAATATTCCGGTATGAGTAACTTCTATTTTTCAACCTTTGTAACAGTACTATGGGATACATCATGATTTGTCATAACTTAACACATATCAACTTTTTTCTCAAGTGAAATTAATGTGGGAGGATGTGAATAAATTTGGTATTACTATTCAAATATTCAGACTGGAGTGCATGTAGACCCAATTTCATTTTGTCAGAATCGCAGAAAACACAGAGAACACGGAAGACACAGGATTACTCTTTCTTAACCAAACGCGAATCCTTAGATAATAACCTTGAAAACCATTGTAATTTTCTGTGTTCTGTGATTCTGACAGAACACATGCTAAAACTTACGCATCCTTCCATAAGTGCCTAATTTGACAACCTTAACTTGATGTGATAGAATTGTATTCATTCAGAGAATAGGAGCAGATATGTCTACTTATGATGTCGGGATTATTGGCGGAGGACCAGGGGGTTATATTGCTGCCATTAGAGCAGCACAACTCGGTGGAACTGTATGCCTTATAGAAAGAGATGAATGGGGCGGTACGTGCCTAAATAGAGGGTGTATTCCAACGAAGACCCTCTTTTCTATTGCACATCTTGCTGAACAGGTTAAAAACACGCCTGCGATAAATACCCAAAACACGACTGTTGACTACTCACAAACATTATCACACAAGACCGAAGTTATAGAAAAACTAAAAGGTGGGATTGGTCAACTACTTAAAGCAAACAAAATTCAGACCTTGATTGGTAATGCCTCACTTGTCGACAATAACACGATCAGTGTAAGTAAATCGGATGGAACAACTGAACAGATAAATGTGAAAAACGTTATTATCGCTACTGGGTCTGAACCTGCGGAACCACCTGTTTTTGAGATTGATGAAACATATGTGTTGACAACAACTGGAATACTTAACCTCACAGAACTGCCTGAAAGCCTTATTATCGTTGGTGGAGGTGTTTCAGGATGTGAATTTGCGTCTATCTTCAATGCGTTTGGCTGTAAAGTGACCGTGTTGGAATTGCTTCCTACTATTTTGGCAACTGAAGACGTTCAAGTTGTCCGGCACATTCAACTGTTTATGAAACGAAAAGGTATTACCATCCAGACTGGTACAAATATTACAAGTGTCAATAAGTCGGAGGAAGGTGTCACAGCAGTACTTGAATCAGGTGAAAGTGTTACAGCACAGAAGATGTTGGTATCAATCGGTAGACGTTACAATTCAGAAGGGATAGGATTAGCAAAGGTTGGAGTCCGCACTGAAAATGGCAAAATCGTTGTGAATGAACAGATGCAGACGAACATGCCAAACATATACGCTGTCGGTGATGTTTCGAGTCGATATCTGTTGGCACATGTGGCATCTGCTGAGGGGAAGGTCGCTGCGCAAAACTGTCTCGGTGATACAACTGAGATGGATTATCAAGTTATCCCGTGGTGTGTGTTCACGTTACCCGAAATTGGACATGCTGGTATGACTGAAAAAGAGGCAACGGATGAGGGTTATGTTGTTAAGACTGGTAGATTTCCTTATGGTGCAAGTGGAATGGCGTTGGGTATGGGAGAAGCAGATGGATTCGTTAAAACCATCATGGATGCGGATAGTCGTGATATCCTTGGTGTGCATATAGTTGGTGTGCATGCTTCAACGCTTATTCATGAGGCTGCGGTTGCAATTCGTTGGGGTGCGTCTGCTTTGGATATTGCGCATACTGTGCATGCACATCCAACGCTTTCTGAGATGTTGATGGAATCTGCTGAGGCGGCGTATGATCGTGCAATTCATGTGCTTTAGATTGTCTTTACTTACACCACAAAAATGTAGATACGAAATTTTAGGAGTGTTTAAAGCATGACTATGATATATAATAAAGAGAACAAACGTTACTAACAACTTTGTTTATGTTAATTAAAATAGTGTCCGGGTATATCAACGGACAACATTTCAGCTGCCCTTGATGATTTTACCGAATACAAAACATAATGTTATAATTGTATAATTTTCACAGATTAGGTGGTATGTTGTAATCAGTTTTAGTGTATCGTTCACTGCCCAGTTCGTAGTTTCAATAATCATGATCATTAATTGACAAAAGGAATCAATATGAATAAACATAAAAATAATTCAGATCAACTGGAAATTACTCGGTGGATTGTGCTTGCTGTAATCGCCTTAGGCACCTTGTGTTTAGTAAGTTTTTTCGTGTACCTAACATTAACACGTACTTTAACGAAATTGGAAATCATCCTATTGCAATTCATTTTCTTAGTAATAGGATTCAGTGTTGCCTTCTGGGTTCGGAAAAAGTCTATCGAAAATGCTGTAAGAGAAATGGTCAAGCCACACGCCCGATCTGCATTCAGACGTCTTACCTCTCTATACGACAGTCTTTTGCGAGCTTCGACAGTGTTACGAACATTAAATGCTTCGCCAGATCCTGATGACTACCGAATAATATTTTCCAAACTTCAAGCAATTGTTACAGAGCAAATAAATACAGCAGATGATGCTTTAGAAGACTGGAGAGATGTTGTTCCGGAAGATGTGGATGAGTTAAAACAGAAACTACAATCTAACAACGTGCCATTGAATAATAATGAGCTAATCGAATGACGGAAAGTGGTACGAGTCCTTAACGAACTCGGAACTATACACCGACGCGGTATTGCTATCTGTTTTGATATGATAGATGCTCAAGATGAAGAGATAAAGACCCTGACACGGACGAAGTGTTAGGGTCTATTGAGCGTACGAAAGTTAGTGCGCGGGTGATAGAACTTCAAGAGAAACCGTTTTCGCAGCGACCTGAGGAAACGTTGTCAGATTGATCGTTAAGAATCAAAATCGCACTACATCCTGAAGTTCAAGGTAACGTGCTTCAATCTCTGAAAATTGCACTGACTTTTGCCGATTGATGCTGAAATCTTCAATGTTAAATGAAGCGGCAACAGTCCCATACATCATCGCTTTACGGATTGAACTCTCCGAGACATCATCAGTAGAAGCAAGGTAACCCATAAAACCCCCTGCGAAACTATCACCTGCGCCTGTAGGGTCAATAACCTCAGTAAGGGGGTATGCTGGTGCGCTAAAAAAGGATGACTCTGTAATGCTGATTGCACCGTGCTCACCTTTTTTGACTATTACTCGATTAGGTCCATAATGTAGGATTGCTCGTGCTGCCTTCAACAGATTAGATTCACCCGTTAACAATTTTGCTTCACTGTCGTTCAGGATAAGGATGTCTACGCGCTCGATTGTTTTCTCCAACGCCTTTCGCTCCTCATGTATCCAAAAATCCATTGTATCACAGACAATCAGTTTAGGGTTTGATGCTTGTTCTATAATACTTAGTTGTAATTGTGGTGGGTCATTTGCTAAAAAGAGGTATGATGTTTTTTTGTATGCATCGGGCATTACTGGATGGAAATCAGCGACGACATTCAGTTCCGTAAAGAGTGTATCGCGTACGTTGAAGTCATCTGCATATCTACCACCCCATCGGAAGGTTTTACCGTTTTCTACGCGTGTTAGTCCTTCAAGATCAATTCCCTTGTTTTTGAGGGAGTCTGTATACTCCTTCGGAAAATCCTCACCTACGACACCAACAAGACGAACTGGTGATCCAAAAAAACTCGCAGCAACGGCAGCATAGGTGCCAGAACCTCCGAGCACATCTTCAACCCGTTTCTGTGGTGTTTCTACGGTATCTAAAGTAACCGTTCCAACAACTAAAATTCCCATCATTTCTCCATTCTATAGCTAAAACGGTCCTGGACGATTTTTGCTTTCACGCATTGCGCTAATAACTCGACGAACACGTCTTACTAAAATAACAGCAAGCACGATTATAAGCGGTATACGTAGATACTCAAGTATAGTGAAAATGGTCGGAGGGAATTCGACTTTTCCAGACTGTGCTAACCATATCGGCAGCAGGAGCACTGCTGCAAGAAGTAATACCACTCCCTCCCAAATTTCTACTTTTTTCATAAGAATTGTTGTGGTTGCTTGATAGGGTGAGAAAGATTCATAATGCACGTCGATAGGTTCCGCACACAGAGTGAGAAAAAGAGGTTGTTTAAGTACCCATTTCCCATGAGTTGAGGTATTTTTCTTGCTCAGCAGTTAGCGTGTCAATCTCAACACCGAATGCAGCTAACTTCAGTCTCGCTACTTCCTCGTCAATGGATTTAGGAACATCATAGACCTTATTTTCGAGTTTTTTCTGGTTTTGAGCGATAAATTCAAGGGATAATGCTTGATTAGCAAAACTCATGTCCATGACACTTGCTGGATGCCCTTCAGCTGACGCTAAATTTACTAATCGACCTTCCCCGATGAGAAAAAGTGTTCGTCCATCGTCAAGTGTGTAGGCTTCTACGTATTCGCGTGCTGTTTCTTTTTCAACTGCGAGTTCCTCAAGTGCTGGAATATCTATCTCAACATTAAAATGTCCTGAATTAGCAATAATCGCACCATCCTTCATCTCCTCAAAATGTTCTTTTCGAAGGACATGGATATCACCTGTTAGAGTTATAACGAGGTCCGCTTCTTGAACGGCTTTTTGCATAGGCATCACTCGGAATCCATCCATGACTGCCTCTAACGCTTTCAAAGCAGTTACTTCCGTTACAATGACGTTAGCACCTAACCCACGCGCACGACTTGCAACACCTCTACCACACCATCCATAGCCTGCCACAACGACAGTCGATCCTGCGATGAGTAGGTTAGTCGCTCGAATGATACCATCTAAAGTACTTTGTCCAGTCCCGTATCGGTTATCAAAAAAATGTTTAGTATCTGCGTCATTAACAGCGATAATGGGATATTTCAGCACACCTTCGGCTGCCATGCTTTTAAGTCTGATAACACCAGTTGTTGTTTCTTCTGTTCCTGCGACAACCTGTTCAACAAGTCCTGGATTAGTTTCCTCAGAGTGTAAAAGTGACACCAAATCTGCACCATCATCCATTGTAATATTTGATTGCGTAGCAAGTGCAGCGTGTATGTGTTTATAGTATGTTTCGGTATCCTCACCGTTAATAGCAAACACCGCGATGTCATCATTAACAACGAGAGAGGCAGCGACATCATCTTGTGTGCTAAGTGGATTTGAGGCACATAACGCTAACTCGGCACCACCAGCCTGTAATGTCTGCATTAGATTTGCCGTTTCCGTTGTAACATGTAAACACGCGGCAACTTTTAATCCTCGCAGTGGTTGTTCTTCTGCAAAACGGTCACGGATAGATGTTAGAACAGGCATAAACCTGTTTGCCCAATCAATCCGCTGTTTCCCCACATCTGCGAGGTCTGTATTCTTGATATCGTAGTCCATTTTCCTCCCTACACTTTAAGTTTTTCGACAAAATCGGTTTTTTCCCAAGAGAATTCCGGGCGTCCAAAATGTCCATAAGCAGCTGTTTTTCTGTATATTGGTTCCCGCAGTTTCAATCTTTCAATAATGCCTTCTGGGGTTAGATCAAAGTGTTGGTTAACTAATTTAGCAGCCCTTTCATCATCCCCTGTTCCAAAAGTATCAACCATTACTGATACAGGTGCTTTACATCCGATAGCATACGCAATTTGGATTTCACAACGTTCTGCTAATCCAGCAGCAACAAGATTTTTAGCGGCATGTCGTGCGGCATAGGTAGCACTTCTGTCAACTTTTGTAGCATCCTTACCAGAGAGTGCGCCACCACCATGTCGTCCCGTACCCCCATAGGTATCCACGATTATTTTCCGTCCAGTTAATCCTGCATCTCCGTGAGGTCCCCCTGTAACAAAACGTCCTGTCGGGTTAATATGGTATACAACATCGGGACCCATCAAATCCTCTGGAATAACTTTCTTGATGACTTCTTCAATTATTCCTTCTTTGAGATCGGAATCAGCAACATCAGGATCGTGCTGTGACGAAACGACTACTGTGGTTACTTTTGTAGGTTTGTTGTCAACATATTCAACTGTTACTTGGGATTTGCCGTCGGGACGGATGAAATTGAGGATGTAATCTTTGCGGACTTGAGCTAAACGGTGGGTCAATTGATGTGCTAAAGTGATCGGTAAAGGCATCAGTTCAGGAGTCTCGGTACATGCATAACCAAACATTAAACCCTGGTCACCAGCACCTCCTGGATTAACACCCATTGCTATATCTGGAGACTGTTTATCAATTGTAACTAATACTGCACTATGCTCAGAATCAAACCCGTAGTTTGCATCGGTGTATCCAATGTCTGCTATGACTTCACGAGCGATTTCTTGCAGATTTGGATTTGTTGTAGTTGTTATTTCACCTGCGATAATGACAAGTCCAGTTGTAACGAGCGTTTCACATGCAACTCTTCCTAATGGATCTTCAGTTAGAATGGCATCAAGAACAGCGTCAGAAATTTGGTCAGCGATTTTGTCCGGATGTCCTTCGGTTACAGATTCGGACGAAAATAAAAAATTACGACTCAATTCAGTTCTCCTGTCAACATATTTTCTTTATCCCCTACATAGGAACGAACTATTATACCTACTTTTGTTGTTAGGACATGTTTCTGTACATAACCAACCCCGTGTCATCCAGAAACACCTCATTAAACGTCCACAGAAGACATTTATCCAAATAACTTACTTGCAGTATTCATAACGAGGTAGTCTCCTGATAACTGCAACCTATCCAATGATTCATTTGTACACGAGCGGTATACCTGGTAATTAGGTATGCACGAGGAGTGGGTATAGAATCGACAATAATGATGTGGATTTCGTTGCATAAGATAGACAAACGGAACGAACCTAACAATAGAGAATCTATAAACATTGCTGAATCAATAGATTAACTATTGGATTCCTCAGTGGTCTCAGATGTATCAGAACCTTCTGTTTCTTCAGAAGTCTCTGTTTCTTCTGTGTCTGTAGATTCCTCTGTTTCTTCAGAAGTCCCTGTTTCTTCCGTATCTACCGAACTGTCTTCAGAAGTTTCTGTTTCTTCTGTGTCTGCGGATACCTCATTCTCTTTAGTTTCCTCAGATGTATCAGCGTCATCGGAAACACTTATGTCTTCAGCCACCTCTGGTGTAACAGATTCTTCGGTAACCTCGGTCTCTTCAGTTTTTTCAGTGGCGACAGGGTTCTCATTTTCCTGAGAATTCATAAGATTGTCTACATTGTTTTTACCCATTTCCTGCTTGAGCAGAGCCCCCATAATGGTTTCCTCTTCCTCAACAGGTTGAGTACGTCTTGGTTGACGTTCTCGTATAGGTCGTTCTCGTCTTGGTCGATCAGGTCGTTCTTGCCGTTCTTCTGGAGGTGTAGTTGCGCGTTCCTGATCAGCAACAGCAGCTTTCAAACTCAATCCAATACGTCTTCCTTTTGGATCAAGGTTAATGACTTTGACATCTAATTCATCGCCGACCGAAACAACCTCTTCTGGTCTTTCAATACGTCGATTAGCTATTTCAGAAATATGAATTAATCCGTCAATACCTTCTTCAAGTTTTGTGAATGCTCCAAAACTGGTTAAGTTAACAATCTTTCCTCTTACAACAGAACCGACCTTATATTTTTCTGGAACTTCATCCCAAGGATCGGGTTGTGTCTGTTTAAGTCCTAATGATACACGACGTTCAGATGCGTCAATTTGTAGCACAACAACTTCTACTTCATCACCTTCCTTGAGGAATTCTTGTGGATTGGTACCACGATCAGTCCAAGATAGATCAGATGTATGAATTAATCCGTCAATACCTTCTTCAATTTCAACAAATGCGCCAAAGTTAGTCAGATTCCGGATACGTCCAGTTATCTTTGTTCCTACAGGATACTTTTGTTCTAAAAGTTCCCAAGGATTCTGTTGTAACTGTTTAATTCCTAATGAGATTCTTTTTTCCTCTCTAGAAATCTCCAGGACAATTGCCTCAATTTCATCACCTTTGGTTACAATGCGTGATGGGGCAACATTCCTTCGAGTCCATGCCATCTCAGACACGTGAATCAATCCCTCAACAGCTTCTTCAAGTTGGACAAATACACCGTAATTGACAATGTTAACAACTGTTCCACTAACTCTGGAACCGATGATATAATTTTCTTCAACGTTTTCCCAAGGATCACTTGTTTTTTGCTTCAATCCCAAGGAAATTTTTTCGCTTTCTCTTCCAATGGCAATGACCTGGACCTCAATTTCATCACCGATATTGACTATTTCGGAGGGATGGTGGATACGTTTCCACGCCATGTCGGTTTTATGAAGTAAACCATCAACACCTCCAAGATCAACGAAGGCACCAAAATCGGCAATGTTCTTCACTACTCCGGTAACGAGTTGACCCACATCAAGCGTTTTTAGTAATTCTTCTTTCTTTTTAGCCATTTCAGCTTCCAGCCATGCACGACGAGACAAAACGATGTTGTTACGTCGTTTACTCATACTGATGACCTTCATCTGAAACACTTCACCGATGTATTGTTCAAGGTTTTGTATAGGTCTCAATTCAACTTGTGATGCCGGTAGAAATGCCCGTAAAGAACCCACAGACACTTGAAGTCCACCCTTAACCTTATCCTTAATCTGACCTTCGACAGGGGTCCCGCTTTCATGAGCCTGAGTTATCTCATCCCAAACCAATGTTTGGTCTGCTATCTTCTTAGATAGAACTATCTGACCTTCTGAATCTTCACGCCGGACAATATAAACATCAATCTCATCGCCAACTATAACATTCGGTAAATCGTTCTCGCCTGAATCAAATTCATCTGCAGGAATATAACCTTCGGATTTAAAGCCGATATCAATCATTACTTCATCACGACTGACATCCACAACAGTGCCTTTTACAATCTCTCCATCAGTAAAGGCTTTGAGTGAGTTGTCATAAGCTTCTTCAAGAGATTCTTGACTCATCGGAACTGCTGGTTCTTCAACCACATCACTTTCAGTTTCAGCAGTTTGTGCAACGTCTTCAGACTCAACTTCGGATGCTGAGACGGTTTCTTCAGACTCAACTTCTTGTGTATCATCCTCAGTTACGATAGTTTCAGCTGTCTCTTCAGACTCATTTTCTGATTTAATATTTTGTCCCTCAACAGTAACGGCTTCTTCTACAGATTCAGCATCTTGTGGGGCATCCTCTACTAAATCTGGTTGTGTAGTTTCCTCAACTGTCGGTTCCTCTTCTGTTGTCTCTGTCTCATCAGTAGTTGATTCAGTCTCATTGCTCTCAACTTCTGTTTCATTTGCAGAACCAGTCTCCGTTGGTTCTGATGTATCGGTTTCATCTGATTCTTCATCGTGTGCTACATCAGTAGACTCTTCAACATGTTGTTTTTCTTCATCCACATCAACTGTGGAATCATCTGTATGGGTTTGTTCGTTATTCATTAAGATACCTGGGTCTCCTCAAAACGCAAAGCAGCGTTAAGTCCGCCAGTTCCTCCTTGTTACGAAGTGCATCTGGCACTTTCAAATCGGTTAGTTAATAGTATATCACAATGTACATAGAAATGCAACAATAATCTTTATATTCAACGTTAGATGAAGCTATGGATGATTATTCTTCAAAGAATACAAAAAATGATTGCAATTTTTCTGGATTTAAAATAAAATGTAAGTACGGATTTTAACTTCGGAAGGTGGTTTTTATGAGCGGTACTGAATTTATGACCCTTCGTGAAAATGCGGATATCAAAATTATTGATGTAAAAACTGATTTAAGCAGTTACGCTGCCACAGATTTGCGAAAGGTTCTGGAGAATCTTCTTACTGAAAAGGTAAGTAAAGTCGTGGTTAATTTCAGTGAGGTTAGTCACATCAATAGTACAGCGGTGGGAACGTTAGTAGGCATCGCAAAACGACTTCGCCAAAGCGGGGGGGACCTCAAACTATGTAACTTAGCCTCAACACTTACACGCACTTTTAATCTCATAGGGGCATCCAGCGTCGTTGAAATATATGAATCTGAAAAGAGTGCTATTGCGGCTTTTTAATCTGTTAATATGAAACAAATGGTGTTCCAATGGAAAAAGCCTGCTTTGAGTTGAAAGTACCAAGTGATGTTTTCTATCTTGAATCAGTACGTGCATTTATTGGAAAGTTATCTGAAACCCTAAGATTCTCCAAAAAACGTATAGCGGATATACAGCTCGTTCTTGATGAAATTTGTAGCAATGCTGTCTACCACGGTTCCAAGTGTGTCTCTTGTGGAATTCACTTACAAATATCTGTGAACACGCAAGCACTTGAAATTGTGGTAAGTGATAAGGGTGGTGTTAACACGCACAATTGGTTATCTCCTGAGAGATTAGCGGAGATTCAGGCTAAACGCTCGCCAACGGGTGAAAGTGGACATGGTCTGTATCTGATAGATTGCCTTGCAGATATCCAAAAATTTCAACTTAACATGGTTGGAGGTACAGATGTAACTGCAATTTTCTATCGGGATGTCGAGTAAAATGACTAACCTTGAATTGCTATCAGTGTTAAATCGTCTTCATAAGGATGCACATCGCAAAATTTCGTTATCGTATCAGATACATATTCAATCAGATTGTTTGGTGATTCAACCTTACACATTTCAATCACACCTTGTAGTCTTTCTATAGTAAAGTTTTCATTCTGTGAATTTCTGACTTCATAAGCTCCATCCGTATAGAGAAAGACTCTACTTGATGAATCAAATCGGTAATAACAATTTTCATATACGGATTCTCTCCGAATGCCTAAACCATTTCCAGTCTGTCCATCAGTAATTCTTTCGCACTCAGACTGTAAGTTGTACTGCAAAAATGGGGATGGATGTCCAGCATTAGCACAGATAAGTTTTTCATTTTTTAGATCTAAAACTGCACAAAATGCTGTTGCAAACATAAATAGTCGAGAACTTATTATATCGTTGAAACGTGTGTTGAGGATTTGCAATAGATGTGAAGGGTTGTCCTTTATATGTTCCCGATGTTCGGTTAAAACTGTTTTTATAAAAACGGTTACCAGTGCAGCAGATGCCCCATGGCCCATCACGTCAGAAATTAATATACCTATCCGATTTTCATCTATCTCCCACACATCATAAAAATCTCCTCCAACAGCGAGAGTTGGACAAGAATAAGATGCAATTTGGAACCCTGCTAATTCTTGTAAGCCATTCTGTGGGATTATTATCTCTTGAACACTACGAGCCATTTGTAGTTCTGCTTCTAAACGGGCATTGTGTTGTTCAAGGGTATCGTGATAGAGTTTGATGCGTAACAGGGATTTAATCCGAGCTAATACTTCAAAACTATCAAATGGCTTTTCAATAAAATCGTCTGCTCCTGTCTCAACAGCTTTAATTCGGTTTTCATGGGTATCACGTAAAGCAGTAATCATGATGATAGGTATAAATTCTGTCTTTTTATCAGCACGGACCCTTGTAACTACTTCAAATCCATCTACTTTCGGCATGTTGATGTCTAACAAAATAAGGTCCGGTATCTCACCAGATATAATCTCTAATGCTTCCGCTCCATCACCTGCAGTGAGGACGGTATAACCACGTGACTGTAATTGTATCTGTAGGATTTTGACATTACGTGGTTCATCGTCAACAACAAGTATTTTGGCTGGTATTCCAGAGTTCATACCACACTTCCTTTGACATAGTGTGCTATACGATGTAAAAATTCTTGTGTATCAATCGGTTTGCTCAGATAGTCGTCACAACCAGCTTTTAGCAGCCGTTCACGGTCACCTGACATTGCAGCTGCAGTCAGTGCAATAATTGGTATCTTGCCCCAATCTGGATTTGCTTTAATCTGGCGGGTCAATTCTTCACCACTCTGTCCCGGTAGTGCAATGTCCATTAGAATGAGTGCGGGTACTTCTTGTGCTAAACACACAAGTGCCTCAGCTGCGTTGACAGCTTCAATCACCTTATAACCTTTAGATTGCAAAAGGATGCGTACTACTTTTCGGTTCAACTCTTGGTCTTCTATAACTAATATGGATTGCGAGTTTTCCGTACTCAATGTATAGCTCCTACGCAACAAGGGTATAGAAATAAATGCAGCACTTCACATACAGAGACAACTTCGTTTAGTTTTCATATAGAAGAACTACCATGATCTGCTTTTTTCGGACTTCGTGTATATGAGGAACAGTGGAAGGAAACAGTAGTTTTGTATAATGATTCTGATGGTCTAATTGCATCAATAGAAACATTGTTTATGTTAAATATTATCAGTTTTAATGTTTTGTACTAATGGCAGATTAAAGAAGAAGGTACTCCCTTTTCCTTCTTCACTTGTGACACGGATTTCTCCTCCATGTAATTCTATTAGTCGTTGGGTCAGTGCAAGCCCGAGTCCTGTTCCACCATAACGTCTTGATTTTGATGTGTCAATCTGTGTGAATGGAGCGAAAAGTTTCATTTTATCTTCTTCAGCAATTCCTATACCTGTGTCTGTAACCTTAGCCTGTAGAGTGGTAGACGTAACTTCCAGTAGTGTTGTTACTTTGCCGCCTTCCGGGGTGAACTTGACAGCATTTGATAATAAGTTGTAAAAAATCTGCTTAACTTTCACGCGATCAGCTTCAATAATAGCATCCTCTGGACATGACAACGTAAGTTCAATATCCTTTTTGAGAGCAAGCGCATTGATAATGGCATTGACTTCCTCAACAGCGTCAATGATAGCAAATTCCTCCAGTTGTAAGAACATTTTCCCAGCTTCAATTTTTGATAAATCCAATATATCGTTAATCATTTCCAATAGATGTTGTCCACTAATGCGGATGTCATTAACACATTCCTTTTGTTCGTCGTTAATTGAACCGACCAATTCATCTCTAAGTATTTCTGCGAATCCGATAATTGCATTTAGCGGGGTCCGTAATTCATGGCTCATGTTCGCAAGGAAATCGCTTTTTGCTCTACTTGCATATTCTGCAGTTTCTTTTGCACTTTGCATGGCTTCCTGTGCTTTTAATCGTTCAGTTATATCAAGTGCCATGCTAATAATAAGACTTTTTCCGTCAGGTTGGACTCCAAGCAAGGAGGAACTAAATTCCCATATCTGCTTTTTACCTCCTTTCGTCATGATTTCATATTGTGTTGGTGCAACCTGTTCTTTATTTTGATTAACCTGTCCAAGATATGCTTGAATTTCCTCACTCATTTCACTATTTGCTTGTTCCAACCACTTTGATACTGTGGTCATATCTTCAGAGGTATAACCGGTAAGTTCAGTCCAAGCGCGACTAATAAGAATTACCTCTCCGTTTTCAGCATGTATCATTATTGGAAGTGGGGCATTAAGGACTGCGCGTCGAAACCTTTCTTCACTCTCTTGCAACTCAATTTCTGCTTTCTTTCTCGCAGTGATATCCGTTGAGGTCGTAACGAACCCGACGATTTCACCTTCTCGTGTTATCGGGGCTATCCATGAGGCATACCAATTTTGACTAAGTTTCCCTTGGACTTCATATCCCGCTACTTCACCGGTTTCAATCACTTGCTGGCATGCCTGTCGAAATCCTTCATGATGCTCTGGCGTAAGAAAAGCAATGATACTTTCACCCACCACATCATCAACAGTGATATCAACACCAGCAGGAATTCGATTGATAAACGTCATCTGATGATTTAGATCAATGGTTGATATTATGTCAGGGGCAATCTCAACCAAAGACCTCCATTTTGCTTCTGAATCACGAAGTGCCTGATCAGCACGATGGTATTCGGTGATGTCTCTGGAAATGCCGCATGTCCCTTTAATACGTCCACTTCTATCTCGTAGTGGAACTTTTGTTGTGGATACCCACGTGTCAAGTCCACCGGGCCAAGTTTCCTTTTCCTGTTTTGCTTGAATCGGTTTACCGGTATCAATTACGGTTCGTTCATCTTGATATGCTTGTTGTGCATGTTCTCGAGTAAAGAAATCAAAATCGCTTTTTCCAATTGCCTCCGTTGGATTTTTCAACCCAAATCGATTGGCAAGAGAACGATTAATACGAATGAATTTACTTTCAATGTCCTTAAAGTAAATATGGTCAGGATTGTTATCCATGAGGGTGTGAAGAAATTCGCTTTCTTGTGAATAGGTTTGCGCGAGTTGCTGAGTGCGTAATTCATTTTCACGAAGTTTTGCTTCTAACCTCTTATGCTTTGTAATATCGCGCACAACAGCACAATAGCCTGAATTTTCTGGAGTTGGCTGTACTGACCAATATAACCTCTTGTATTTGCCATCACTACACTGAAAGCGATTCTCAAATGTGACTGTATCGCACGTTTCTATATTTAATTTCGTGATTTCTGCAACCGTGAATTGACGGTCATCAGGATGAATAAGTTCTGTCCAATGTTGTGATTGAAGATCATCACAAGTGTAACCGAGAACTTGTTCCCATGCAGGATTTAGAGGAAGGAAGGTTCCATCAAGGTAGATATACGCATACATTTCTGATGACATCTGCAAAAAAGTGGAGATATTTGTTGAATCGGGGGCAGATGCCATGGGAGATCCTCATTATTTGGTTACCAGAACGGCACGATTCGCAAGCTTTACGACAGTTTGGGTAGTACTTTGAAATACCATTTCATACAGTCTTCCGTGATGGCTTGCACTGAGAGCAATAAGATCGCAATCGTTTTCTTCCGCGTTTTCCAAAATATTGGTTACTGTGAAACCGAGGGCAGTTAGAAATTCGGTAGGAACATCGTAAAAATTCAAGTAAGAGTCCATTTGCTGTTTAATTTCTGTTGCCTCTTGCGTTGTATTTGCGAGGGCAAGTCCTAAAATGCTGGCTTTAGTCAATTCTCCAATTTCTGCAGCAAGAGAAAGCACGTGATCAGAGTAAATATCCCCATGATTTACAGCCAATATTTTACGTAATAAAGTACACTGTTCATGCACGATAATAATGGGTTTCGTAATGTGTGCAAGCACATCGTCAATCTGATCTTGAATTAGTTTTAACCCACGTGTTTTTATTTCTTCGGGGAGTCCGACTACGACTAAATCTGCTGAATGTGCTTTTTGACATATCATCTGCTGCGGGTTACCCGCGACAGTTTCAATATGGTAATCTAAAAAGTCATAAAGATCACATTCTTTTTCAGTTCTACGCATCACTGTTTCAGCAACATCTGAACTTCCACCATGTGATATATCCTGAAAAAATACACAAGAAAGGTGTGTGCCTAATAGGACAGCGAGTTGTCCTGCGTAATCAAAGGCATTTTTTTCGTAATCTGTATCTCCTATAGAAACAAGGATATTTTTTATCATTGAACATATCCCTTACAAAATTACTGAGATGGTTCGGATGGAGGATTTAGCAGTGCCCAGACAGCTTCATCTTCACTATCAAAATTCCGAAATACAGTGATCAATCTCGCCATGACAATAAGATTCTTAACATGTTTGTTGACATTAATCACTGCAATAGTACCACCGATCGGATGAATATCAGAATAGATTTTCATGAGCGAACCAAGTCCTGAACTATCCATACTGGTAACATCTTTGAAATCAAAAACCAGTTTCGGTGTATCCTTAATTTGTGATAAAACACTTTGAACGGTGTCTATAATTTCCTCAATTTCTGGTGCTATGATTCTACCCTCAAGTTTGAAAATAATTACACCGTCTCGCTCTGATTGTATTATCGCCATAAGTGCAGTCTCCCAGTTGCTGCGGAAACGAAAATATGTGTTAAGCTTCGCTGCCTAACGTTGAGACAGCTTCATCCTCTGAGGTGAAATGTTCAAAGATGCTTGCAAGTCGACTACGGACAATCAGGTTTTTGATGTTTTTTCCAACGTTAATTACACCGACTCTACCACCTTGCCGAGTAATAGTGACGTGAGCACCCATGAGTGTTCCAAGTCCTGAACTATCCATCATATTAACTCTTTCAAAGTCAATCAGAATTCTTGGCGTATCGGAGGCATCTATCTCAGCAGTAATTGCCTCACGCAGTTCGGTTACCCCAGTGCCCATAATTTTCCCTGATGGTTCTAAAATTGTGACACCATCTTTGTAGCGAACCGTTGTTGCCATTATTTGTCTCCCTTATATATGTTTATTAAGTTATACGGCATTTTCATTCATTCTGTTTCTATTATATGTAATTTAAGCATATTTGTCAAGAATATTTAGATTGTAAAGTTCAATTAATTTTAGTTAGACGTGTTATGTTACTTTGGTTTAGCATACAACGACTAATATATTGATAGGTTAACAAAAATTGTTCTTATGGACTTCAATTCACTCTACTAAAGACATTCTTCAATAGGGTATTTAGAAGGTTATTAACACAACATTATAGTGAACTTTAGAATTAACAGGACATTTTGAGTTGTAGGAGGGAACTGTTGTAGGAGGGAACTCCGATTCCCGACTATCAGTGAGTTTTGTCGCGATTCGGATATCGCTCCTACATGGACTTTATATTATTATTTTTAATGTTCACTATAGTTTGTGCCGTTCAGCCCCAGCGGGGCGAAAGGTGTATATACGCACACACGTATACATCACCATACCCCTCTTCCTTCTGCGTCCTCTGCGTCCTCTGTGCCTCTTCAGCGATTCAGACAATCCCGCAATTCTGACAACTAAAAACTGAAAAATAAAAAAATATTGTTTTTGAATATTTAAATTCACTATAAAAAAGACTTTTTTAAATATGTTATTAAAAAGTTTATTAACAAAAAATTATAGTAAATTTTAGAATTAACAGGACATTTTGAGTTGTAGGAGGGAACTGTTGTA
>JAPOQK010000072.1 GCA_026710795.1 Candidatus Poribacteria bacterium
CCGCAGGGCATCAACATCAAGTGTTCGTGGTCCACGAGGACCTGGTTTTTCATAACTGAAAGGGTCTGAGGCATCAAGCCATTCATAAATGATAGTGCGTGAAACGGAAAAACGCCTGGCGGCTTCGGCTTTACTGCCGCCTGCCTCAACAAAATCTAAAACGCGTTTACGTAAGTCTATTGAATATCTCATAATATGGATATTAAATCAAAAATGAAAAACTGTCAACTTATTTCTATAATCTACTATAACATCACTTCTCTCCATGACTCTCCTCCAAATATAGTGCTTTTACAAGTTTATAACGCGTCTGTGAGACCTAAAGGTTGCATAAAATACGATTTACAAGTCCGGTAAATATCACTTTATATATTTACATAAGGGATAAGGCATGACTTCTATCGAATCGGTAGAAAAAACCGATGCTTGTGATTATGTGAGGAAATGACGCCTATGTGATAGCGTCAGACTCAATAAATTTATTGATTTGTGTGGAATACAAAAAAGAAAAGGTTGATTGGTATGAATCTACTGGTGAACGACAGTTTTGTGAGAATCGCTGTGCTTGAAAGGTAATGTTCACAGAAAGGGCGCGCATCGAACACACCCTTTCAACATTTGACATTTTAGCTAAGTTACAACATAGACTTGGAAAAAATTCCTTATATTATACAGACTTGACATAAGGTGAAAGATATGTTATGTTGTATCTAAGTTTTAATTGTTTTCTGCACCTTCATCAATCCAATCAATAAAGAGTTGAATATCATCTGCATTGAGAGGAGGACCGACAGGAGGCATTTGTGGGGGTTGTGAACCATCAATCCGTTTTACAACAAGACTGTTTTCCCCATCTTCAGCAACGAAAGCAGCCCCACCATTACCACCATTCTTGAAGTTGTCATAAGAAGTAAGATTCAGACCACCCTGTGCAACTGCGTCGTGACATCCACCAAGTGCACATGTCTGTTCAAGAATGGGATTAATGTCATCCTTAAAGGAAACCATTGGTGCTGGATCTGGATCGGTAGGTTGTTCCACGGGGTCAGGTGTTACAGGATCTGGATCTGTCATATCATCTCCATTTCCATTCATCATTTCCGATGCAGATTCGCCTTCATCTCCACAACCGGTGATGAATCCCGCAGTAAGTATAAGACTGATAGAAAATATCGTGAGAAGAACAGAGTACAAACATTTTATATTGAAACGCATCAAATTTTACTCCTTCATAAGTAATGTATTATATTCCTTTGTTTAGCATACCAGCAAATGGAGATTATGTCAAATGAAAATAATGATTAACTCAGAAATTACATCTGAACAAAGTCAACAGATTGAAGCAATTTCTGACTCGATTAGGTTAGTTAAACCTAAGAATTCAGAAGACACGATACGTGAAATTGTTGACACAGATATCGTGTTTGGTGGATTTAACCGCAGGCTATTTGAACACGCAGAGCAACTGAAATGGGTGCAAGTTTGGGCAGCGGGTGTTGATGGTATACTGTTTCCAGAATTTATCGAGAGTGATGTTATATTGACGAGTGCCAAGGGATTTGTCGGAACCCATCTTGCTGATCAAGCGTGGGCATTGATTCTCGGTATTATACGTGGGATTGGTCGTTCAGCACGAGAACGGACGTGGGACAATAAGATGTCTATCCGATTGGCAGCATGGGAACTTGGAGAACGAACACTTGGGATTGTCGGTTTGGGAGGTACAGGGATTGAGGTTGCTCGCCGTGCACAAGGTTTTGAAATGCGTGTCATTGCTGTTGATCCAGAACCTATTGAGGCACCAAATTTCGTTCATGAAATCTGGAAAATGGATAGATTTCATGACTTACTTGCTGAGTCTGATATTGTCTGTATCTGTGCCCCATTAACACCACAAACAGAACGTATGTTTAACGATGCAGCATTCCAAAAAATGCAATCCCATGCATTACTTATCAATGTAACTCGTGGAAAAATAGTTGATGGACCGGCACTTATCCGTGCTCTAAATGATGGACAGATTGGAGGTGCAGGTTTAGATGTTACACCTGAAGAACCTTTACCTGAAGATAATCCACTATGGGATATGTCAAATGTAATTATTACACCACACGTTGCTGGAGGATCACCTATTAGAATGGATAGGACGGTCGCTCTATTCTGTGATAATTTGGAACGGTTTCTCGTCGGAAAACCGTTGCTAAGCGTTATTGACAAACAAAAGGGATATTAGGATTGAAAACGACATTGATATCACGATACATAAATAACATAATTCTATCATTGTATTGATTTCATTTTTATTTTACCCCAAGTTGATGTCATCTTATCTGCAGGTTCTATTGCCAAATAATCCTCTACCCAATAGGGCTGACCCGGTAATTGATCAAGGGAAGAAATTAATGGTCGTACTTTCTTAGTAGCAAACGAATATAAATATAGACCATGACTTTCTCTATTATTAGATGCAACGTATACCAGATGTCGTCCATTCGGTGACCAGTCCACCTGCCAGAAATGCAATAGATTGTTCTTTTCAACTACTCTTCGATGATTTGTGCCGTCAACATTTCCAACAAAAATTCCATTAGTCAATGACGTATAAGCAATTTCTCTACCGTTTGGTGAAAAACTATAGGTTGGATAACGACTGAACAATATAGCGTCTTTATGATATGGTGTGTACTTTTTTGGCTCTTGCTGTCCGTTTATATTTAAATGCCATATTACTCGTCTATCCGTTGCAAGAAGATTGTAGTAGACAGATTGTGAATCCGATGACCAGACAAAACCGTCCGGTTGTTTACCAATCTGTTCATGTATTTTTCTGTGGTGTTTTCCATCAGGAGACACTAAGTGTATTTCTGTATGTACATCTCCTCTAATTATACCCTCAAAGTCAGTTCCAGCATAAACAAGCCATCGTCCGTCAGGGGACCATGATGGAGACCAGATAGAATTACCTTTTAATTTTACAGACCGTATTTTCTTACCGTTGTGTAAATGTCGGATGTATAGAATATCAGATCTGTTATCATTTCTTCCAGTTTCGGCAAGAAAACGTCCATCTGGAGATGGTGATGAGGACCATCCCAATTCATCAGAAATAAGTGTAGGATTCTTATCCTGTGGACGCATCATATATGTTCCATTACCCATTGAAAATATAATAATACCTTGTCCCCAACAAATAGTATTGACACATAAAAACAAGAGCAAAATTGCGGATAGTAGACATGGCTTATTATTCTTCATAGATAGTACCATTCTTTAGTTAATTATCCTTAGTCTTGATACAATGACTATTTGAACTGATTCTAAAATTCATAAGTTCTTGCCAGTAAGGATATGTGCAATTTTTGTGCCAATTGTGACAGAGAGTTTATATTGAAATTAGGGTATTATTTGGAATTTAACACAGAATTATGTTCAAAATCTGAACAACTGACTATACAATATGGACAGGGTTATTTATAGTAAACTCTAAAGTTTACTATAGTTTAGTGCGGGGGTTTTACGTCTCCCCGCAGGACGTATAGTGAAACGTTTTTGGGCGGATATTTCTACACGCCTCCGCGGGGCGAGACCTACAAACTCCTAAATCTTTCATCTTCAAATGTCTTTTTAATAGAAAGCGCATAGAGCATGTAGCCATTTCAGCAGTGCGTTGGCGTATCTACTCATCAACAGACGAGGGTGCTGCCGCTGACTTACCAAAATCCTGTGCGATCCGCACTAAGTCTAAGATGTTTATCTCACCATCGCCATTGACATCTACTGCTGCATTTTCGTCTGATACAGGTTCTCCGAAATTGGAAGCAACGCGAACCAAATCCAAGATATTGACTTCACCATCACCATTGACATCGGTCAAAAGGACTTCATCGACCAGTGGTACTAAGTCGGTTATTACCACCTCTCGGATTGTGACAGGTAGGGGCGTATCAAAGGCATCGGAGAGCGTCAGATCCGGTAAAGCAATGATGGCGGGTGTATCTGGATCGATAACTTCAAAGGTAAGTGTCACAAGTGTGCCATTACCATCTGTTGTAACGGGTAGGTGCGTGTCCGAACCGAGCGCAGCAGAACCAAGTATTGAAATACCCCAATATTCTGCATTCGGACGTGTTAATTCGGGTGGGACTTCAGGAATTTGAAAAAAGAAATCCGATACTGAAAGTATTTGTTGTCCGAAAGTTACTGTGGTGCCAGTCTGTGACGCATCACCAACATCAAGTGAGAGTGTGTAAGTATCATCTTCATGAAGTATCGGACGGATGAAAATACCACCACTCTGCAAATAATTCCCTTGTGTTGCCGAGATATATTTTAACACCTTCGCGTCGAAGGCAACCAAACCGGCATATCCTGCAACATCTTTACCACTATTCAGTTGAATATCTATTTTTATTTCTTGTGCGTTCTTGGTGGGTTTCTGTTCAACAGAAACCTCCATCAAAGGGGCTTCCGTTGTCGGTTCTACTAAGCTGTAGCTCTGTAATTCGAACAGAATACCTTGATCACTTAGAAATTTGACAGGTCCCACGTCAGGTGCTAACCATTGGTATGAAGTCTTGCGTAGAACTGTGAATGCTGTGACATCTTTTTGGTTTATCTCCAACTTGACACAGTTCTCAAATACACCTGCTGGCGTTTGTATGTCTTCAATTGCGACAACTTTTATCGTGCTCGTGGATGTCACCGCACCCGCCAGTTCGAGTGTTGTTTCTGTGAGTATCTGCCATGTGTGTCCGAGTGGTAAATCGGCTGGAAAGAAAGTAACAGGTGGTACGTAAGTTACTTCTGCAATGCCGAGAATACCCTGATCTGTTATGCTTTGATGTAATAAAAGACTGCCATCATTTCCGACGGTGATGCTGTATATGTCCGTGCTGGTGCTGTCTGTGCCGATCACCTCACTCGTAATCTTTAGCACGATAAGCCCTTCAACATCTGTATCCTCTGCCGCTTGAAGTGTATAGGTGAGTTGTTCACCGCCGTCGGCACTCATAAACACCCACGTATTACCAACTTCAGATGGATAATAGTTTGTAGCGGTCGCTGTCACTGTAAAACAGCAGATCAGGTATAATACTAATAGTGCCTTCTGACAAGACACAATACTGGTAAACTTCATATTCTAAATCTCCTTTGTCCTATTGAAATAGCCGTATTGGCAGTTATTCTTCGGTCATCTCCGCTTCCGTTGAAAGATAATAATACCCGACGATTATGCACATCTCGTCTTCAGATGTAAATCCGAACTCAATCGGCAGATCGCGATCATAATTGTTATGGGTGCACTGAAAACTTAGTCCATCGGTTGCATCAAGCATCAGCGGTGGGTTATAGAACGTGATCGGTGCGTTATCATAAACGATACTCCTATGAAGCAATTCATTTGTTGACATCCGCGTAATTTCAAACAACTCACCGTGTCTATGCATGTGAGATGACAGTGTCATTATATTCATGACGGCATCGGAAGGGGCACCGCGTAGTTGAAGTTCATCTTCAACATACCAGTCCATTTTCGCTACACGGGTGAGACCCGGTGGAATGTTAAGATCCGTATTGGATACGAAAATCTCTATCGCCTCATGCTTCACTTCTTCAGGCGGAAGCGTGTAAATATTTATATAAACCTCACCGACGAGTGTTTCTGTGCCTAATAAGTTGATGTAGTGAGAGTTCATGTCGAACAGAGTGTCACCAGGGAGACGCATCGCAACACCTTCAGGGAACTCAAAGGAGAGGTCCTTATTTTGTGTCCCGCCAACAAAGAACCGGTGAATCCCTATATTTCCAAATGCTTGCGGATCCGATGGATCCAGTTCACGAAAGGCGTGGGTCGGGTCAACGCCTATTCCCGGTGTGGCACCCGCTTGCAGAATGTTTTCTTCTATCGCTGCATCGGTGAGCCTGTATAAGATAAAGTGATGACTGCCTGTTGGATAGAATATCTCGTATCCGTTGATGAATATATCCTCTTCTACCAGATCGCCATTTTCATCACGGATCTGTGTTGCGTAAAAGACCTCGCGTTCGGTACCCGGTTTGATTGTATAAGGCGGTAAATGCAACTGATACCCCTGTCCAGGTAGCGGTGCTGGCGGTAGCACAAATATTTCTTCGGGGTCTCGTAGCAAACCAAGATCACCAATCCCTTCTATTTTACCTGTCTGTGGCGCACCGGCAGCAATCCATTTCCGAATAGCATCTATTTTGCCGGCGTGAAGCACACCACTACCAAGGGGCATCCTTTGCCCATGCTCCTGTGATATAGGGGTAATCAGCTTCGTCAACAGAAAACTATTTTCAGGATTGCCCGGATCAACAAGTTTCATACCCGATGCCGACGGGTTCTCTGGGGTTTGTCCAATTAGTTCCTCATAAGAAGCCGTATAGCTGAGGTTCAAACCGGCAACATTTGTCGGTGCCGCATGGCACGCACTATTCACACAGCTTTTATCAAAAATATATTCTTGAATAGCGTGATAAGTTGAATACTCATCCGGTAATGTTTCGCCAAAACGATTGCTGACGCGAACAAGATCAAGGATATTGATAACTCCATCACGATTGACATCAGGGTCATGTAAAGCCGTGCGATCCCGCTGCTGCCCAATAGCATTAGCAACAAGCACTAAATCTTGAATGTTTACCACACCGTCTTTATTCACATCCTCTAACAAAGTCGGGGAATCGCTGTGTCCAAACACAGCAGAAGATACAGTTACCATAAGCACAAGAAACAGAAACAAATAAACTATTTTTTTCAACATTAGACATTATATAAGTTTAATCGAAATGTTTGTCATAACACCAAGGTCTGAAGTTTAGACGAAAGTTATGTAATCCACAACAGATTTTCATGACTAAATCGCTGAACCCTTGTTTCCAATTACGCAACTTGTCTTTGA
>JAPOQK010000075.1 GCA_026710795.1 Candidatus Poribacteria bacterium
CATCTGATATGATGATTGTCCAAGAACTTACTGAAGAAACTATCTGTAAAGCAATTGACACTTTATTAGCAGAGGAAGAGTTTGAATCTGTTTTCTCAAAAAATGAGGAATCTACAATTATTTCACCTAAAGACGGAGATCAACTCTTCAAACAATTCAATGAATCTCTATAAGTCCTATAGGCGTCCGTTCTCATTCTTGCCCTCGGCAACACCAATGCTAGGGACAACATATCCCTGTTAGGCGAGTGCAGGCACAACCGTCCTGACGCACACGGGAAACTTCTCCACAAACGCCTGCTCGCTCTTTCCCAAACCGTATTCCGCAAATAAGTATACATTTCAAGAACAGCAAACCAGAAGACCCCCGGTACTTCCGCTGGCGAGGTTTGTAACCTCGCCGCCTCTATAGTGGGCACTTAATTATTGGATTTACCATAAATGGCTCTGGGTACCGGGAACATTAATCTTGACAATATTCTGTTTATTGTTGTTAAAAACCTTTATCCAAGAATCGTTTTTACCGCTTCAAAAAAAGTTTACCGAACCTTCCTCATACGCTATCGTATGATTGATCCACCATCTTTACCGCCAACAGTTAAAAAACCTCCTGTCTCATCAGTAGCTAAGACAGCTGCACCTTTCATATCTTTACCCAAAACAGATAGTACACCTCCGGTGTCAGAAATACTTAAGGCAGCCGTGCCTTTTCCACCTTCACCGAAAATCTTTACCTGTCCTCCGGTGTCCGTAACTGCTAAAATTGCACCTTTGTTATCTTTTCCCGAAACGACTACGGTTCCTCCAGTTTTTTCAATGCTTAAGCCTGCCTTATTTTCGTTGTCTTTACCCAGAACAGAAACAAGACCTCCAGCATCATTAATACGCAAGCCAACTGCACCTTTTCCTCCTTCACCCCAAACAGACACGGCTCCTCCAGTCCCACCGTCAATATGTAAATCAGCTACGCTTCCACTCTTTCCAAAAACAGATACGCGTCCGCCAGCATCATCAACACGTAAGCCAACCAACCCTCTATCTTTACCGGTAACAGCTATTCTACCACCATTTGAATCCTGGGCGAGACTAAGGACAGTATTTCCCTCGGTATCATAAACCTCAAGAATACCCATCTCACCCAATGGAAAAGCCTGTTTCCCCAAGACCGCGACCGTCTTGCCTTGAGCATCCACAACTCGCAGTTTCCGAACCACGATCTCATCAATTACAGACGATTTTGTCTGAGGTTGTGTTTGAACACCACCGTTTAAAGGTCCAAGTTTCCATCCTTCTTCTAACAGTCCTTCTTCTGACAAACGTTTGTCAAGTAAATTCTCAAATTCAGATCGAGACATTGGCTTTGAATCTGCTGTGACTGATACGTTGCTGGTAACTCCAAACATATAACCAATAAGTGCAATTAGTGCGCCAAGACACATATATATGACTTTTTCCAATCTTGATTTCATAAATATAATCCCCCGAAGTTACTCTGGAAAAAAATAGTTGTGGACATAAAACAAAAGTCTTTAAACTCGCAAGATATATTCACTACAAATGTGACTGAAAAACAAGTAAATTGATACCCAAATTAAGGGTAGACAACCCATTAGAGATTCTTGATGTATTGACACTTATTCCATATCTTCGTCAGCTCTTGCCAACAAGAGGATGTTTGATGCGGTCAGGTGGAGAGCATAAGCAGCAATATAATCAGGACAGGGAACTTTTTCTCGACCTTGTCCGTGTCCTGCGATGCGATTACGAAGGGTGGTAAGACCTGACTCCAAGGCACCTCTAAATCCAGAAAAGTGTGATTCCATGAAAGGAGGAATCAACTTCTTATCTAACACAATTTGAATCAACTTCTTAGCGGCTTTCTTATCATCGTAGGGCCACCCTCTCTTTTGACAAATTGTTTTGAGACAACTCTCAAATGCCTTGAGGCAGTTGTTTATGCAGTCTTTATAGTTTCCCTTTCGATAATGCTCATGTGCCTTCAGGAATTCTTCATTTGTCCTCTTGTATATTGGGTTGGAAAGGAAATCCAACGCGGGCTTTACCACTTCAGAATAGATGAATTGAGAATCAACTCTTATTATTTGACCAGACTCGTATTGATAGCCTACGTTATGTTGAAGGAACCGCCGGTTTAGCTGATCAATTGCTTCGTATGGGGAAATACCATTAGGTGGAATATCATGATGCTTGCTCCCAAATATCTCATCAACTTCGTGAAACTTATCACGAAACACTTGATCTATATACCGAAATGAAACCTCAATTACATCAATTACTTTATCTGTGTCCTTTGGCTCAAAGAAAAACTTGCGTAC
Organism: Candidatus Poribacteria bacterium; assembly: GCA_026710795.1. Lineage (GTDB taxonomy): Bacteria > Poribacteria > WGA-4E > WGA-4E > WGA-3G > MSPOR6. The sequence goes on from JAPOQK010000075.1 coordinate 2,336, forward strand.
TACCCGATAGGAATTGTCAACTTCACTATAGGAATCGTCACCTTCATCAAGATCAAAGACACCATATTCCTCATATAGCATATTTTCAAGCGATCCAAATGCTTCCATGGCAAGTTGACTTCCATCAAGCTGCCCAAAAGAATTATAATAGACTTCTCCCCAGACCTTCCGCCATATAAAGAAAATCTGAACTCGTAACTCACGCGGAATAGTTTCATATTGGTAGACATCAGAAACTTCCTCGCGGAGTCGCTTCTGCCGTCTTGAGAACAACTCGTATTCCATACTGTTTTATTCTTTCTGATAACAAAATTTGCTATCAGTTACTAAAGTTTGGACAATTTTTAGTTTGCTCCAGAGGCGCAGTCCCTTCTTTCGGGATACATAACCCTCCACTGACGTGCAAGGTTTTTCAGTACTCCTTCGGGGTCTGAAACTTACAGAAAAATAAAACTTCTTTTACGCCGATCAAAGCAAATTTTCTAACTCGGTGGGAAATCCGTAATTTCTCGCAACTCAGATACGCCTACCAAGATCGGCATACCCCGTAGCACACCGCGATTTGGTGTACATACAAAATAGGTGTCTGAATCAAGTATCGCAATCA
>JAPOQK010000055.1 GCA_026710795.1 Candidatus Poribacteria bacterium
AAACTGTACCAATTATTAAATTATTTTATTTTAAAATTGACACTTTTAAAGCCTATAAACCCAGACAGGGACTATATTTACATACAATGTACCAAACTGTACCACTGAACGAAATTAATGTACCAATTGGTACACTTTAACAAGCAAAAAAATCAAGAGAAATTAGAATATCTCACATATATAGTGAACTTTAGAATTAACAGGACATTTTGAGTTGTAGGAGGGAACTCCGATTCCCGATTATCAGTGAGTTTTGTCGCGATTCGGAGATCGCTCCTACAGAAATATGTCTCTTTAATTTCAATGTTTACTATAAACTTAGTTCAAACACATCCTCCGAAGTTCTGTGCATGGTGTCCGATTGTTATCTCTATACAAAAGACTATACACACCCTACAGCGACAATTATCGTTGCAATATATAAAAAGAGATGCTACGATTAGACGAAAAAGATGGGAGCACTAAATGAAAAAACCTACTTGTCTAATACTTACCGGTATAGGTGTTCTAATATTTGTCCTTGGATTGGTCTTTGTAGTACCTTGGTTCGTTAACATATATCAAGACTTTGGGGAGATGACAGATAAACACGTAGAATATATACACGCTTTGCGGGAATTTGCAAACATACAATTAACTGAGGAACAGCAACAACTTCTATCTCATTTGCTTGAACAGGTTAATGAAATGTCAGATACAGAAAATGCAGATGGTTTAGAGCACATTTTATCTTCAGAACCATATCTCAAATACCTTAAAATGCATGATGGAGGAGAATATGCAGATTATCCAGCATATCTCGCTGCTATGCCAACGGATCAACATAGATCTGTTGTTAAGGCAAGGCTTGGACATTACTTAGGAACAAATTTGGCAGCAGAAGAACAAGAAATTTGGGTGAATTTTTATTATACAATGCGGCAATGGAGCAAGGCAGGAAAATCACAATTAAATAATATGAATGAATTTAGCGATCTATTAAATGATAATTTGGTGAAGCCATTAAGTGAACTTCAGTCTGGTAATGGTGGAGTATTTACCAACTCCGTAAAGATGGGGGCGGTTTCTGCGTTTATGTTGGAAGAAAACGAAGTATTTCATTCTGTCTGGCAACAACGTTTACAAACACACGAACGACAAGAGGGATATTTGCGGTGTGCAATTGCTACACCAGCAGAATTTGCGTTGATGCGATCATTTTTTGAAGATGCTGCAACGTTTCAAAACTGGATTACGGAACCACTTCATAAAGAAGAGGTGGATGAACAGGAGGAACAGTAGGGCAATGTGATTACATGTGTTGATATGAATCTATAGTCCTATTTTTTCTGTAATTGCTCAGCCATAACAGCGATCAATTCATCCAAGGTAGGAAACTTGTCTTGCGCTTCTGGTGACAGGTCTGCAAGAGACGTATCACTGACAAGACGGTACATATCTGCTGCACCAGTCAATATATTCGGTGTCAGTCCCACATGTGAAAAAGTGTCTGATATTTCTTCCATTTCCCCAATCCAACGTCTCGCTTTAGGTGGCATTCCAGGCAATCCTCTTTCCATCCGTTCATATAGAGGTGCTTGACTCAATTGGAATTCCTGTTGAAGAGCGTCAGATACACCTAACACCTCTGCTGCTGTGAGTAACTCGGTGCATAGTGCAGTCAATCCTTTCGTCAAAGATGCGTAGCACATCTTTATTGCAGAGGCAAGTCCGATCTCTTCACCGAGAGTGCGAACATCTAACCCATATTGGTTTAGTTCTGTGAAGACATATAACTGTGGTCCAGATGTATAGAAACGTGTTGAACCAGGCTTTCGTGGTGGAGGTCCGATGATAGAAGCATCAACGAAATTTCCACCTGCTGAGGTTATAATTCCGTCAATTTTGCGAACCGTTTGCGGTGCGATAGCATTGCAGTCAGCATAAGTTAAATCCGTATCAACTTGCTTCAATGCTTGTGCAATCGACTCAGCAGCAGAAGTCGCTTGTGCTGGAACCATAATTGACATTATCAGGTCTGCTTCGGTGACGAGTTGTATATACGTCTGCACGTTTACAATACCTGCTTTCTGGGCAAGGTCACATGTGCGTTGACTTCTCTCTTCTAAACAGGTGATAACGCGTAAACCGTTCTGACGAAGCACAGTTCCTACAGTATGTCCCATATCACCTGGACTGAGGATGCCTATAGTTGTAGACATAAGTTCCCTTATTACCGAGTTGATAAACTGAAAGGCAGGATATTTCTTCTATATGTGTATGCCGACATCATTGAGTGCCTTGAAAACCAGCACTGCACCAAGCACGATAACAACAGTAGCACTAATAATCGGAAGACGTTGCAGCCAAACACCTCTGCCAGTGAAACGCTCAATAACAGGCTTTGCCATTACCATAAGGATACCGATGGCGACTAACACAGCCGCAAGACCCAGTGAGAATGCACACAAAATAATCACACCCCACGTGAGTTTATCCAGGCTAATAGCAAATAACAGTCCGATGAGCGCATCAACACATGGAACAATCCCACCAGAGATACCAAGCGATAGCAAACCCCAGAAACCTGTCCGTTCAGATGGCACATGACTATGTGTGTGTCCATTCGCATGTGTGTGGGTATGATCGTGAGTATGGGAATGATCGTGAGTATGGTCATGTCCATGTTCATGGCTGTTTGCTTTACCAATATAATACTGCTTCATGTTTTTTGCAAGAAGCCACCCTCCGATACCTACAATCAAGAGTCCAGAGACAAGACTCAGCCATAAGACGACATCCTCTTGTGCAAAACGATCTTTTGCAAACAGTAGTATGACACCGATTGATATGACACTAAAGGTATGGGTAAACGTGACAACAAGACCGAGGAAAATAGCATCAATTATTCTCCCCCTCGAACCGACAAGATACGCAGCCACGACTGCTTTACCGTGTCCTGGGGTTAACGCATGCAAACCACCAAGCACGAATGAAACTACTAATGCAGTGATCGCAAACTGTAATGTTATGTTTTTTGTTAATAAACTTTTTATCTTTTCACCTGAATGCTCATGATTTGCATCAGCATAAGCAAAGGTGCATATTACAATAGCGATAATAATGAGACTGAATACTGGAAGTAAGTGCTTTTTCAAAACTATTATACCCTCGCAAACTTTTGGAGCCGTCTTTCAGCGATAACTTCGCTGACATAGATGTCTCCTTTTGAATCAATCCATATACCGTGTGGGGAATCACTGAATTGTCCTGGTGCTGTTCCTTTCTCACCCCAACGTCCGATGATTTCTCCATCAAACGTCATAATACAGATACTTTGACGTGCTTCGGCTATGTGGATGATATTGTCTGAGTCTATGAATAGATCGTTAGGTGAACCGAGGTCAGTCCACTCAGTGAGAAATTCCCCGTCATTGTTAAAAATTTGACACCGAAGATTGCCACGGTCAAGGATATAGACCCTATCGTTATTGTCTACAGCAATATCGTGTGGTAGGTTGAATTCACCTGGACCGGTTCCAGGTGCACCCCAGGAAACGATAACTTCACCATCAGTGGTCATGCGATGAACGCGCGATTGACCATAACCATCAGAAACATACATCTCACCAGATGCAGAGAGAACTGCACGGGTGGGCTGATTAAAAGGTGTTCCTGGTGATCCTGGCTCATTTACTGTGCCAAAAGTCTGTAATAACTCACCATCAAGCGAAAATTTACGTACAGTGTGGTCAACGGTGTCTGTCGTCCATATTTCATCTTCAGGACTAATCCAAACCCCGTGCGGTTTTTGGAATATATCCTTACCCCATTCAGCAACGAATGTGCCATCTGCTTCAAAGACCAGCATTGCAGGTTGTGGACTACGATTGTAGACATAGACACGGTCATCTGAGTCGCACGCCACACCCGAAACCAGACCGAGCTGTGGAATCATCCCCCAACCTTCATCTACCTCATATTGGTAGTCACCGATACCGATAGTTGCCATAAAATGTCTCCTGTTGGCAGCAGATTTACATATTATTTGATATTACTTTATTTCTGAATGGAGTGTTTACTACAATATACCATTACCAAAAACAGATGTTTTTTGGGTTTATGTGTTGATTGTAACTGTCTAAAATTCTTGATGGTTGAGTATAATCATACGTTATTTTTAGTATAATTGCAAATAAAAATCACTAAATAATCAATGTACATATAGTTTTATGACGAAATTTGATAAAATTTTGATTGTTTTATCGTCATTTTTATGTTAGATCATAAAGAATATTTATTGTTTAATTCATTTGATTTCCCTTGCACTAAAAGTGCCATTTCTGTATTATACGGGCAACGGAGATGTTTATATTCTGATGTGCATATTGATAACATCCAATCTGTTTTCCTACTAATAAATAACTAATCCCAGATTAGGTAATTGGATTGTAATCCAGTTTATATTAAAAGGAGAGAAAAGTGAAATACAGAATTATTGTTGTTTTAATAATTGCCATTTTCTTTGGTTCTATGAGTGCCTTTGCCGGTTTATCGGATGGTCTCATCGCGTATTGGCCTTTGGATGGCAACGGAAAAGATGAATCAGGTAATGGATATGATGCTGAATTGAAACCGGGTGCGAAATTTACTGATAAAGGTTGGATGAATGGTGCAGTGGAGTTTGATGGAGCAGGTGGACATGTTATCGTTGATGACGCGTTTCAGTTGACAACAATTGCCATCACGGTGGTTGCTCGCATCAACGGTTGGAAAACGATTGACTGGTCTGGTATTGTAGTAGGACGAAGCGATCCAGCATCCTTCTGGTTAGGAGTTGCTGCGAATAACACATTGACCTATGTTTGGAACAATAACAACGCAGAAACATGGAATTGGCAAGGTGCACCTGCAATTCCGCAAGATACATGGGCACTTGTGGCGATCGCAATTGAGGAAGAAAAGGCAACGAGTTACATCTATCATAGAGATAATGGAAAACTTGATTCTGCTGAAAATGAAATTGTCCATATTGAGCAGACAGTAAAAAACCTGAAATTCGGGTGGGACGAATGCTGTGGAGCAAGGTATTTCAAGGGTATTATTGACGAAGTTATGATTTTTGAACGCACGCTAAGTGCTAATGAAATTGAAGATCTTGCAGTCGGTGGGTTACCTGTTGAAAGTAAGGGTAAACTCGCTACCACTTGGGGTGCTATAAAAGGGAAATAATCGCAATTACGTGGGTATTAGAAATAACCGATTATATATAAAATAGCACGTATGGTATCGGCTTTCTGAAATCCTGTAGCATAGAGATCATTGGTTTCATCAATGTATATATATTCATTCTTGCCGAAGAAATGTGTAATTTCAAAGCTCATGCGGAATGATCGACTTAAGTCGAAATAGACACCACCACCCCAATCAGAGAGTCTAGCGTAGAAATCAAAATAACGGAAGTTACTGCGATCAAGGGCATCGTTGATGAAATCAAGATTGATCGTGCTTAAGTATGCATATACCCGCGCCTCACGATAATTGTAGACGCTATGGTCTCGAATCCACGTGAAATCAAGCTGGACGCGGTTATCCCATGATGTCTCTGTTGTTTTATCATCCTGGTTGAAGCTACCACGGAAATCCTCAAATTCACGTGCTCTGTAATAACTTGTATCTGTCATATAGACAAACGTAAGTTGGTTGGAAAGACCGATACGATAGTCCTCATTTAAATCATAAGAAAAGGTCAGGTTAACATCTGCAGCATCCTGAACAATCTTTTCGTCAAAATCAGATTTAGCATATAAGTCTGCATCGAGGTCATCTTGATTATCAATTTCTATGTCGTGAATATCCCTTGTATAGCGGAGTTTCAGTTCAGTTTGGAACATTGAAGAGAACAGGGATGTGGCTGGTTCATATTTCCTAAACCGTAATGCTGTCGAATTGAGATAATAGAGATTTCCAGATGGATCAATCCCTTTTAGTTGTAGATTAACATCAGTCTCTACCTCACGTTGAAAAGGGATGAGCAACTTTTGCTTATATTTTCCATCATTAGTAAATTGTTGTATTCTTCGCAACCGATATCGGAAAGTTCGTGTGTAACCATCAATTCGTCGTGTTGGATCATCAAGACGTTTGGGAAGTGTAGAGAGAAAATCCTTTAGATACTTTGCCTTATCCGCTACAAGGAGCGTGCCATCGGTTAAGACAGTAATACGATATGGCGCGACAAATTGTCCTGCTGCATCTCCATATTCCCCGAATGCTCCTAAATACTTTCCTTCCGTACTATATTTCACTACTCGATGTCCCTTTTCATCCACGATGTAAAGGTTTCCTGTTTTGTCTACAGTCATATCAACTGGATGAATAACTTGTCCTACCCCCGGTTGTGCGATAGCATATCGCATTATAGGTTTACCGTTGGAATCAAGCTTATAGATCAACCTGTTGTCATAGATATAAAGATTGTGGTGAGTATCCACTGTAAGTAGGAAGTTTCGTTTAGTGTTCCCCTGCGGGATAATAAGAGCATATTTTCCATCACTATCCAAACCGGGTACAGCCGTTTCAAGGGTATCAATCCTTTTGCTAAAATCCTGTAACGGATAAGTCGTTACAAATTCTCCTTGTGCATCAAATTTGTGTATGCATGGACCATAGTTGAAGATTTTCGGATTATCTGTCCCGTCAATATGTTCAAGAATCCAATCCATTACATAAATAGAACTGTCTGTTCCGACAGCAATAGCAGTTGGATGTATAAATCGAAATACTGATGGATCCGTCACAGTTATATCGAATACGAGTGCGCCGTCATTATTGAACTTATGTATTTTGAAGTTATCTGTATCGGTGACATAGACTCCACTATCCTGTCCGAATGCCATAAACAGAGTTTTTGCAAATTGCGCTTTTTCTTCTCCCTTTCCACCAAATTCTCCGACGAATTTGTATTCATTTGCTGCGTTTAGATTCAATGGAATTAGCAGCAGAATGGAAAGTATCAGGATTATTTTATTACGCATTAGATATTAGTGTGGTTACCTTGTTCTCGGCTTGGAATGTAGTACCGGAGTGGATAAGGTCAATTTTGGTTTCTTTTCCGTATGTTGTCAAGGATTCCATTGATAAATTTTGGTGAATTTGGAGTGCTGTAAGATTTAGCAATTTCAACTGCTTCGTTTATTGATGTTGCCGCATCAATATCATCTACATATAGGATTTCATAAGTAGCAAGTCTTAGGATAGAAAGGTCTACAATTGGCATCCGATGAAGTTTCCAATTATTAGATGTAGCCGTGAGTTCAGCATCTATGGCTTCAAGATTTGTAGTTGTGCCTTCAACAAGTTGCTGAGTAAACTGCCTATTTGTTGCAGGGGTGTCTCGGTTGTGCCAAAACTGTTTGATGACAAGTTGTACCGGTTCAGCGTTGAGGTGAATTTGATAAAGCATCTGCATCGCTACGACGCGGGATTGTCTACGTGAGGGCATTAGTGTTCCATTTATGTTGTATTTACGATGTGTTATATTATACGGGTATTCTGACGGAATGTCAAGGGAAATACCTGACGTGGAAATGTAAAGTTGTGTGGTTAAATAATTTCAGTTTCTTGGCGGGGAACTACACCTATCAATCCATTTGTTCTATTTATTCTCAGACTTATCCTTGACTGCTTCTACTACGAGTCCTTCCAACTCCTCTCCTCTGGCTTTATGTGTGATTAATTTTCCGTTGAATGTCGTTTTCTTTAATATAGTCTCGTAGTATTGTAGTGAAATGTTATTTCATTTAATTTTTTCCAAAAATAGTACTTGAAATTTAGAAACAACAAATGTTATTTCATTTAATTTTTTCCAAAAATAGTACTTGAAATTTAGAAACAACACCAATTGTCATTTTCCCTAAATCGTCTTTAGAAAATAGGTAAAGACCTGTTTGAGAGTGTTCAATCAGGTTTTCTGTTAGGTCGTTAACACGGTCCCAATTTGAAATAGCAACATCTTGTTTGAGAATACTGTTGTCAAAATAATCAAGATACTGGACACATGCAGCAATATTATCGGTTTTTTGTTTATTTTCTCCAGCTCGTGCTTCTACAAGTACGACGGAGACGACATAGGATACACCTTCTTCAATTTTCAAGACGACATTTACATTTTCAATCCTACTAAACGCTTCAAGCATATGTTTCCTAACTAATGGTGTAAGATCGTCTTCACCTACTATATCAAGAAATATGTTGATCTTTTGCGGGTGTTGCGAATATTCTTGTACGGGGACACTGTCTAATGAGATTGTTATGAAACTAAGAAAAACAACTACCACAAGAAATAGTATCATCAATTGTTTCATTATATTCTCCTTTCGGTATCCTATTAAAGTAAACCTAAATAAGACAAAACATAATTTTCTCTACATTGTCCAAACGCTGATTTTTTTGTATCAGTTCCATAACTTGCATGGGGTATTTTCAGTAAATTCAGTTCTAATCAGCGTTTTGACATAGCAACAATTTCAGAGTTGCTGTGAAAATTCAATATATGGCTGTAAAGAGTTTTTAAGCTTGTTCTAACAAGAAGAGTTAGGAACACAACCTTCAATGCTAAATTCTTTTATCAGAATCAGGTTATGCTGAATTTTGGACAATTATTACAGTTCCTGTGTAATTATCAGAGTGTATAAAAAACATCCTAAATACCTATATAATATAAGGTTTGTTGATACACATTTCGCCAAGCTGGGACTAAGTGAGGTTATCGACTTGCGTTTCTATAAACATTCCACCCGTTCGGACTGCTTAATCTGTTTTTCTGTGAGTTTGGATTCCATTCAAAACCTATAGATAAATACTTGAAAACGCAACATGAAACAGAAAGGAATTGTCCAAACTATAGTATTATAACGTGAGTTGAGTTATAAGATAGTCCAATACATAGGTCAACTTAAGGATTTACTCTTGAGGGAGGGACTTTCAACGCCGAATTTATAGAGTTAAACTCACAATATAGGCTTACAAAGTCCCCCACAAGAGGCAATCTGCTAATTATGCGCTAAATTTGATGACTACGTGTAGTAAGATTGTCGAATGCTGCTGCAAGTTCAAACTACTTAGCACCCGCATCCATAAGGAAGTGTGGCTGCCTTTTTCCAATATTCCGCAGCAGGTTCAGAATAACCAAGTCTCTCATGAAATTGGGCAAGTCTTAAGAGAATATTGCGGTTATTCGGATTCTGTTCCTCGAGTTTCTCGTAAACCGCAATTGCTTCTTCATACCGCTTCGCCATTTCAAGCATAACACCGAGGTTAAAATTCGCTCGGAAGTCATCAGGTTTTGTAACTGATTTTAACCGGTTAATTAGATTTCCGATATCTTTCTCACGTTTAACTTCAATGTATAGACGCGCAAGCATGGGATAGATATAGAAAAAACTTTCGTTATCCTGCTGTCGCATAAGTCCTGATTCCAAAGCAGTAATGGCTTTTCCGGGGGTTCCATACATCTCTTTAGGTGTACGTTCCCAAATATACGATGAGGGATATACCTTAAAGGCATAACTCAAGTTTAAGCAAGGAAGGGGTTGGTCTGTATGATGTCGGCAACGCACGAGCGGCATGGCATCGCCATACACTTTACGCTGTTCAGTTTTCTCCTCTCGGTATTCAGGATGGAACTGGTAGCCATAACTTATGGGAAATTTCGGATCTGCATTAAAAGAGAAAACTGTTTTTCCGTCCTCTTCATCCGCTTGACAGAGTAGTACATTAGTATCTGCCAAGTATTTGGGATGAAGTTCTGAAAGCCACTCAGGATAATCACCGTGGTCATTGAGGTATGCCTGAACCGCTTTGCCGATAGTCAGCAAGTTTTGGGTGCAGATTTCAATGTATTTCTGGTTTTTTGTCTCAGTCGTCATTTGATACTCCTTTTGTTTAGAGGAATTGTACATTTTATGCCTCATACACTACCGTTTCGTGAATGTTAGAATTGAATAACACATAATTTGACAAAATTAAACTTTTCCTATAGGAGTGAACTCGAACTCGTTACTTCTATATCACAAAAATTAGACGAACATGACAGAAGGCACGTTTTCAAATCGTGCCTACCGCAGATTTGGTTTATTTTTTCTTGAGTGCATCCACAACAAGTTGTTCTAACTTCAATCTTCTGGCTTCGCGTGAAATGAGTGTGCCATCTCTGGCAATTAGCCACGGTGCTGGGATTGAGCGGATATGATACTGTTTTGCAAGCGGACTATTCCATTTTTGACCACTAAAAATTTGCCGCCAAGGAATATCATTTGTCTTGAGGTAATTGCGCAGTCTTGTCTCATCAGTGTCAAGACTGACACCTATGATATCAAACCCTTGGTCCTTATAGGTATCGTAAACCTTTTTCACATTCGGCATCTCGACGATGCATGGAGGACACCAAACCGCCCAGAAATCGAGTAAAACAACTTTCCCGCGGAATTGTTGCAGCGAGATTAGTTTGCCATTGAGATCAATGTCAGTGAAGTCCGGGACAACCTTTCCTACCAGTGCAGACATCGGATCAGTCTTTTTCCGATATTCCGATGCGATTACAGAATTACCAAGTTTCTCATGAATTTGTATAAGTTTGTCAAGAACATACAGGTTGTCTGGATGCCGCTTCTCAAGTTTCTCAAAAACCTTGAGGACTTCTTCATGCTGATTTGTGATCTCAAGTATTGATCCGAGTCGAAAATTATCTGAAATACTGTTTTGTCTCATGATCGTTTTGAAACGGTTAACAAGATCCTGAACATCTTTTTCGCGTCCGACTTCAATGTAGAGCCGTGCAAGTGTAGTATAGAAATGAAAGAAATTTTCATTATCTGCTTGTCGTTGGAGTCCTTTTTCTAAAACTTCAATTGCTTCCTCAACGGTTTCATACATTTCATCCGGTTTGTATACACCAGATGACCAATATACCTTATAGGCAAAACTCAAGTTATGACACTCAAACGGTTGATTCTCATGATGACGGCAACGTACAAGCGGTAAAACGTCGCCATACATGAGACGTTCCTCAGTTTTGTCTGCTCGATACTGAGGGTGAAATTGGTAGTCGTAACTCATGGACATTTTTGGATCCTTGTTGACAAGAAAATGGGTTTTCCCACCGTCTTCATCCGCGGGACAAAGCAAGATATTTTCATCTGGTAAGTATTTTGGGTGAAGGTCTGAGAGCCATTGTGGTAAATCATTATGTTCCTTCTTATAGGATTGGATAGCCTTACCAATTTCAAGAAGATGTTGCTTACATACTTCCACGTTCTGTTGTGTCTTTATAGGATCATCTTGTGCTAACTGGAACTTGGATGTCTCTTCTGGATCAACTGCTTGTGCTAAACGCATCGCGCTCATCGGAACAGCAATGCAGGTGAGTATGATCAGACCTATTCCTACGACAACCTTTGTAACTGGATGACGATTTAGGTTTTCAGTTAGAACAGTTCGGAGTCTTCCTTCAATTTTTGAGGAACGCGCCATCGCGACAGCAGCATGCGAAATAACTTTAATCTTTTTTACATTGCATGTTATATCAAGTAAATGTCTAGCATAATCGGTTGATTGATAGCCTGTACTGAGCACTTGGTCATCACACGCTTGTTCAGCCTCTATTCGTATCCGATGCGCTGCATACCATACAAATGGATTGTACCAGTACGTCACACACGCAATTTGCGTGATGGTCTGTATCAACCAATCCCATCTTTTGATATGTGCAGTTTCGTGAAGCAAAACAGCACGGAGACGGTCCGTTTGCCAATGTGCTGCATCAGTCGGTAACAAAATTACAGGACGAATAACCCCCCACATCATTGGCACTGTTATATTGTCGCTGAGACGAACACTAAACTGACGATTCCAATGAAGATGTAATATATCAATCATACTACTGATATCTTTGCTACGAATTGAGATCCGCCAGATACCACTGATTCCAACAATCAAACGTACAAATAAGAATACACTAACACATGCCCAAACTATCCATATCCAGTTTGTCCAATGAATTGTTGGAAGTATGTTACTCTTGTCAGAAAGAGGTGGCGGTTTTCGTGGTAGAACTGGTACGGCTTGTGTTGGTGGCATAGTTTCTGACACGGACGGACTCGGATCGATCAAAACGGGTGATGAAGTAGGTTGAATGTTTTCTGTTAATTGCGCAGTCTTAAATCTGATAGGTGTTTGTGGTAAGACGTTAATATTCCACTTCGGAAGCGTGAGAGAAAACAGCGGGACAATAAGGCATCCTACGATTGCCATGTTCCAAACAAAGCCTCGCATAGCCGCAGATTTACGTCGCAAACAAAATGCAAACAAACCCGCAACAGCGAGAATCACAAAACTTTTCATCGTGGTGTTAACAAGAAATTTCAGCAATGGGTCTGCATAAAGTGTCTCAATGAATAGCATCATGATGAGGTGTCTCCTTTTTTGGCATTCTCAATGAGTTGGCTTAGACGGTCAAGTTCCTCATCCGAAAGGTCTGCGTCGGAAATCAATGTCATGACCGTTTTCTCAATAGATTTATCAAAGAACGTATTAAAAATCTGTTTGAGTGCGGAACGTCCTGCTTGATGGCGTGGCTGCGTAGGACGATAGATGTAACGTTTTCCATCTTTTTCGTGTGAGAGATACCCTTTATCTTCTAAAATCCGTAGCAATGCCCGGACTGTAGAATAACTCGGTTCATCAGGCAGGTCTTCAAGGACATCTACCACGGAAACGCAACCGCGTTGATAGACAATGTCCATAAGCTGGCGTTCTCTACGACTCATTTTGGTAATACGATAATCTTCCATATCTTCACCTCTTTCTATAAGTGCTAATATTTTAGCACTTATAGAAGCAATTGTCAAATTAAAATGCTAATATTTTAGCATAAATATTATAATTGAGGTTAACTCATTAGATTTAATGTCTATGCGTAATGAAATATATGACTACAAACGGAATTACAATGATAGTAGGTTTGTAATGTTTTACCCGTCCCACGGTTCTATTATCTCTGTCAAGCTCCAGAGTAATTTAGTTTTAAGAATTTTATGTTTAAAAGTGTTACTTATAGATCGTTTTATTAGGTTGGATTTCTTTCTTGTCTGAATCTCGTATTACACTGATTACACGGATTAACGCGGATTTTTTAGTCTGAGGTATCAGATCCGTTCCACAAGCCAATAATACTGACATAAGAAGGGATCTTAAACAGCCAACTCAGTATTCTGTGTAATCTGTGTACTTCGCAATTCAAATACGTAAGAAACACAACAGACGGTTCTGCAGTATAAGATTAACGAGTGTAATTAAATGCGGTAGAAATATAAAAAACTAAATAACCATGGTCAAGCTCAGAAAAACTTGACAATTCTGTTAAAACCCTTTAAAATTCCTTCTATTATCCTTTTGCGACAGGAAAAGTATGTGAATTCACAAAAAATAGAGTATGGTACTGTAGTCGGTCCACATCCACGCACTGCAGAGGCGGGATTTGATATGTTCCTTGCTGGTGGCAATGCTGTGGATGCTGCTGTTGCGGCTGCGTTTGCCGAGGGAGTCGTTGAACCGTCCCAAAACGGAATCGCTGGCTATGGCGGTTGTATGCTGATATATCACAAGAAAACACAAGATGTCATAGCAATTGATTATAACACTGCCGCACCTGCCGCAGCTTCCGAAGACATGTTCACTATAGAAGATGCACCGGATGCAGTCGCAGGATACCGTGTGCCGGGACGTGTGAACGTTCACGGACCGTTGTCTATCGGAGTGCCGGGTGTCGTAGCAGGTCTCTGTTTGGCGTTGAAGGAATATGGTAGGCTTCCACTTGATAAAGTGATACGTCCAGCAATTAATTCCGCACGTTATGGGTATTATCCAAACGGTGCGAATCGGGGTGGGATTGCTGGAAATGCTGAGCGATGGAAACGTGAGTTTCCTGAAACGGCTCGTGTTTATCTTAAAGATGGACGCGCGCCGAAAAAGGGAGAAACCCTTACTAATCCTGACCTTGCACGAACCTTAGAAGCAGTAGCAGAAGGTGGACACACTGCATTTTACGAAGGTCAGATTTCAGAAACGATTGCGAACCATATTCAGGAATTAGGGGGTTGTATAACTGTTGATGACCTAAAAAGTTATCGTCCCTTCATTACAGAACCCTATGAAATTCAATATCGCGGTTATTCGGTATATACTTCACCTCTTGGTGCAGGTGGTCTTACCACTTTACAGATGCTCCGCTTGATAGAATCTTATAATGTTGCTGAAATGTCTCTTACAGAGAGATTCCATCTATTCGCTGAAGCGATGAAGATTTGCTGGTATGAAAGACTCAGTCGTTTTGGTGATCCGAATTTCGTTGATATTGATATTGATGAAGAACTGTCTGACAGTTTCACAGCGACACTCAGCGAGAAATTGAAGGCAGGTCTTGACTCACCGCAACATGGTGAGGTAGTCTATTACGAACCGATGAGTTGTACGAGTCATATTTCCACGGCAGATACCGAAGGGAATATGGTTTCGTTGACGCAGACCCACGGTGGAGGTTTCGGTTCAATGGTTACGGTACCCGGTACTGGACTGTTGTTTGGGCATGGTGTTGGTCGTTTTGATCCGAGACCAGGCTTGGCGAATTCTATCGGACCACATAAACGTCCTCTTCATAATATGGGACCATGTCTTTCTACGTTTGGCGGTATGCCCTTTGCGACTTACGGGATCCCGGGTGGTCGTACAATACCCAATAATCAACTTAATATTAGTGTTAGTCTCATGGACTTGCAAGTTTCGGCACAAGCAGCATTGGATGCACCACGTTTTCACTGTGATGGTGCAGAACCTATCCAGATAGAATCACGGGCAGGTGAAGAAACGCTTGAAGGACTGCGTGAACTTGGGCATGAAATCTCTGCAAGTGGCGGTATCGGTGGACCAGGTCATGCTATTCGTGTATGGGAGGAAGGAACTTCCCACGATGGTGGTACTGACCCGCGCGGCGAAGGTAAAGTTATATCACGGTAATCTATCATTTTTATTGTGCTTTAATGGAATAGTTAATTTAGATCTACAAGTTTAATGCTATTGGAGTTAAATCATATATGTCACAATTTGTTAAGGCAGCGACGACCGAACAGATACAACCTGGTAGATGTATCGGTGTCAAAGTTGAAGGTGTTTTTATCGGAATATATAATGTTGAAGGTGAGTATTTCGCCATGAACAATATATGTCCACATCTTGGTGGAATTTTGACTTACGGTTTCATAGACAAGAACTGTGTTACCTGTCCGATGCACATGTGGGAATTTGATATAAAGACAGGGGATTGTGTTTGGCCCGGTGAGGAGAAAATTCCTGTCTATCCTGTAAAAGTTGAAGGTGAAGATATACTCGTTAATGTTGATGAACCTATGAATATGGATAAACCTCAGTAAAACAGATACAAGTTGATCAGTTTAATATCTGAATCGTGTATATACCAAAGGAGATAAATATATGGCATATCTGCTCACCGGTGGCATGGGATGCATCGGGTCTTATGTTATTCGTGACCTATTAGCCGCTGGTGAAGATGTGGTCGTTTACGATTTTGCTTACGACTTAACGATTCCAAAAATGGTTCTCACTGATGCGCAAATTGATGGTTTAACTTTCGTGCAAGGAGACATCACAGACCTTCCCCATGTGTTACGCACTGTTCAGGAGCATGATATTGATCGGGTTATACACCTTGCTTCGTGGCAAGTGCCTGCGTGTAATGCCAATCCACCACAAGCCTTAAAGATAGTGTGTGAAGGAACAATTAATATATTGGAAGCAGCGCGTATATTTAATCTTAAACGTGTTGTTTGGGCAAGTAGTGTGGCAGTGTTCGGTTCACCCGATGATTATAACAATCAACAGATTCTGAACGATGCCCCTCACTATCCAAAGTTTATTTATGGTGCTTGCAAATCCCTAAATGAAAGATATGCGATGCACTATTTTGACGCTTATGGAGTTGATTCAATCGGACTTCGATTCACTGCTGTTTACGGGGTTGGTAGGACACGGGGAATGAGTTCGTTCACTACCAAAATGATTGAAGATGTGGCAATGGGTGAACCACATGTTTGTCCGTTCGGCGATGATTCGGTGGACTGGCAGTATGTAGAGGATGTCTCGGAGTCAATTGTAATGGCTTGTACTTGTCCAACTACAAAAACGCGTGTCTTTAATATCAAAGGTGGCATACGTCCAGTAAAAGAGGGTGTTGCGTATCTGAAAAAATTAGTGCCTGATGCACAGATTACGTTGGAACCTGGTGTATTTGGAATTTCGTGGGATTACGATGCAACCGCTATCGCTAAAGAGGTGGGATTTACGCCTGCATATACAATGGAACAAGGCATTCTGAAGACATATAATAAGTTCAGAGAACGTGCAGGATTAGAACAAATTTCGTAGTAGTAGGCGGAGCAGACTCCACCTACTAAGTAAAACGATAATGTTGTTGCTTCAGATTAGTAATACTTTTTCATCTGTGCCCAACTGACGGCTAACTTTCCACGTGCATCAACAGCAAGTACTCTGTCCCAAGGGATATTATCACCGTTCTTATCGGCTTGATGTACATCGTCAAAGTTTGGGTGCCCCCAACCTCCACTGCTCATATCAATAACAACAAGTTGAACCGTATCACCCTTAAGATCTGAAACATCCCACTCTTTGCGTGTCATTGTTTCGTTGTTATCACCTGTCACAGATCTAACAACATCATCATTACTCACAAGGTTGACACAGCAAGGTTCTCCAGTTCCCCAAGCGCGGTTGCCACCACCCATAAGAAAATTCATGGTTTCACCTATAATTGTGAACTCAACAGAGGTTAAAGTTCCTTGTGGGAAATCCGGTGCAACACCACCTTGTGCATTCTGCTGCATATCACCTGGTTTCTGTCCGAGTTTAGCACCTTTGTCTGGTCCTTGGTATCTTTCAGCTAACCCGAGCCACCAATCACCTTGATGTTCTGAGGGTTGTCCACGGTTTCTTGCTGTTGGGTTGTCTCCCCAAGTCGGTTGGAAATCAAATGCTGTTCCTGTTTTCTCCCAATCTGTTAGATCCCCTGTTTCAAAATCATTGTTGAACGAGCGTGCAAAAGCACTGTCAACAGACATAATGATCAAGATGGTAACAAGGAAAATAATCAGGAATATAGAAACTAAATTTTTCATCAGACCTATCTCCTTATGTTTAGATTATATAACTTGAGACTGAATAACATACCGTTTTTTTAGAGTGGAACGTATGGACTGACTATTGATGGTATTCTGTTGTATCACCTAATAGTATTTTTTCATCTGTGCCCAACTGACGGCTAACTTTCCACGTGCGTCAACGGATGTTACCTGTGACCATGGAATATTATCTCCACCTGCATCAGCCTGATGGACATCGTCAAAGTTTGGATGACCCCAACCACCACTGCTTTGATCTACGACAACAAGTTGAGCGATTTGACCTTTCAAGTCGGACACATCCCACTCTCTTCGAGTCATGGATTCATTGTTACTTCCCGTCATTGTTCTGACTACCTCTTCATCAATGACAAGATTGACACAACAAGGTTCGGCTGTTCCCCAAGCACGGTTGCCACCACCCATAAGAAAATTCATAGTATCTCCGACAATAGTGAACTCAATAGAAGTCAATGTGCCTTGCGGGAAATCCGGAGCAATATTACCATCTGCGTTCCGTTCCAAGTCTCCTGGACTCTGTCCAAGTTCAGCACCTTTTTCTGGTCCTTGATACCTTTCGGCAAGTCCGAGCCACCAATCACCTTGGTGCTGAGAAGGTTGTCCTCTATTACGTGCTGTGGGGTTGTCTCCCCAAGTCGGTTGGAAATTAAACGCAGTTCCTGTTTTTTCCCAATCGGTAAGGTCTCCTGTTTCAAAGTCATTGTTAAAAGTTCGCGCAAAAGCGAGATCAACAGACATAATGAACAAGACTGCGATAAGGAAAAATATCATGAGTGAAAAAGCGAATTTATTCATCTTATATATCTCCTCCTGTATTAAAATTTATTGATACAAGACTTGACGCAACTGAAATGAAGCATTTCATATTTCTGTGTCAAACAACATAATTACACTTTCATGTAATTTCTGATTTAGTACGATTTAGTACGGTGGTAGGTAGATTCAATCCTGTTAATAAAACAGGATATTACTATTCTATCTTTTCAGATTCAAACTGTCAAGGTAATTATTAGGGTTATTTAGTTTTTTCGGATATATTTTTCACAATTCAATATAATCTCTTATAGACCGTGTAGAGAGGCGAACCTACATCTTGCTAATTTAGCGTTACATTGTTTATCCGTATGTGCTATAAATTGTGACCTTTTGCACGTCACCTGTGACGCAAAGAATTCAGTCAGGATAAGGAATGTGACGCGAATTTCGCTTTTTTTAATTTGCTCCTTTTTGGTCTTTTTACTTGTCTTGACCTACCTTGGATCTCTGCTCGTGTCATCATTTTTGCGAATGATTTGACTGCGAATGTTTTGTGTTTGTCTTGTAATTTCATTGGAATTATCCTCCTTGAAAAAGATACCGTTTGGTATCTTTTTTTTACATTACGGTATCTTTTTGGTGTTGTGGTCTGATTGTAATGTCTGACTGGGTTTGTGGGTTGTTTTCATCGGTTTACTGTGTAAAAAAA
>JAPOQK010000043.1 GCA_026710795.1 Candidatus Poribacteria bacterium
ACAGCGATTTTCCCATCCTCTTTGACTGACCCTTCAACTTTCATTCGGATACCAATTTCCGCGTCTGCCGCTATACACTCAATGATGTCTCCTTCCGCGTGGATAAAGACATTCGAGAGAATAGGGGACTCATCCTGTTCATTAGCGATTCCCTGTAGCATTTGCAGGGTATACAAAAGATCGTCTCTTTCAAAAGTTAATTTCATTCCAATACCTCCGTTGATATGTTTTTCGAAGCGATGTCCCTCTTCAATTGTGATTTCTAACGCTTCTTGTATCATGAATTCGTATTTCTTTAACCGCTGTCGTGCGCGATGCAGCCGACTCTTAATAGTGCTTTCTGATATACCCAAATGCGATCCTATCTCTGAATATGTCATCTGTCTAAAGTAGTGGAGGGTAATTATTTCCCTATCATCCTGTTTCAACTTTGCCAGCATTTTCTTGATAAGGTCACGTCGCACTTCCGCAGTAGTTTTCGCGTGTTCTAATGCAACATATTGAGAATAAGCTTCTGTCTGTATTTCTGAAGAGTCGGTTTCTTCCAGCGACTCGGTTCGTATACGGTTTTTTCGGAACCATGCAATACAGAGTCTATTCACAATTGGATAAAGCCATCTTGAAAACTGCGTTGGATCTTCCAGTGTTCCGAGTTTCTGATAGACCTGCAGGAAAGTATCTTGTGTAATGTCTTCAGCGATATGGTAATCACCTGTCCGCCGCCATGCATGTGCGTGAACCTGCTTCCGATACTTTCTCAGCAAACTCTCAAAAGCCGACTGATCACCCGCAAGGATACGTTGGATCAACGCAACATCATTGTTTTTCATCAGATTGCTCCGTATTGTTTATCATCATCTATTCGTATATAAGGACGCGAGTTTACCGAGAATTGTTGCACAAATTTGTGTAATGTAAATGGAGTGGTGTATGGAAATAATTAACAGTCTATCAGTTGGGAATTCTCTTGACATATTTTACTCCTCTCCATATAATTTTCAACACAATTCAACAGATACTGGAGGAATCTGCCGATGGCGAAAACAGTTTGTATTGTCGGAACAATGGACACCAAAGGGGTAGAATTTGCGTTCATCAAAGCACAGATAGAATCAAGCGGCGTTTCAACGTGCGTTGTCAATACAGGGATATTAGGAGAACCAGAATTAACTTCTGATATTTCTGCTGATGAGGTAGCACAAGCAGGTGGTTCGTCTTTAAAGATATTGCGTGATGAAGGCGACCGTGGCAATAGCGTAGCTGTGATGGCACAAGGCGCAGCAACCCTTATTGTTGAGAAACATGCTGCTGGTGAAATTGATGGTATTATCTCACTCGGCGGTTCTGCAGGAACCACTATCGGGACAACTGCGATGCAGGCATTACCTGTCGGTGTACCGAAAGTTATGGTTTCAACGCTTGCATCAGGAGATACAAGTCCTTATGTGCAGTCCAAAGATATTTGCATGATGTATTCTGTCGTTGACATTGCAGGCATCAACCGTCTGTCCAGACAGATACTCGCTAACGCTGCTGGCGCAATCGTTGGAATGGTTTCTACTGAAGCACCAGAAGCGGCAGATGACAAACCCTTAATCGCTGCGACAATGTTCGGTGTAACAACTCCGTGTGTTACTAAAGCGCGTGAAATCCTTGAAGACGCTGGCTATGAAGTTCTCGTTTTTCATGCAACAGGTACAGGTGGGCGCGCCATGGAAGACCTTGTAAAAGGTGGTTTCCTTGCTGGTGTGCTTGACGTAACGACAACAGAACTTGCAGATGAATTGGTCGGTGGAATACTTAGTGCTGGTCCTGAACGCTTAGAAGCTGCAGGACAAGCAGGTCTACCGCAAGTGATCGCTCCTGGTGCCTTGGATATGGTGAACTTCGGTCCTCCCGACACCGTACCAGAGAAGTTTAGCGAACGACATTTCTATCAACACAACCCCACAGTGACACTCATGCGGACAACTGCCGAAGAAACATCCGAATTGGGCAAAATTATGGCACTTAAACTCAGTGAAGCCGCGGGACCTACAACTGTTCTCATTCCTATGCAAGGTGTATCCGCAATTGATAAAACAGGACAACCTTTCGATTCTCCTGAAGCACGAGATACTTGGCGGAAAAATCTGAAAACACACATTGGTGACAATGTTACGGTAATTGAAATAGACGCTCATATCAACGATGATGAATTCGCCACGAAACTTGCAGAGACATTATTGAGTAATCTGAAATAAAAGGATATTATGCCAAAAGTTTACAAAACAATTACAGAATCTGATGTAGACCACTTTGTTGAAAAGGGACACATTGTTCTGAAAGACTGCTTTTCGCGTGAATTGGCAGCGGAATGGCGAGAATTCGCCTTTAAACGACTCGGTTATGATTCTGACGATCCCACAACTTGGGAGGAACCGCGCATACATTTGCCATCTATGAATCGTCTACCGATCCGAGAAATCGCACCAAGAGCATGGGATGCAATCTGTGATCTACTCGGTGGAGAAGAGAGGATTGCCAACACAGACCCATCATGGGGTGATGGTTTTATCATCAACTTTGCATTAGGTGGAGACACAGAGTGGCAACCACCAGAATCACACTACAACGGATGGCATAAGGATGGTGATTTCTTCCGTCACTTCTTGGATAGTCCTGAACAAGGATTGCTGACAATTGTAGTATGGTCAGATATTATGCCAAAAAGCGGTGGAACTTTTGTCGCGTGCGATTCTGTCCAACATGTGGCACAACATCTGTCCGAACATCCTGAAGGTCTGTTACCGGGACAGGGTTTTGGTCAGTTGTATCAGAAATGTAAGGATTTTGTGGAAATTACAGGGAATGCGGGAGATGTTGTTCTCTTGCATCCGTTTGTCTTACATTCTGCATCACAGAATCCTTCGGGACGCGCTAGGTTTATTACGAACCCACCTGTTGCCCTCAAAGAACCGATGAATTTCAATCGTGATAATCCAGACGATTTCTCACCAGTGGAATTGGCTGTATTATCGGGGTTGGACAAAAAACGTTTGGATTTCAAACCCACTGCACCACGGGAAAGATTGGTGCCAGAACGTGTAAAACGTCAGAAAAGAATATTGGAAGAGCAGAAAAAACGACTTGCGATGGAATAGCAATTCTGTGGGACTGATGTCTATCTGTTTTCCAATTCTAACTGTGCCTTTTGCCATCCATAATCCACATTACCGTCATAGAATTTATCGGGATGTTCAACTACCCATATTTGCTTGTGGATAATCCAATTTTTCGGGTCTAATGCCAAAGCCTTTCGCCATTCGGTCATTGCTTCCGTCTTTTTCCCTACCTCTAACAAAGTTAGTCCGAGTTGAAAACGCGCATTGGCTTCAATAACTTTTGGGTTTTTTGGTTTGTTTAGAAGTTTCACGTCACAAAGCAGTGTAGCGTTGTAAGCGGTATCGGATAGCCACTTTTCCAACATGGCAAGTGTTTCTTTCTTAGCAACATTTATGCTAAAGGGAGATTTTATTAACCGTCCTGCCTCGTCAATCATAACGCCGTATGGAATCGCTTTTAGGTTGAATAGGTTACCCAATATATTCTGTGAATCGACAAGTGTGTCAAATTCTGCGTTAGCTTTATTGTGCCACGGTTTCACTACAGACGCACCCTGTGCATCAATTGCAATAGAGACTATATTTAGTTTTTCACGGTGTTTTGCGTAAAATTTCTGCCATCCTGACAGTTGTCCGCGACATGCTCACCATGAACCCCAAATATAGAGGAGCGTCTTCTTTCCGCGAAAATCTTTCAAATGTTTTGGTGTATCGTCAAGGTCAGGTAGAGTAAATTGAGGTGCAAGTTGTTCTGGTCGGATGATCTCAAATTGACTTTCCGATGCTTTGTAGATTTCAAAACCAAATGGTTCAGTGATGCCTTCAGGTGTGGCATAAGTAACACTGTCAATACTGAGCACTTCCTCACCAAAACGTAACGGAACACATAAATCCGATTCTCCACTACCACAAATAACCACCATCTCTCCACTATCTGGATATTCGACCTTTAATTCTAACTGTTTGCATAAATCCTCTAACGGCATAAACCATGCACCATTTTTGAATATAGGGTTGATGGAAAATGAGATAAGTTGATTATCAAGTGATATTTGAAGGTTTTTGACAGGTGCTGCTTGCAATCCGATTGCACAAGACAACACCACACAAGTTGTAAGTATCAGTCTTGTCATGGGGTACTTCTCTCCCGATGCTGTGCGTCATAAATTAGGAATTTGATTATTCGTTCAGAGGTTTTAGGAGTGAGTCCGGAACCTGGTTTGCGCATCATTTTATGCACGTATTTTCGCCATTCTTCCGGTGTAAATGTAGAATTAATGGGTCGCGCCACTGTATGACATCGGCTACATCTCCGAGTAAATAACTCGTAAAGCGTTTGCATTTCCTGTGGGTAGTCTGATACATCAATAAAGTTAGGACCATCATCTGCGGGATATGTTTTAGGGGCGGTGCGCGGTGCACGCAAAACAAAAAACATTCCAATCCCTACCAGAACGATAACCCCTATTACTACGATCCAAACAACCGTTTGCTGCAACTCTTAGTACACCTCAATGTTGTTACTTATCAAATTGATGGTAACACGTCAATGCTCACATTACCATTTTCTATACCATCTAAAATTACGCGACTTCCAAGTAAAAGGAACATTCCGGCAATAGATCCATCTTCAGTTCTTAACACAGAAACACTGTGTTCTTCACCATGCCACATCACTTTTGCAAGATATTTCTCTAAAGATACCACAGTACCATCCCCGAGAAGTACATCTTGGTCATCAATTTTCGGAAGTGATAAGTTCTCAATTAATTCACTTGGTAAAGCCAATAACCAGAAAATCCTGTGTCAATTATACACTATATTGCACAATGAATATATCCAATCCTGCTGATCCAAACTCTACTGCCAATTATCACAAGACATTCTTTACCTTTTGAACAATAGCATTTGCACTAATGCCATGCAGTTCCAATAACTCATCCGGTTTGCCAGACCGCGGTATTCCTGTAACAGCGAGTTTGTGTACTCGGACATCTTCGGTTGCGACTGCATCCAGAACAGCATCACCTAAGCCACCTTCAGGGTAGTGATCTTCAACGGTGATAATAGTGTTATTTGTTTCGACAGCAGCGGCTAATAGTGTTTCCGCGTCAATCGGTTTGATGGAATATAGGTCAATAATTCGGATAGCTATACCTTCTGCAGCAAGTATCTCATGTGCCTTTAATGCTTCATGAAGTGTGACACCAGCCGTGACCACGGTTGCTTTATCGTCATCACTCTTTTTAACGACCTTACAACCACCAATTGGAAAACTATCCGTAGCATCATAAAGGGTAACAGTTTTTGGGCGCGAAGTGCGGATATATACAATCCCTTCGTGTGCTGCAGCTTCAGCAACAAGTCGTTCCGCAGCGACAGCATCGCTCGGATATAGCACCACTCCGTCAGGAATTGCGCGGAACATAGCGATGTCTTCTAAACCCATCTGTGAAGGTCCATCTTCACCAATTGAGACACCGCAGTGTGAACCGGCATATTTAATGTTCGCCTGTGAAATCGCAGACATGCGGATCTGGTCATACCCACGAGATAGAAATGCAGCAAACGTTGAAACAAATGGTATTTTACCTCGCTTTGCCAAACCTATACCTGCCCCGACTAAGTTCTGTTCTGCGATGAACATCTCGAAAAATCGATCTGGATAACTTTCCATGAATTGTTCAGAATAAGTAGAATTCTTCGTGTCTCCATCCAGCGCAACGACATTTGGGTTTGCTTTACCCAGTTTAGCAAGTCCAATACCGTAGCCACCGCGCGTGGCTACCTCTTCGTCAGTTTCATACTCAGGCGGTTCACATGTAGTCGGTGTAGAAGTCTGAATATCTATCGGATTTGGGGTTTGTATCTGGAGCGGAATGTCTGTATGCAGTGGACCGAGTTCTGCTAATGCTTTGTCAAGTTGTTCCCCTTTTGCAACTGCCTTCCCGTGCCAGTTATCTTCATTCTCAAGGAACGAAACCCCTTTCCCTTTATATGTTTTTGCAACAATCATTGTCGGTTTATCGGTGGAGGTTTTGGCTTTCTCCAATGCAGATAAGATTTCATCAAAATCGTGACCATCTATACCGATGGTTTGCCATCCGAATGCTTCAAAACGTTGGCAGTAAGTATCAATATCAAAAGCATACATCGTGCGTTGGCTCTGTCCGAGGGCATTTACATCTACAATTCCGATCAAGTTATTCAACTTATAATGAGACGCTAAAGCAGCAGCTTCCCAGACACCACCCTCAGCCGTTTCACCATCGCCAAGTAATACATAGACGCAGTAATCGGATTTGTCTAAGTATTTACCGTTGAGTGCCATACCAAGTCCGAGAGATAACCCTTGTCCGAGAGAACCTGTCGCCACCTCTGTCCAATCAAAACGAGGTGTAGGGTGTCCCTCAAGAATGCTATCAACCTGACGGAGTGTTAGCAGATCGTCTACCGGAATGATACCTGCTTCTGCATAGGCAGCATAAAGTAAGGGAGCGGCGTGTCCTTTTGATAAGATGAACCGATCATTATTCGGGTTTTGCGCATCGGAACAGTCATAACGCATCACGTGAAAAAATAGAGCAGAAACAATATCTGCAGCTGAAAGACACGTTGTCGGATGTCCGCTTCCTGCCTCCGATGTTGATATAATAGAATGTATACGTAAGTTTGTCGCTTTCCGTTCAAGTATATTCTTCAAGGTATCCACTACTTTCGTTTATCCTTTCCTCTAAGAGTGTTTCGCTTTCAAAATTTCCGCACGACGCTGTGCCGCAATAGTAAGATAGTGCTCACTACATGTCTTAACAAGGGATTCAAATGTATCAATTGCTTTCGGAATATCTTGGGTCTTGACATAAGACTCTGCTTGCCAATACATTGATTTAGCTACTATTTCGTTGGATAGGAGCTGCTTCCCTTTGGTTTGCCGTTTAGCGTTTTTTATTGCTTCGCCAAATTTCTCTATAGCATGTTCATAATTTTTATCTTCATAGTATGCTTTTACAGCTTCTGTGTAGGCAGGAACATTTTCTTCCTGTTGATTAAAAAGGTCTATTTCAATAGGCTCCTCTAATACCAGCGAAGAAGTTTCTTCGTCGGATTCATCCTCTTCATCATCCAGTTCATCCGACTCGTCTGGTTCATCTGGTTCATAAGCCACCTTATCAGCATCTTCCTCCTCAGCCGTATCATCAAAACCGAGCGGATCAAACTCCTCATTATCATCAATTTCATCGTTGTTATCTTCTTCATCAGTATCCAGTTCTTCCTCGTCAAAATCCTCTACTTCTTCAAGTTTGAAATCCATCTTTCTACTCCTCATTTATAGTGTCATTCTAATGCACAGTGCCGTATGTAAGCCACATAAATACAAAATATATACCTATATCATATCAAATTTATATGGACATGTCAAGAAAAACTGTTGTATAGTTCGTGGTTAGTGTAAGGCGACAGACACCCTCCGCATGCTGCCGCTAAATACCTAAACTACGATTCCAAAGTTATAGACATCATAATGAAGGACGCTAAAACGAGATATAGACATGGTTATAGAATACAATACCTATAGGTGTCAATTTAGTGTTGGAATCTCTGGTAGGTCGGAGCGAGCTTGCGACCTCCGACATGTGAACTCCAATGAAATGATACGTGTCGGAGCGAGCTTGCGACCTCCGACATGTGAACTCCAATGAAATGATACGAGTCGGAGCGAGCTTGCGACCTTCGACATGTGAACCCCAATGAAATGATACGTGTCGGAGGTCACTACGCTCGCTCCGACCTACGGATATTTTTTAGACGTGATGAAGGCATAGAATTGTCCTTAATTTGACAGTTATCGTTATAGAATACAATACCTAACTACCGATGCTAAACTTTATATTTCATTTTCTATTACCACTAAAAAAAGTTGACACCAACAACGATACTGTCTATAATACATTAGGTATTATCAAAACCGTAGAGATACAGACGCATTCTAAATTTAGAAGTAATGAACATGAGACAAATAGCAATTTTATTCCTAATAACAGTAATTTGCGGTTTCCAACCACTGTTTGCACAGACACCAGAATCCCCTCCTACAATTCCAGAAGAAGAACAATCTGTGGAGGATGATAGCCAAAATACCGAATCTGTTTCGTCATCAACACAAGAACAACACGACACATCCGAAGTCAATGAATCAGCCGAAGACGAAAAACAAGATACCGTAGATGATTCTCCACCTACTTCTGAAGAAATCACCACAGACAGTGAAATACAGGATATGATATCTACTATTGAGGAAGTAGAAGAACCAATTGATACACCCGATCCGAATCTACCAAAGTGGAGAGGAAAACGACGGTTATTCAAAATTGTCAACGATTATCTGTTAGAAGCAGATGAAGTTATGACAACCCTTGTTCTAATAGCCGGCAACGCTACTATACAAGGGACAGTAACTGGAAATGTATTAGTAATCGGTGGAGATGTTGACCTCGCACCGGGTTCTGAAATCAAAGGTATGCTTCAAGTTATCGGAGGGCATATATACGGCAATCTTGAATCTGTAGCACATATTAGCGTAAATAATGGATGGAGAATAGCACCTGCTGCAGCACAACTGTTGATGCATCCACATACACTCTGGGATATTAAGAAACACAGAAATTTCCGTCTAACCACTATAAAATTTGGGATTTTGCTATTGACATATCTGATAATCGCTGTCGCATTCCCAAGACCAATAAATGCAATTAGTTCTATGTTAGCAAACAGACCTGTCGGTAGCTTCTTATTTGGCTTACTCATGTTTGTTGTTATACCTGTTGTATCGTGGGTACTAATTCTTTCAATAGTAGGATTTCCATTTTTACTATTAGGTATATTCCTATTGGTACCACTGGCATTATGTGGTAAAACTGCCATCTTTTATACACTTGGAAGCACTCTACTTGCAGGTCGATTAAGACCTCTTGCTGTCATTTTTGGTTTTATTCCTTACTTTATGGCAACTGAGATACCACATGTGGATTGGGTGACGTTTCTTCTTTTTAATGGTATCGGTATCGGTATATGTATCCTGTCAACCCTAAAAGCTATGTCATCGTCAAGTCAAACTAAAAATAGGCATTGGTCTGAAAGAATAGGTTAATAATGGTACTTGAATCTCCCATTTTTCTTAGTCTGTATATTCTGTTGCCACTATTAGTCCTGTATCTTTGGTGGCAGAAAAAACGAGGTACTTTACCTGCAATTCGCTTTTCTGAACTTGATGGTGTTCGTCAAATACCACGAACTTTCTCCGTCAAACTACTTCCATCACTAAGAATAATTAGGTTTGTAGTAATTGCACTTCTTATTTTTGCCCTTGCCAGACCACAGTTCTCTCAAAGTCAAGAACGACGTTATGTTGAAGGTATTAACATCTTCTTAGCACTTGACGTATCTGATAGCATGCGTGCAGAAGATTTCAATGATACAAACCGTCTTCAGACCGCAAAATCGGTAATACATGATTTTCTCAGGTTTCGTGAGAGTGATCGTATCGGATTAGTCGTATTTTCAGGTGAAAGTTTTACGCTATGTCCACTTACACTGGATTATTCAATATTAGCCGAATTACTTGATGATGTAGAAGTTGAATTGGGTGGACAGCTGCAGGATGGAACTGCTATTGGTGATGCTATCGCAATGACCACACATAGATTGCGAACATCAGAATCAAAAACTAAGATTGTCATACTCTTGACAGATGGCGAAAACAACGCCGGAACGATTGACCCTGAAACTGCAGCAGCATTAGCACATTCCTTTGATATTCGGGTTTATACTATCGGTATGGGTAAGGAGGGAGGCACGCGTATTCCCTATGAAGATACTACATTTGGTAAACGATACACAGATGTCATAACACATCTGGATGAAGGGACGCTTAAAGAGATTGCCAACACCACAGGGGCACGTTATTTCCGTGCTACCGATATTCAATCGTTGAAACACGTTTATGCTGAGATTGACAAACTTGAAAAGACAAAGTTTAAGATTGTAAACTATACAGTCCAGCAAGAGTTAGCAGGATATTTCCTAATCCCAGCGGCACTTCTATTAGGACTCGAAATACTATTGAACAACACGGTTCTACGAAAAATTCCATAACATCTAAATATTTCAGATTATTATATAGGAGATTAATATGAATAATGTCATTGCATGTAACTTAGGAAGTTATAGACAGTTTGGCGCAAATGCTTATGAACACTTAGCAGAAATCGGTTTAACCAACGTTGAAATCGGTGTCCCTTCGGCTGATGGCATTGATGAACTACAATCCAAGTTGAAATCACACGGACTCACTGCTACCAGCTTACTTGGTAGATGCGATGTTCAATCTGATACGGTTGTTGAGGATTTTCAGTCTACGTTAGAGATCGCAAATGAAATGGATGTGAAAGTAATTTTTGTCAGCGTTCACTCGGGAGAGACTGACAAAAAAGTTGCATATGAACGTCTGCACGCAATCGGTGAGAATGCCAAACCGTTGGGTGTAAAAGTGTGTTTAGAAACGCACCCAGATATGGCACACAACGGAGACATCGCATTAGAGACCATAAACGGAGTTAACCATCCAAATATATGTATCAACTTTGATACCGGCAATGTCTATTACTATAACCATGATGTTGACGCAGTCACAGAGGTAAAAAAGATTCTTCCGCATGTCGGTGCTGTACATCTGAAGGATACAAACGGTGGATATAGGACATGGCATTTTCCAACCCTTGGAGAAGGTGTAGTTGATTACAAAGCCGTTTTCCAAACCTTGAACGATGCCGATTTCTACGGTCCCTTCACGATGGAATTGGAAGGTATTGAGGGTGAGAATCTTGATGAAGCAGGTGTAAAGGCACGTGTAGCAGATTCGCTGCAGCACCTGAAAGACATCGGAGTAATCTGATGAACACGAATCTCTGTGTTATTCGACTCAGCAATGGGGAACGGGTCAGCGAGGCACTCGGGAGTATTTTGGATACTCCGGATATGACAACGATTGGACCTTTTACCGTATCTAAAGAAAATCCTACTGAACTGCATTATCACGATTTTGATGAATACTGGTATTTCACAGAAGGCACGACAACGGTTACACTCCGAACTGTTGACGGACAATCCAATTCCTATCGTATAGAACCAGGAGATTTGGTCGTCACACCAAAGAGTGTTGAGCATGGACATGTCCCGGACGATGTTGTTAAAGGTGTGCAGTGGGTAAGTGTAATTCATCCGGATGCACGCCACGGACATTTACAACGATAAAGAGAGAACTATGCTAACACAACCAATTCAGTTGCCGAAACGCAGATTAGGACGAACCGAATTAAAAGTCACAAGTCTTAGTTTAGGTGGGGCTCGTATCGGTGGTAACAATGTCACCGATGACGAAGCAGTTGAAACGGTGCATCGTGCAATTACTTTAGGCATAAATTATCTCGATACTTCTCCGTTATATGGTGAAAGCGAAAGAAGGGTTGGACTCGCACTTGCTGATGGATGGCGTGAGAAAATTTATCTCGCTACGAAAACCGGAACACACCCCAAATGGCGCGGTGATTATAGTGCTTCAGGAACACGCCGCAGTGTCGAAAATAGTCTCAGTCTGTTGGGTACAGACTATCTTGATGTTTGCTTAGTGCATGATCCTTCAAATATGGATCCAGTTGTTGCCAAAGGCGGTGCATTGGATGAACTACAACGGATGCGCGAGGAAGGATTAGTTAAATATATCGGTCTTGGTGTAAGGCAACACGAATTCCATAAGACTGCTATACAGACAGGTATCGTAGATGTAATTCTCACCCATCTGGATTATACGCTTCTGAGCCAAACAGCAAATGAATGGTTGTTATCCTTTGCATCGGAAAATGACATCGGTGTAATCAACGGGAGTCCAATCGCAGCGGGACTGCTTTCCGGACTTGAACCGAATGTTAAGGAAAGACCTCCTGAAGGCGAAAAGGCACACAAACTTTGGCAATGGACAGTTGATAATAATTTAAACCTACTGAATCTCGCTATCCAATTCTGCCTTCGTCAACCGTTAATTGCAACGAACTTGA
The DNA here is from genome assembly GCA_026710795.1 of Candidatus Poribacteria bacterium. Classification (GTDB taxonomy): domain Bacteria; phylum Poribacteria; class WGA-4E; order WGA-4E; family WGA-3G; genus MSPOR6. The sequence continues at coordinate 12,215 of JAPOQK010000043.1, forward strand.
CAGGTTCTAAAAATGCAACAGAAGTAGAACAAAATATCGCTGCAGCTACAACACCTATTTCTGATGAGGTATGGGAACAGCTACAGACACTTTTGTAGGAGAAGATTTTATGAAATTTCAGGGAAGGGTCGCATTGGTAACCGGTGGAAGCCGCGGTATTGGAAAGGCAACTGTTTTCAAACTTGCCAGTGAAGGGGCAGCCGTTGCTGTTCACTATTCCCGTTCAACTTCAAAAGCCGAAACGGTTTGTGACCAGATCAACGCTTCGGGACAGAAAGCAATCACTGTCCAAGCGGACATCTCCGATAGAGAAGCAGTAAACAGAATGGTGGCTGAAGTAAAAAAAGAACTTGGGACAATTGATTTGCTTGTGAACAATGCCGGGGATGTCGGTGATATGGTGTTTGATGAACTTACACCTGAACATTGGGATAAGATTGTTGCGATTAACCTAACCGGTCCCTTCAACGTGTTGTGGGCAGTTAAACCCGGAATGATCAAACAACAGTTTGGTCGTATCGTCAATGTGTCATCAATTGCAGCGTTAGCAGTGCGTCCGAACCAGCTGCCCTACGCAGCAGCAAAAGCAGGGGTAATTTCCTTGACAAAATCGTGTTGTGGACCACTTGCACAGCACAACATCCGAATCAATTCAGTGGCACCGGGAGCAATCGCAACAGATATGTTAAGTGAGGTGTCTGAAGAGATGGTAGAACAACTTCGTTCCACGACACCGCTGGGTAGACTTGGAGAACCAGATGAAATGGCAAACGTGATTGCGTTCTTATTAAGTGAAGAGTCCAGTTATATGACAGGTTCTACCGTCATTGCCAGTGGAGGTAGAATTCTCATTCCATAAACGTGAGTTCTGTGTCTCCGATTTCAAGATCAAACGCTATATAAGTCTGTTTCCCTTCAATAAGAAACGTATCACTCTGAAACTCATGCCGAGAATGCACCTGACGCAGATCCCATCCATTGACTTGAATACGATGTATCGGTATTTCAATAGCTAAAGTAAAGTTTGCTGTTGGGAATTGTGTAGAGAATTTGATCTGTTGTTGATGGTCTGGATGCACTTCAATGTCAGTGAATTCGCGTGCCATCCAATAGTGTCCAATTTCCGATGTTTTCATCCAGAGTGTTTTTGTGCCATCCGGATCGTAGTTATCCAATCGTTCCTTAACAGTCTTCAGTACATCAAACCCAAGTTTGTCTCCATTGAAATAGAAACCTGGCCAATGTCCTACCAGAACACACGGAAGTTCTTTTTCAAGGATTGGCGGCAAACGTCCTTCCTTTAAGTCTTCCGTAATAAATCGGTCTGCATTTCCTAAATCATAACCTGTCCACCCACCGAACCAATCACCTGCACATGAAACAATGCTTGCAATAGCGATCCCGTTCTCTTTATCAACGTGCCAAACGGGTACATCTGGGAGTTCATCATGTTTAAGCCAAAGAAAATAGAATGGGCGTGGGTCGTTGTTAACCTCTTGTGATGCAGTCAACACTGCTTTCGCATACGCAGCCTCTTGACGTTTACCAAACGCACCTGGACTGGTTACACCTTCGCAAGGTATGCCGACGTTATTGAGCATTTCCATAGATGTAATGATATAATCAGTCAATCTATTATCAACAGGAGGGTCTACCCATTCTACTTGTTCCCATGCTTCGGTCAATGCGAATGTATCAAGATCAACAACAGCAGTATGGGTGAGCATCTCTGGTGTCAAGTCGAAGTTAGGCCAAATGATTTCTCTGTATATTCGCAACCACGATTGATATTCTTGTGTCGGAAAATCAGGAAATCCCTCGTCAACGCGTCCAATTCCCGCAGGATACGGAATAAGACTAAATTTTCCCTTAATACCGTTTTCCCAACACCATTCTGCCCATTCCCATGCAAAATCTGCGGGAATGTTTGGTGGTGTTTTTTTTAGTTGCGTAGCATTTCCTTCCCAACGGTCAGGAGGGACACCGGGTTGATGACGAGCTTTCCACGCATGCCGTTGATGAATCCAGTAATAGGTCAAATTTATCACTGGACACGAATCATCTACAATGAGCGAAAGGGGTGTTCTGAGCAGTGGGTTGCAGACAGTAACGTTCATATAATAGTGTCTTATGATCCAGTTTTGTCTTCAATTTGTTGGATACAACTTTTGATGTAAGGCAGGTCATCTACCCACAATCCATGGATATTGTTCTTCAATGTCCAGGAAACATGTTGCATTGTGTGTATATAACCGGCTTCAACAACAAACCCATTTTCATGAAGTTTATCAACCTGTCGTGAGACCGAACGGGTAATGGCATTGAATATTCTAAAATGGTTTATTCTATCCCATCCCAGAATGATACGGTTAGCATTAATCTCAGTAGCTGCTTTGAAGAAGTTTGCCATCGGATTTATCAAAATCGCGCTTGTTTGTAATTTCGGTTCAAGTCGTTTCGCATCAACAAGCAATTGTTTCCGATGGGAAAAGGTGAGAATACTGACAAGGTGAACAATTTCAAAGTGATGAACTCGTTCTATGATGATAGGTAGGATTTCTGGTGTGTCTGTTTTCGGTTCAACAAAACACGGTATCTGGTTTTCACTGGCAAATCTTAGAGCGTCATCAAGATGTGCTACGGGTTCATCCGATCCTTTCACCTTTAACTCTTGCACTTCATTCCAGTTTAGTTCACTGAGGGGAGTCGGACATCGGGTAACCTCCCGTATATCATCTTGGTTGAAATCAACATGTATGAGGACAGGTTGCTTATCTTTTGTTAGACAGACATCAATTTCAAAACCGTCAGCTCTGTCTGTTAGTGCTTGTTTAAATGATGTGAGTGTGTTTTCTGGTGCGCGTGCCATGCCACCGCGGTGTGCAAAGAGTTGAATTTTCATATATGGTTGCTCAAATAATTTTTGCTGGACGTTTTCCCAAACTTAATAAAACTCTACGTAGGTTTATCCGTTGTAGTAGATTCATCTGTAAAGTGTCAATTGTTGCTCTACCTGTCAGTGTCCGTCCAATTATATATTGACGATCTTCACTCCATTTAGGTAGCATTACGTTTCCTTTTTCTTATGCCACATCCACTCGAAGTTATCCTGAGGTTGAAACCCTAAAATCCGCTTCGTTTTTGCATTGGAGAATTGCTGGTGCGGTAAATCTGCGAAGATGTTGAATATCTCACACTTTGAGGGTAAGTCTTCCAAATCAATTTCAAGACCTAAACGAAACGCCTCCCCTGCATCTCGCCAACTGACAGAAAACGGGTTAAGATCAGTTCCTTCTGCCTCATAATCAAGTTCTCGGAAACTAAGAAATAGGTAACAGAGAACATAGATGTCATAATTCTCAGTAAAGACTTTACATATTTCTTGTCCGAGTCCTTTAGTCAATGGGTATAGTCCTGTACTTGTTTTTGGCGGAACATCCGGATTAATCTCATAATCCCAACTCGTATAATCATCACCTTGGATGGTGAAATGGGGACCCGTATTAATGACGCGGCGGATACCATGTTCAAGTGCGGCGCGCATCATATTGTATGCCCCACGTGTGCTAACATCAAATGCCAACTGTCTGTCATGACGAAGCACTGAACAATTAATTATAGTATCCATCCCTTCTGCCACCCGTAAAACTTGATCTAATGAACCTACATCAATGTGCATAGATTCATGTTTTGTCTCAATCTCGTTGATGTCCGTTACACGCAAAGTGTAATAAGGTTCTAATGCTTTCACAACATGTGGACCGAGGTATCCGTTACCACCTAAAATGAGAACTTTCATTGTGATTCCTTCATATTTGTTTAGGAAGAATGTGCATCTGCTATTGTGTTGTTGGCACAAATTGCGGATTGAATTTCAGATGTCCTTTAGCCTTACCGATATCAAAACGGGAACCGAGGAACTCAGATTGCACATGGAATATACCCCAACTTGAAGGGGCATCTATTGCACCTTGGAATGCCGCAACTGCATCATTTATTTCAAGCCACATTGAATTCAATTCAGCACCAGATGCTTCTTCAGCAGTAATAATATCCCCAAGACGGAGACATGTTACCTTGATTTTTCTTTCCCGTGCGAATTCTCTGCAAGTGAATTCACCGAGGTGTTTCGCGAGGACAACACCATCAACGCTGGAACGCGGTCTCCAATTCTCTTTAACAGTCCAATCTTTACCATGTTGCTCAAACAAACGGAGAGTACTGGCATAGATGAAATGTTTCACACCTTCTGCAGATGCAGCCATCAATAGGTTATAGGTACAACGGGTTTGAAAATCTATCTCATAGTTCTCAGGTTCTTCCGCTTGTGCCTTAAGTTCAGGTGGCGTTACTGCAATATGGACAACGGTATCTATGCCTTTTAGTAAATCGTTTGTTGACTCATCATGTCCCAACGCACTCTGAACAAATTCGTAGTGCGTATCAACAGGTTCAAGTTCTGTCATACGGATCTTGTGTGATCCAGCAGTAGCGTCTGATAATCTGCGTGCCAATTCCGATCCTGCCGAAGTAATTAAAACGTTCATAGGTTTCTCTCTAAAATTGGAATGTTAGATTTGCTCTACAAAGCCTCTCGAATTTTCGTCGCAATGTTACCAATCCTTTCCAGATTTCCTTCACTTCTCGGCTGCCAAAGTGGCTGCAACGAATCTGTTTCCCAACGAGGAATGAGGTGCAAATGGAAATGGAAAACTGTCTGAAATCCAGCTGGTTCGTTATTTTGGATCAAGTTGAGACCATCTGGATTTAACGCCTCACGGATCGCTGTAGCAAGCGGTATAGCGGCTTCCATAATTTTACTGGCTACTTCTGTGGGTATATCAAAGATATTCCGATAGTGTTGTTTGGGTATTACTACTAAATGTCCTGGGTTTGCAGGGGCAATATCCATAAAGGTGAAGACATGTTCGTCTTCGTAGACTTTTGTAGCAGGGATCTTTCCTTCTACAATTGCACAAAAGATACATTCCATTATATTTGTATCCTCGTAAGAATTTTTATGTGATTTTAGCAAAGTTAGGGTATAAAATCAATAGAAACATGAGGAATGCCATTCAAAGGGTAAGATTATGATGGAAGGAAGTTGTTTGCTAAGGCACTTCGATTTTTGAAAACAGTTGTGTAATTATATTTTCAGTATCAATACCTTCCGCTTCTGCTTCGTAGCTAAGGATGACCCGATGCCTTAGCACATCCAAACCAACTTCATGAATATCCTCAGGTGTAACATATCCGCGTTGCGAGAGGAAAGCCTGTGCTCTTGCAGCGATGGCAAGAAAGATCGTAGCACGCGGCGATGCACCGTATTCAATTAGAGGACTCAATTCATCTAATTGATATGCTTCTGGGGCACGTGTAGCACATACCAGATCCACAATATATGTTTCCAACTGTTCTGCCATATATATGCTACGCGTGAGTTCACGGAATCTAATAATATCCTCATAGGAAATCACTTGTTGAATTTCAGATAACTCTTCAGTCGTCATCCGTCGGAGAATTTGCAGTTCCTCTGTATGTGATGGATAGTTGACCTTAACTTTTAGCATAAATCTGTCCACTTGTGCTTCGGGCAGTGGATAAGTGCCCTCATGTTCAATTGGGTTTTGGGTAGCTAAGACGATAAACGGGTCGTCAAGAGGATAAGTAGTACCACCAATTGTGACCTGACGTTCCTGCATAGCTTCCAGCAGGGCACTTTGCACTTTTGCTGGAGCACGGTTTATTTCATCAGCTAAGACAACGTTGGCAAAAATCGGACCCGTTTTTGTGTAGAATTCACCTTTCTGCTGGTCATAGATTAACGTACCGATAAGGTCTGCGGGGAGTAGATCAGGTGTGAATTGGAGTCGGTTGAAAGAGGCATCAATAGTTTTTGCAAGTGCAGAAATCGCAGTGGTTTTCGCAAGACCCGGAACACCTTCGAGCAAGATATGTCCGTTACAGAGCAATCCGATAACTAACCGTTCAAGTAGTGCCCGTTGTCCGACGATTATTTTACCTGCTTCGTCTAAAATTCCTTGTATCAGGCTACTTTCTTCTTGGATACGGGCATTTATCGCATCTAAATCGTAGTTTTGCATATTTTAATGGTCGTCAGTTTTCAAAGAAAGAGGGTTACGATATATTCTGCCTTTTTCTCACTACTGATTACTGACTGCAGTTACCTGAAATATGGTTGCGTTTCCCCTTCTTGGAAGGACTGTTCAAGCCATGGATCCTTGGTTTTCTGTCTGAATTCAATGACTTTCCGGCGCATTTCGTTTACTGTGTCTTGTAATTCAGAAGTATCAATGAGATTCTTCGATTCTGCTGGGTCGTTATCCATATCAAACAACGCTTCACGACTTTGATGTACAAAGTCCTCCCGTTGTCGCTCTCCCAATTCTTGGATGTTATCGTCCCGTACTGCTGTCCATGAAATTGAACGGAATAGGTCACTTGGTAGCGGTGTCTCTAATTGATACGCTAAATTACGAACATATTTGTATCTCCGCCCGCGCAGTACCCGATACGGATAATAGTTGGTAACTTCATGGAAGCAGTGAGAATAATATGTTTCCTCCCACTGTCCATCACCCGGATTTGGGCTATCGTCTTCAAGAATCGGAAGCAGTGATCTTCCTGGGAGCGCGTCATCTCCTTCGGGATGTGAAACCCCGCACCAATCTAACATAGTTGGACAGAAATCAACCCAGTTAACAAGTGCTTGATTATGGAGTCCACGACGCTGTTGCGTGGGACTTGCGATCAGTAGTGGACAGTGATGTCCGCTATCAAAACTGGAGGCTTTGGCACCTGGAAATGGCATGGCGTGATCTGTAGTAACAAATACAAGTGTTTCGTCTGCGCGTCCAGAAGCATCAAGCGCATCTAATGCAGAACCAACAACAGCATCCCATCGTGAAACACTTTCATAATAATCAGCGAGGTCCTCGCGCACAGCAGGGACATCTGGAAGGAAATTCGGCACGATTATATCGTCTGGACTGTAAGAACCCGGTTCAATACCCGCATGCTGCCTATCATTTCCAAAGCCTTTACCTGCCCGATGCGGATAGCTGCAGCCGATATGTAGATAAAAAGGTTTATCTGAATTCTGTGAAAGGAATTCTTCAATTTTGTCTGCGACATCCACAGGACTTCTTGAGTTGACCTTCGGTTCATAATTGAAAGGATAAACGCTTACAGGCTCAACATGCTTCTTTCCGATACAAGCAGTGGCAAATCCGTGTGCTTTAAGTATCTTCGGCACTGACTGCATGTGGGCGTGCGTGCGAAAGCCATGAATTCCGTGGCAGTGTCCATATTGACCGTGTGTATGGCTATGTTGCCCCGTGAGAATACAGGCACGGCTGACTGCACAGGACGGACTTGTACAGAAACCATAGTCAAAAACAACACCCCGTTCTGCGAATTCATCTATTCGGGGTGTTCTGATTACCTCATTACCGTAACATCTTGCGATACGACTCCAGTCGTCTGCGATGACGAACATAACGTTCTTATAGGAATTATTCATATGTTTGTCCTGAATTCAAGTAGTAAATTATTTTGGAAGATAACGGGATATCTTTATATTGTAATAGGTACCAATGATTTTATACCAATCCTGCGCGTTTTCGTAAGAACCATTCAAGACCAAGAAACAGAAAGATCAATCCGAAAATCAAGGGCAGATCCCAGATGTCAACATCAGTTATTTCAGATGTTGCACTCTCAACCAACGAGATCTGATTGACCAATTGGCTTGCCTCGTCGATGGAATAGTAGTTACCACCACTCATAGTCGCAAGGTTTGTCAGTAGTGGCACATTGAGTGCTGCATCACTGAACTCAGCATAAGAAGGTTTAACCTCAAAAAGTGATTGCTGTTTGCCAAGACTTTTACCCTCAAGTGTTCCCGTTGCTGTGACGGTATATTCTCCATATTGACTCGGAACAAATCGTGCTGTGTATAAACCATCTTTGCCTAACACTTGTTCAAGCTGTAGTTCCTTTCGTGTGCCTTTTTCGTCAACAACGACAGCACGAACCTTCGCATCATTTGTCAAGGAAAAGGTTTCATCGGTTGCAGTCACCTCAATTATAACAGGTTCCTTCAATGTATATTCTGTCTTAGCGATGTCAAGTTTTATCGCGGATTTTGGCGCAGTCGTCAACCATTTCGCTGTTTGCCGCCAGAATCGGTGATGGCTATCATCTATACTTTCTTGGGACATTTGCCATCGTTGGGGATTGTGTGGCGTAAATACCATGACCCGACCCGCATTGTAATTGTGGGTTGCTATGAGGATACGATTCCCAAATTCGTTACGGTCAGTTGGGTGTTCAGCAAGGACAGTCGTACCTGCCTTTGCACGTTTGACTTTGCTGTATTGGAAAAGTTCTGGCATCTTATCCCAATGTTTTAGACTATCCGTTGGGTTATTTGCCAACTCCATCAACTGTTCAGTTTTGCCTTCTGTAGTTAGTTTTAGCTTGAACCCTTTAGGGTGCGGAATATCGGCTGGTGACAGGTGAGACGGGACGGGTTTAGGTTCTTCTCCTAACTCCAATTCAACAGGAAGTAAATCCGCTATTGGTGTGTTAAGGTACGAACCGGTTACGTCTGAATTACCCATTGAGTTCGTGCCGCCTAACATCAAAAATCCGCCACCACGCGTTCGCACAAATTCTACCGTGTTCTCAAGTTGTGTCCGTGTGAATTCGGAAGCAGCAATGTTCCCAAATATGATAGCATCAAAACTGAAGAGATCTTCTTTTGAATCTGGATATAAATTGAAGCTTTTAGTTGAACTATCCAGTGTACCGCCGAAGCTACGATTGCTTGTTATATATCTTACAGTCAACACAATATTCGGGTCACCTTCTAAAGCGCGCCGGATGAACTTAAACCTCCAAAACGGATTAGAAACGAATAAAACCTTTACTCGCTTGGTCGGGGCTACTTTCAAAATGAACGTCTTGGTGTTATTTTGTGGGATCGCTTCGTCAGTTTCAGGTAAAATATGTACTTCATATTTTTGGGTGCCTGGTTGACGAGGCGTAAATTTGAACGGCACACGAACTGTCTCGTTTTTTACGGACATCGGAAGTGATTCAAGTACTCGTCCGTTCTCAATTAATTGAATTGTCGCTTTTTTCGGGGCATTTCCTGTACGCCTTACAGTAGCGGTTATTTCAACCGGAAAATCTTCTTCTGCGTTACGAGGGGCATCTACCTTTACCAATTCAAGGTCTGGGACACCATCTTCAGATCCGATTCCGACAGTATGGATGGGTGCTTTCCTTTCTCGGGCTTGCATCACAAGTTTCTGTATATCTGTACCGCTTCTATCTACACCATCCGTAAAAAGCACAATGCCGGAAAGCGGAATGCCCTGTAAATCATCAAGGGCTTCAGTTATGGATTTTGGTATATTTGTACTTTCTCCTTCTGCGTCTGCTAATACTTCATTTGGGAGTCGGTTGGCATCAGTATCAAACCCAAATAACCTGACCTTAAATTTGTTAGCATCCAATTCGTTTAATAGTCCATTACTTTCATCAGGGTTTTCACCGAAAAGCAGTTGGTTCGCTCTATTCAATCTCGATTCACCTTCCTCAGAATCGGTTATCTGCATACTCTTGGAACGGTCAACCATGACTAATAGGTAAGAGTCATCAGGATTGTTTTGATAAATAGTAAGGAAGGGTTTGAGTAAGCAGAAGGCGAGGAAACATAGTACAATGGTGCGTAGAACAATGAGAAATCCGCGGAATACCCGACCAGACCGTCCTCTTGCACTCCGATATGCCCAAATGGTTGCTGCAACCAGCCCAACCATCAGAACAAAGACAAGAAGTCCCGGTATTGGAATGCCAAACGAAAAATCGCCTTCCCGAAAGACATCAATCGGGTACTTCATAAGTTGTTCAAACATACGTTATGTTACCTCTACCGTTAGAACGGACACGAAAGTACGGTGTAAATAATTATGACAAATCTGTTTGCTGTTTGTTCATATTATTATACATTGAAGTGGTGTATATGTTCAACCTATTTTAAATCTTGTTGTTGATAGTATGCAAGTGATGTGTGAGAATCGCTTAGTCTCTGATTCAGACAAGAAAGGTGGGCACAGAGACCCACCCTACAAATGATTTTTGAAATAGAAGTCTAATCAGGCACACGAATTCGCTGCCCAGTATGTGCAGACTCATGCAATGCATCAATAACACGCATATTTCCCAACGCATCTGAAATAGGTAGACGGAGAGGTGTGCCATTTTCTACTGCTTCACACAAATTCAATATCTCTGCAGCGTAAGGATTTACACCATTAACACTGACAGTTTCCCCATTGACAGTAAAACTGGATTCACCTTCTCTGTTTCCCCATGCCGATTGAACAAAGATTGTACCTTTTGTGCCAGTAACTTCATAGGATTCCCGCCACGTCCATCCGAAACTGCAATCGAATTGACCTGTTATACCATCGCCAAAGTCCATAGTCCCGATGAGGGTTTCCCACACATTGTTAATCGCTTCAAACTTCCCTGTTGCCCAGGCAAACTGCGGTTCTCGTCCAATCAAGTGGCGAATGATGTTGATACAGTAGCAGCCTAAATCCATGACTGCACCACCACCAAGGTCACCCCTTAAACGCCAATTTGTTCTGTCAGTGAGACCCGTTGAAAAAGTTGAACGAGTGTATCGGACATCACCTATTGCGTCCTCCTCAACTTTTTCCTTTACTGCCAACGTCAATGGGTGATGACGATACATGAACGCTTCTATCATGAGAATATTAGCTTGTTCTGTAACCTGAATCATCTGTTCAAGTTGCGATGTATTGACTGCAATAGGCTTTTCAACGAGGATTCCTTTGACACCACACCGCACTGCCTCAAGCACATTTTTGAGATGGCTTGAAGGCCACGTGGCAACGACGAGGATGTCCGGATTCTGTTTTTCCAGCATCTGTCGAAGGTCGTTGTAGGTATTCTCAACTTCATATTCAGTTGCAAAACGTGAGAGTGACTCAAATTTCTCATCACATGCCCCGACAATCTCAATTTCCGGAACATTCCTCCATGCGTTGCCGTGTGCGTGTGAGATCCCACCACACCCCACGATTGCCACTCTATATTTAGTTGCCATAGTTCACACCCTATAGTGAAGATACCTCTACAGGTCTATTTTCTTGTGCAGAGAGATTGGCAGCAAGCGAAATTTCAAGCGTTTTGACAGCATCAGTATATGGACTCAAAATCTGAGATCCATCACCATCACGGACAGCGTTAACAAATACTTCATCAATCGTGGGACCGGGTTCTGTTTTTTCTACCCATTCACCATCTTCTTTGAAATGGACTCTTGCAGGATTCCAGTTCAGTAGGTCACCTTCATATAGGATGTCTAAAACATTAGCATTGTCCCAACCACCACCGTATGCCCAGGCTGTCGTCATAGAACCTACGGCACCACTACTAAATTGTAGTGACACAATATAGCTATCTGGACAATCAATCTGTTTCAGGACGCGATTCGCTTGCATCGAATAAACCGAATCCACATCTCCAAGCAAATTCCGCATCATATCAAAAGTGTGTGTGGCTTGCTCAACTAATTGACCACCGGACTTGTCCATTTGTCGCAACCAACCATCCGGATTACCTCTTCCAGTTCCGCACCAGTATTTACCGACACACATGTTAATCGTCTTACCAGCAAGGATCTCTTGGGTTATCTTTGTTGAACCAAGATAACGTAGTTGATAGCCAACACAAGTTATCAGACCCGCTTTTGTAACTGCCGCTTCTACCTCACGGGCAATGTCCATGTTGATGGCAACCGGTTTCTCAACGAAAAATGGCAGACCGCGTTCAATCACATCTAACTCAGGCTGTCCATGCACAAAAACAGGTAGACTTAGATATATCGCATCTAAGTCATCACGTTCTAACATGACGCGGTGATCTGTATACGGATCCGCGTTGTGTTTCTCCGCTGCATTTTGTGCCTTTTGCGGCACAATATCACAAATCGCAACGACATTCGCGCCTTCCATATCTGACAAACGATTCATGTGTCCATTCGCATTGCCACCTGAACCAATAAAACCAATTCTTATTTCTTTCATATTTCCCTTTCTGTTGTATTGTTTGTTATGCTCATCAACCGATCTTATAAAACAGCTATGAGTCGTCACTTCTCTAACGCGCTTTAAAATTAACTTGTAACGCCTTTTCAATATCTTCACGAGGGTGTATTCCAAACTGCTCCTCAAAATTACGATCAAATGCAGCTTCTTCATCCGAATCAGGTGAAAGCGGAAGTTCAATCGGTTGCCGATTCGTCTTGACTGAACGGTGTGCTGCAATCACCATCTCTTGGTCTGATCTACCCATTTCTCCTGTCCAGAGTGGTTGTGTGTCTTCTCTCACTGCCTGGGCAATACCGTCGAGCATTGTTGCAAGTGAAATTCCACCCTCTGATATTCCTGTGTGCTGATAAGGATTGTTCCATTCAATAGTGCCACCGAGAGATTCTGGTAGTTCAACAAAGATACGCTGTAAAACTTTATCCTCACTGTATTCCCTCTGAAATTCATAAGTTTGTGCTCTCCCTGCGTTTTGGCTAATATCTTCATCTGTGCAGACGTTGACAGTTTCCCCACCAGAAGCCCCTTGGTTCCCGTTTGTAATAATAGTGCCACGTTCACCGCACGTCTCAAAGCCTACGAGTTTGTTCCGTCCGAGACACCCATTCTTGTTTCCTACCATTGCGATACCGAGTCCGCCGTTGTCAAAATCAACTGCGTAGAATTCAAGACCTTCTCGATTGAAATCTCGTTTTGCCCTATCTACATAAGGCATAACCGACATTGAATGTCCAATGCTACTTACTGATGTAGGCGCGGCATCCATTCGACACCGTATTGCTGCAAGTCCATGATAACCAGTCGTCGAAAAAAGTCGATAACACTTATGAACGTTACCAATGACACTTTCCTGAATAAGCTTGCAGACAAACTGCTCTACGGGGACAAATGGGAAGTTTTCTGATGTCTGGAGTCTCACCCCGTTTTCAGCAGCATCCGCTATCATCATATCCATCAAACCGAGTGTCGGAGCAAGTGGGGTTTCTACATTATGTGAGATACCACAACGAGACAGATAACACGAGACGATATGGTGTAGTGGCGCAGGCACGACGACATCGCAAACATCAGGTGACATTTCGTCAACGAGTTTTCGGACATCGGTGTACGCTTTGACACCAAGTCTTGCTGCCCCTGTTTCTGCAGATTCCTGATGTGCATCGCACACCGCAACGACTTCAAAGGTATCCTTGAGTGCAGCAGCGGTTGACAGATGTGCTGAGCCGCGCCGTCCATGACCAATTAATGCATATTTTAATCGTGACATTTTCTTCAACTCCTCCCTCCAACATTTTACTCACTACACAAGCATACCAGAGACACTCAATTTACCAGTAATTTCTATTCCAATCAAATATTACTTCCTGTAGGAGCGACCTCCTGGTCGCGACCGAGACAAAGCTCCTACAGAGGAGAAATATTGAAAATCAACAATAAATGGACAATTGAATTGCTCTGCAAGGACGCTTACCCAATTGGATTCTACAATAAGTTCCCGTAGTAGAGTACATTTAATCATCAATGTTGAGATCCCACAACAGCACAGTACCATCCGCACTACCGCTTGCTAATGTCCTGCCATCGGGACTAAAAGCAACGCTATTTACTGTATACGTATGCCCTTGCAATGTCAATATATGTGTACCGGTATCCACATCCCACAGCCAAATAGGTTTACTCCAATTAATACCACACGCCAACGTCTTACCATCAGGACTAAAGGCAACGCACCTCACCCCATCTGGATGTCCATCCAGTTCACGTATAGTTTCACCAGATTTTGAATCCCACAACCGCACAGTTTTATCTTCACTTGCACTGGCAATCATCTTTCCATCAGGACTATATGCAACACCTCTCACGGCAGCCGTATGTCCTTCCAACGTTAATATTGAAGTGCGGGTATGTGTATCCCAAATGCGGACGGTGTTATCCTCACACCCGCCTGCAAACATAGACCCATCAGGACTGAATACTACACTATGAACAGCGGCACTATCCACAGAAATCGTCCTGAGATTCTCACCTGTTGGCACTTTCCACAGACGGATGTTACCATCTTTACCGCTACTTATTACTAACTTCCCATTCGGACTGAGTGCAACACTATGTACCCAGTAGGTCTCTCCAACCAGTGTTGGTTGCGTTGCGTTTGTCGGTATATCCCACAAACATACAGTACTATCACGGCTACCACTTGCTAATGTCTGTCCATCTGTGCTGAACACTGCCCTTATTACTTCTGACTTATGCGCTTTTATCTCTCTAATTAATTCCAAAGTCTGAGGATTCCACAACTGAATGTAAGGGTCGTGTTTCCCAATTGCCAACATTTTACTATCCGGACTGAACGCGACGCTATAGACAATCCTTGGGTGTCCTCTGATTATCCGAAGCTGTTCCGCTGTTTGTACATCCGACAGGCGCACCGTACCATCCCGACTCCCACTCAGCAATGTCTTTCCATCAGGACTAAACACGACGCTATACGCCCAAGAATTATGCTCCGGAAAGTCTCGAAGATGCGTTCCTGTTGGTACATGCCACATACGTATCGTTCTATCTTGGTTGCAACTTGCAAGTAACTGTCCGTTGGGGCTGAACGCAACGCGTATTGCATTATCCTTAAATCCTCCAAACTGATGCAGTTCAACACCGGTCTGTACATCCCATAAGCGTACTGTTTTGTCCCAACCAGCACTTGCCAATTTCTTCCCATCCGGGTTAAACGCAACATCTAAAACTTGACTCGTATGTCCAATGTACTTCCGGATCGATTCCCATGTCTGTACATCCCACAGACACAAAGTTCCGTCATCACTTGAACTTGCTAATGTTTTACCATCTGGACTGAAGGCTACATTAGTGACATCACCCGTATGTTCTGTCAACGTCCGAAGATGCACACCTGTTTGCACATCCCACAACCGAATGGTATTGTCCGTACTCCCACTTGCCAATATCTTTCCATCCGGAATTAATGCCACACCTTTTATCTTACGATCATGTCCCGTCATCGTATGGAGCAGTGTGGCGGATTGCACATCCCATAAACGCACGGTTTTATCTTTACTCCCGCTTGCTAACAGAGATCCATCTGAACTAAACACAACGCACAATACCTCATCGGTATGTTCAACCAATAGGTGGAGTGCTTCGTCAGTGTGTGCATCGTAGATCCATATCCCAGTGCTACACGCAACTGCTAATAGATTTCCATCATCGGAAAGTGCGATGTTGCCTGTTATTCCCCCTTTCCCTATCCGTGCTTTTGCACCTTCGGGTAAGTGCTGAAAATGCCAATCGGGTGCTTCTTGTGATACGGTATTTTGAGGAAGGACGGGTATGGCAAAACAAATTACTAATGTTAGAATCAATGTTTTTTGCATAGGTTGTTGTTATTTTGCTATTTATGGTGTGATTTCCCAACTGTACCATAAGCGTAAATTTAAGGAGGAAACGCGTTCGGAGAGGCGCAATTTATTTCGCCTTTTACATTACATTCTGTAGGTCAGAGCGGCACAGCGACCTTCAACAGACACTAAAGCCCCAGCGGGGCGAAAAGTGTATTAGATGCACTAACGTTATACACTAAATTGACGCTTATGGTGCGATTTTCTAACCAATGCATAATGCCATACGCGTATTCTGCCGAGTCCCAAAATCTGATTTATCAAGCTCACGTTATCTAATATGTACTTCCAAGTGTTTCTTATATATTAAGAGTATCTTTTTTGGTATGGTAACCTGTAGGTAGGGTGAAGTATACCCACCTACGTTTTGCGAAATCACGTTGTTAGTTAACACATTCGTATCCAACCGACTCAAGTTCACTCCGAATTTTGTCTATCTCAGCAGTAGACAATTGACGCAAGGGTCGGCGCATCGTCATTGATGGAAATCTACCCATCAACCAACGTGCACACTTCATCCTTTGGTGTGCGTCACTACTCGGTTCACCGAAGTTATAAACAATCCGCGCCAACGTATCTACCTGATTACGTGCTTTACGTGCACCTATCAAATCGTTATTGAGCGCAGCGTGTACTACCGCTACCATCAATTCTGGAACAAATCCAGCGAACCCAATGAGTGCACCATCGCTACCTTCCAAAAGTGAAGCGAGTAGATATTCGTCGTGGCAGGTTAAAATAGGAATATGTGGAGCTGCTTCTCTCAATTGTTCATAATCCCATCGCCAACGCGCCATATCGCGGGTACCCATCTTTATACAAACAACTTGCGGGATTTTCACCATTTCCAACATCTCTTCAAGACTATACCCAGCCTTTGTCCAAGCAGGATATTGATGCACAATGATGGGTATATCCGCGCCTTCAGCCACATCTTGAAAATAGCCAACGGCAGTCTCAGGTGTTCTACCGAAACGCAACCAGTGATGTGCAGGCATCAACAGAATCGCATCCGCACCTGCTTCCTTCGCAGCAAGGGCATCGTCAATCGCAGGCAAACTCCCTTCCGCGCTAACACCTGAAACGACTTTAACCTTGTCGCCAACAGCCTCCGCAGTGATCCGAGTGACGTGCTGCCGTTCATGCAGACGGAGTGCCATAATTTCACCAGTGTGTCCATTACAGACAACCCCTTTTATACCTTCAACATTAGCAAGTTCCTGCATATACTCATGCAAACCTTCTTCATCAATTGATTCATCGGGATGGAAAGGGCATAGTGTCGCAGGAAATACACCTGCCCACGGGTAGTGCTGCCAATTAAGATTCATAGGTCTTTATCAAACGTTCCGTTCAAAACCCAATGCTTTAGTTTTGGGATGTAGAACGGCTAACGTCTCCGTTGGTAAAAAAAATCTTGACTTTGTTCAAGACAAGTGCTATGCTATATTTAGCACTTGTTGTTTCCAATGTAAGAGCAAAGAATCCCATGCCTTTAGGCTTGGGAATATGTCAAATACCTCTCTTCAGTTACAGATGGTAACAGACATTACATCTAACTATCACATGTCGTGAATCTTATTCTGTTTCAGTGTAGCATATTTTGTATTTTTGTGTTTATTTATTTGAAAAGCACAAGAATCTTTATAGTGAAATATTGAATAAAGTGTCCGTCTTCTTATGATATGCGATGTTTGTAGGCGCGCAATTCATTGCGTCTATTACATTTGGCAGAATCTCGGTATATTTTCTGAACCAGATTTACAGGATTATGATTTTTGTATTCCAATGTTCCTTTTCAAAAGAAAACCGTTACTCTTTTGAAAGGGATTATATACCTGATACCTTCCAATCCTGAAAATCCTATAATCCTGAAAATCCTGGTTCAGACAATAAACTGAAATTTTTACAGGGCATATCCAATGTGGATTTGGCAATTCTAACATTACCTCCCCTTCAAATCACCCCATGTCACCGCCAATTTCCCAACAGCATCCACAGCAAAAATATCTTTAAAGTTACTCACATCCACAACCTCTTCCTCCGTCAATGCCCGATCATAGACCAACAACTCATCCATTAAACCCTTATAAGCATTTTCAGCAGTACCACGACCACCAAATTCAAGAGGATTATCGTTCCAAATCATCACAGGACCGTGTGCAGGCACAGGTTTCTGACCCGCAAGTTCACCATCAAGATAAATCCGTAGCTCCTTACCATCAAAAGTCCCAACAACGTGATACCAGTTATTCTTCTTTAAACCCAAGTTAGGCAACGAAAGTGTCGTATCAACATCAGCACCATCAAATGGACCCATACCATCTTGACCGGAATTGATATACCAATATAATCCCTGTCCGCTACCGAGACCAAATTCTACATTATCATCACTCGCACCAGACTTATGAAAAAAGATATTGCCATAAACATGTCCGTTCGCGAGCACCTCGTCCGAAATTTCAAAAGGATATATCCAAACAGCAACCGTCAGATGTTCTGTCCAGAGGTCACTCTTCCCACCAGGCTCAGGAATCTTAGCGGAACCAGCAAAGAATTCTATCGCACCACCCAACTTACCATCATCAACAAATTTAGCAGTAGCATGCAAAGTCGCTTCAAACCCCTTTGGACCAATATCCTTCGCAATATTACCACCTTCTTCATCAAACGGCATGTAGATGTGCAGACCATCCGTAAGCTTAGCCGTAGCATTGAAAGACAGAATACAAAATGCAAAAATCCCAAGAATACCAATATATCTCATTTTTTCCTCCTTGTTTTACCTCGCAGCAGGGATATTACCAACATTATAATATCAATAAATAATACTCATTATACGTTTTGTACCACTATCAAGCAAGCAAAAACAAAACCTAATTAACTGAGGATGGTGCATAAATAACGTTCTACCGAGTCTTCTGTAGGAGCGACCTCCTGGTCGCGATCGGGAAATCAACGGTATGAATGCCATTAAGGCATTCACCGGGTCGCTCCTACAGAATGTCAGAAGATAATGAAATAAACCGCTTTCTGTTGCGTTGTTTGAAAAATAATTATGCACCACCCTTAATTAACTATTGTAGGTTGTATTGAGCAAAGCGACCTCCAACATTGAACTAAAGATTCATACCGTATCCTGAAAATCTGATAATCCTTGGTTCAGAAAATTGAATTAATCCAAAAAATAGCAAAAAATGCAAAATATTTCAAATTTTACTTGACAAACAATAATTATAATGTTATAATTAGATTCACATAATAATTGTTATCCTATTTTTAACACAATGCGAAGTGGTAAAACAAACCAAAAAGGAGAAAATAAAAAAACGCAAAAACGCGTCACTTTCCTTGTCCCGCTTAGCATGAACACGTCAGTGTGACGTGCTAAAAAGTCACACGAAACAGAGGTATATCATGAACATAGAAAAGGAAAAAACAGATGTTGATATATTAGATAATGGATCATCAAGTGTAGAAACACTTGAAAAATCACTCAATGAACTTGAAAAATCACTCAATGAACTTGGAGCGACACTTCAAAACCAGCAAACTGTTGGGACAAATAACGAAATGATTGATGAAACCACCGAGGAAGCGGAACTCTTTGACAGAAAATCTTTCAAACTTGATACGACCCTTGTCCGAGTAAGAATGAAAGAATGCAACCTCGCACTCACTGACTTACAAGAAAAAACCGGGGTTGCATATCGAACCCTTATCCGTTGGCTCAACAAAGACGACTTCCCACAACATCGCAACCTTGTAAAACTCGCAAATGTTTTAGATCTTGAACCCCATCAATTAGTCATCAGATGCAGAAGTTACACTATCACAAGTCCTAATGAAAGCAGTGACGCAATTCGTTATATTCAAAGACGCATCGAGACAATCGTCGCCCAAATCCTTGAAGACAAGGAAATATCAAAGGAGATAAAACTTGACGCACTCGTCAAATACCACAACATCCTACTCAAAGCAACAAAATGAAGGAGGTATGATTACAAATGGTAGGTCCAGTAACTGTCAACAGTAGGTCGGAGCGAGCTTGCGACCTCCGACATGTGAACCCCATAACTGTCAACAGTAGGTCGGAGCGAGCTTGCGACCTCCGACATGTGAACCCCATAACTGTCAACATAAGAAATATTGCTGGATTTTATCTGGTGGGAGGACTTTGTATACCCGATTTAGTCTGATACACCTTTCACCTCTCCGATGCTTTAGCAATCGTATTGAGTCCAGCGGGGCGAAAGGTGTATCAGACAAACTAACGTTACCCAAAAAATTGACACTTATTGACTACAATATATAATCGCAATTATCGCAGTATCATAAACCTTGAATTCAGGAGCAGGATTTCCATTTTGCGACAACAACTTTCTGGCAATCGGGATACCCATACCGAAACGCTGCACAAATCCGAATACTCGCATCGCTTCCGCTAAATTGGGGTTACGATAATCGGTAAGACCAAAGTCGCCAAAATTTTCAGATGTTACACCACCGTACGTTCCACCAGGACTGGAAATATCAATACGGTTGTTGAACCAAGTTACACGCACAGGGGCATTTGTACCTTCGTAAGTCCTGTGCATAATGGCATTTCGGGTAATCTGTTGTAATGCCTCAATCGGGTAAAGGGACGTACGCTTTTCAACAGGACCAGACATAACATCAACTGCAACTCGGTTATAGGCAATGAGTTTGTCATCTAAACGACGAATCTGATCTGAAATCGCACCACGAATCTCAAGACTATCAATAATAGGATCTGCTAAGTCATCACCATCAATTCTGAGGAACTGCACATAAGCACCATATAAGAAATCCTGTGGATTCTTTCCAAGTGTTAGAATACCAAGCACTGTAGGCGTTGGTTGGTCAACAGCAGCGATCATCTTCGTAGCTGACAATTGCTCATTCAAAGTTCTTTCATTTTGTGCCAAGATTTCTTCAGAAACCGCTTGTGGTAGGTATTCATAATTAAACAAAGAAAGGTTGAGATCAGATATACTGGCAGAAGGTATGGGATATAAGTCAAACGGTCGGTCACCATAACGTCGTTTTTCGTTGAGTTTCCTTTCATTTTGTGCCGTGGCGATACCTCTACGTGGACCTACACACATGAGTCGCACCTTTGTACCGAACAGAATGCACAATTCGCTTCCCTAATTCTCTCTGGGGCACTACCGGATAAAGATTCTTTGAACTCAACACGGTCAGATTCCTCAGTTTCAATAAGTTGTAGGAGTTCTTCGTCTGTAAAGTGTGACATAATTGTTCCTACTGAATTTAATGTGATTGCTAATCTATTACCTAACAATAAGTCTATATCAGTCTGATGAATTTGTCAAAATCAATATAACACATGCACCCGATTCTTACCACGCAGAGTCTCATCAGGCAGTACAATCGGCATCTCAACAATAGCAATAAGCGAACCATCAACACTAATAGCAAGTGTATCATAGGGAAGTTGTCCTTCAGTACGATAGGTATACTGATATTTCGCCAATCCACTACCTTCAGCAGTCAAATCAAACACCGAAACACCATGCAGACTCTCATTCGGATTTTGACTCCGTTTAGATACAGCCAACGCAGCATAACGACCTTCAGCATCAATACGTAAACCTTGAGGCATATTCTCAAGTTTCCACTGCCAAACCTTTTCACCACGCCACGAATAAGTAAAAACCGTCATCCCGTTAGGATGCAACGTAGAGGGACGTTGCGCACCTTTCTGAAGATGGTAGGGGATATACGTATCCCCAGTAACAAAGAGGGCAGTGTCATTTGTAGAGCCAATAGTCCCAGATGTTGCAATAATGGGAACACCACTTACTTCCAGCGGTGTCGCTAAATTCTGTGTCCATACCGGTTCTGGTCGATTTACATCAAATATGAAAGCGCGTCCATCATCCGTTGTAACATTGACAAACTTACCATCAGCAGACATGCTGACACCACGCCAGAAAGTAACACCCTCAAAATATGGAGTGAGCGGCTCAATATCTGTATGCCATTTTTCCTTTCCACTCTCTACATCAATCACAGTAACCCTTCCATTGCCTTTTCCACTCTCATCTGTCACAAGCGCGAGTGTTTTTCCATCAGCACTCACATCAAACCAGCGGAATATCTTCTGGATCACTCCAGCTTCCGGCCATTTCCATTTGACATCACCTGTCTTAACATCAAACCGATAAAGCAGGGATCGCTTTTCAGCATTCTCGTTCTGTGTCCACGAATGCACACCCGATACCAACACATCACCATTCGGAAGTGTCCTCAAGCACGACTGACCGGGATAACTAACCCACGCATACACACTATCCGGATTAGTTGGCGTAGAGGTCTCAATATCATCTGCCGTTCGGTATTTCCAACGCAGATGCGGGGTTTTCCCTGTCAGGTCATAGCAGTAGATAAAGCCGTCCGCAGCTTGTTCACCAACGTACAGCAACGAACTATCAGCACTAAATGCAATATGTCTAATATAGCCTTCTGATATTCGGGTTTTCCAATCCGTTTCACCAGTTATCGGATGCAGAATAGCAACATGTCCTCTATCCGTTGCAACCGCGAGTTTTGGAGTCTCTGGACCATTGCTAAAAGCAATCGCAGTCGGTTTAGCAGGTTGACGTAGATTCTCCATCAACGACAAAAGACCATCTAATTCAATCGTTCTGATGAGATAAGATACAGGTTTCAAAGGTGAAGTTACATCTATTACTGTCTTTCCTAAACGAAAACGATAATCTTTGTTTGGATGCCACGAATATCGCAGCAGAACCCGTCTATCATCAATCTTTTCTAAAGGTGCTGTTTTATATGATGATGTATTCTGTTCGGTGGCAACTTCAATCTTTGTGTTTAGTTCCCCTTTTGTCTCAGATTCAAGCACAACACCTGTCCGAACCCAGATTACGTTAAATTCAGCCATCACCGTCACGCAAGGTAAGATAAACAGCAATAATAGAAAACAATAAATTCGGTTCAATTTCATTATAATATTCCTCACAATATAAAGACTATAGATAACAATCCTAATCCGCTACCCGCCACAAACCACGTCCCAATCTCGCACCGAGTAGCACACCAATGAATGTATACGCAAATCCTTCAATAAAAATACGGAGCCATATATACCAATCTGCAAAAAAGAGACGGTAGAATAGAATAGAGAGTTGAAAATCAACATAAACTGCGACCGCATCACAGATACCCAAAACAAGTGCCCACGCAAGCAAACCACGTCTCCGAACAAGCAAAAACCCTGTCTCTAATAGTATAATGCTTGTACCTGTGAAGATAATTGTCATCGGTGTGAAAAGACCGAAAGTGACACCGCCAAGAAGCAAACGAACCGCAGATACAAGCAGGATTACACCACCCTTACCATAAGTTTGTGAAAGGCTATGTCGTTCTGCGTTTTCTCTCGGTGTTCCGTATATATAGATTAACAAGGCAGTAAGCAAGGCATAATAGAGCGTTTCATTAATCAATCCTGTAAGTAGCACAGAGACCGGTCCCAATATCACACGTATGAGATTCAAAAAGAGTGTTGATGGCACTACAACAGCAACGAAGATCGTTGTCCCGAAGAGCGCAATGACAATAAGTTGCTTAGTGGAGAAACGGGTAAAGAATTGACGGTGAAAACGTAGTAGCACCACCAATCCGACACAACTCGCGAGAATTGCCAATCCACTTACATATAGTGCCTGACGGTTTGGAACGATGATGTGTAGAGGTTTATTGGCACTGAGAACAGTCGTATCACTACCCCATATCTTCACAGCAATCTCACGTTCATATTCACCTGCTACGACCAATTGCGGATGAAAATAAATTGGTAAAGAGATAGACGTTAGTTCACCTCCCGGCAAACTCGCAAAGCTGATGCTACGATCTGTGCCAGCATTCACCGCATCCGGTGGTGCCAAAAATGGCACTGCTTCTCCAGTTTTCATATCACGGTTTATTGATGAAACAACCACATGGATAGTCTCCTCACCTTGATTGTTAATACGAACTGTCTGATAGCCTATGGGAGTATACTCGTCAGTTTGCTGTGTTTCAAGCCAACTGAACAGTGGACGCGGGTGATATATGGTATCTTTCCTCTGCCTCAAATCAGCAATACCTACAGCATCTGTTGGCATATCAATTTCTTCAATAGTAATATGTTCAGCAATCTCAGATACGGTTGCTATCTGCAACTGAACCGCCGCTTTCTGTTCCCATGTTTCCCCATTAACAGAGGTGAAACGGACAACACCCGATATAGCCTGCGTGTCCAATTGGTTTAGTGCATCCATAGATATTCTTGGTATATCTAACACCAGTTGACGATACCAGACTTCCGATGCGACTGTAAATGCACCTGTTGTTGAAATACATGCTTGAATGTCTGTCGTCTCTACAACTTCCCAATCTTCTGGCAAACGCTCAATAGACAGTGTTGATGGAAAATATAATTCCACACTAAAAGTCGTAGGGGTATTACCGTTTGTAACAATAAAGGTCGTTGTCATCTCGCTGTCTTGCAAGAGAAGTGCTTTCTGACCTATATCTTCATTCTTTTCCGCGCCTGCCATATCCACTACTCCGTAGGGGATAGCAATTTCCAAGTTGCCGCGGGCAAACCTACGAGGCGCAGTTGCAGTTCTGACGCTAACCTGTTCCGATGACAAGGTCGCTTCAAATCTATAGGTTTCTTCCTCCTGCCATTCAAAATGGAGTGATTCTGTTTGGCGCGGCTGGACAGGCAAACTGATTTGAGCAACCACTGTTCCATCGGAATTGTAGACTGTTACTTTCTTTATCGGTGTAGGGCTTTCAAACTGCACTTTTGCACCTAATGAAAAAAAGGCAATCTGCCATGAAAGCGGATCCTCTGGTTTTTCTTCTGTACAACCGATACAGAATATCGGTAAAAAAAACAAGAATCCCCATTTCCCCATAACAGATCACCCTCAATTTTAACCCAAGTTTCTACGGTAGATACGGTTTCCCAACCGCATCTAAAAATGTTGAGCAATGCGGACTAAGTCTAAGATATTAACCTCACCATCCCCATTAACATCACCAAGTAAACCAGCACCGGTTTTACCGAAATCCTGCGCGACAAGAACAAGATCCTTTATATCAATAAATCCATCATCATTCACATCTTCATTCCGTGACACAATTTGTGCAAGGGCAACTTCATCGGTACCGTGCCCCAGTTGATAGGTTTTGATGAGTGTTTCATCAGGTCCTATCAAGAGCATGGTAGACATGCCACCACCTGTCCAGTCAGGTTTCGTAATATAGAGGTTACCATCATCACCAAAGGTCATTCCAGATCCACCAGCAAACGCCTCTAACGTGTTATCTTTATCACGAATCCACTCTTGTGTTGGGACATCATAGATAAGTAAACCCGGATTGAACCACCCACCTTGGATAAACAACTGTTTCTGTGAATTGATTGCAAATGAGCCTGGAGTCATCTTAAGGTCAATCGTTTTAAAAACTTCATCAGTTGTTGCATCAATAAAGACAAGCTTCCCAGATATTTCGTTATAGTTCCCTGTTGTCTTTACAATAACTGTGGACTCACCATCATTGAGAATACCACCAGCATTGATGGGCATCGCGATAGTCTTCACCACTGAATCCGTCTCTGTATCTATCACAGAGACAGTACTTTGATAATAGATAGACTTACCAGCATCTGCATCCCACTGCCAAGAAGGATTAGTCACGTATGCCTTCCCATTCAGAATTGTAATACCGGTCGTTTTGTTGAAAGATGGATCCGTAATGATTTTAGACACACTGCGGCTGCCAATGTTGACAACATGCACCTGATGCGTATTGTCACAGGTAACATACATCTTATTCGAGGAAACCAGAGCAAGACTCTGGGGATAAACTCCCGGCTGCAAAGAAATCACACCGACAATTTCACGTCGTTCAAGATTAACAATTAATATGCTGTCATGAGAGGGTTGAGAAAGCCAATCAAAATTTGATATATACGCATGATGACCATGAATAAGAATATCACTTGGTACACCACCAATAGAAATAACTTCACTATCAACAGCCTGTTTCAGATTCGGTTCATCTAAATCAATAATTGATAGGGAAGAGGTGATATCCCAGTCGTCCTTATCCAGAGCGTTTAAAACAACAGCAAGATTCTGAACTTCTGTTTGCGCAAACGCAGTACTCGCAAGGAGAATGAAAAGAATCACACCAATAAATAGGAACGAATGCGTATTGTGATTTATACCAAACGGGAGTTGTCGCCTTAAGAAAAAACTTCTGTTCATTAATACCTCCGTAATGAAACAAGAAACCCCTGCTCTCATTGAAAAGACAGGGGAAAGGCAACACACTCTGAAATGTAATCCTGTATAAGGCTGAATACTTTATTGTTCGTTGGTTTAGGCTGAATTTTACAGGATATTGCTGTGTTCTGTTCCACTGCTTTCCCGCGAAAGCAGACGCGTGAAACACAATCCAGGCAGGTCTCCTGACTTCCGATCTTCTAACGTAGTATGCAAACACAACTTGCACTACAAAATCTGCTGGACCTTCCCATCAACCTTTGACAGTGGTCTTTTCAGCAGAAATTCCATTTGAGGAATTAATCGTTTACAGTGGCGGGGCCGTGGCGGATTCTCACCGCGCTTCCCTATTCTCCGGGTTTTATCGCAACTTTTGCGACCGGCACCTGAACCGTTCATATATTCAATTGTATGCCAAATATTATAGCATATTACACTATTTATTGCAAATTTATGTCTTTTTCTTACGGTATTTATGATGAATTATTACCGTATTTCTGCTATAATTTAATCAGTAAATTAAATGAAATCTAAACCCAAAATCCATCGTAAAATGTAATAGAAATTATAATAATCAGGAGTATCCATGTCGTCCGAATTTGTCCATCTACACAACCACAGCGAATATAGCCTACTTGACGGGGCATGCCGAATATCAGATATGATCCAGTGGGCAGTAGAGAATAGCGCACCCGCTGTCGCACTCACTGACCACGGTAATATGTTCGGGGCATTGGAGTTTTATACCCAAGCAAAAGAGGCAGGTGTAAATCCTATTGTCGGGTGTGAGGTATATGTCGCACCAGGTGACCGACACAAACGCGGTAAAGACCAAGGCAGTCCATACCACCTAACTCTTCTCGTTGAGAATGCAACCGGATACCGAAATCTCCTTGAATTAGTTTCACGTGGATTCACAGAAGGTTTCTATAGCAAACCGCGCATTGACATGGAAATTTTGCGTGAACATCGAGAAGGAATTATCGCCCTAACAGGATGTATCCAAGGACAAGTACCGCAACTCCTCTGTTCAGACAAGCGAGAGGAAGGTATAGAAAACTTCAAAAAACTGATAGAGACAATGGGACCCCGTAACCTCTACGTTGAGGTGCAAAACCACTATATTGACAAAGAACTTCAGGCATACCCATTAATGGTAGATTTAGCGAAAGAATTCGAACTACCACTCGTCGGCACAAATGATTGCCACTATCTACGAAAATCAGACCACCACATGCACGACGTACTCCTCTGTATACAAACAAAGAAAACCGTCAACGAACAAGACCGGATGCGGTTTGACAACCATTTCTACTTTAAAGACATCGATGAAATGCGGGAAGTACTGAAGGATTTCCCACCAGAAGCCATCAGTAATTCCCTTGAAATTGCTGAACGGTGTAATCTTGAACTGGATTTCGGCGAAAGCGTCATGCCGAAATATGAGGTGCCAGAAGGACATACGAATGAGAGTTACTTAAAAGAACTCTGTTACCAAGGGTTACGCGAAAAATTGGGGGAACTCTCCACTGAAGTTCAACAACGGTTGGAGCATGAACTTGATATTATTGGTAAGACTGGATATCCTGGATATTTCCTGATTGTATGGGATTACGTCAAATATGCTAATAAGCAGGGTTATCCACTTTCTGCACGTGGGTCTGCTGCCGGTAGTCTTGTGTTATATGCACTTGATGTCATCACATTCAATCCAATGGATTATGACTGTCTCTTTGAAAGGTTTTTGAACCTTGAACGGATTAGTCCACCTGACATTGATATTGACTTCGCAGACCGCGCACGAGACCACGTCATTGAGTATCTTGTGAAAAAATATGGACACGATTCTGTAGGGAAAGTCGCTACTTTTTCAACTTTAGGCGCAAAGGGAGCAATCAAAGATGTTGGACGTGTACTTGATGTGCCACTCGAAAATGTGAACAAGTTAACGCAATTGATTCCAAGCACACCAGGGATTTCTATTGAAGAGGCATTGGAACAGGTACCCGAATTTCAGACTCTCGCAGAGCTGCCAGAAAATAAAGAACTAATGGACCTTAGTTTGGCTGTCGAAGGGATGAAACGACACGTCTCTTGCCACGCTTCCGCAATCGTCGTTTCAAACGGTCCACTCACAGATTTTGCACCACTGTTTAAGGATAAACACGATCAAGTCGCTACACAGTTTGAACACAAAACTGTTGAAAATGTGGGGATTGTCAAATTCGATTTCCTCGGTCTACGCAGCCTTGCTGAGATTTATGACTGTCTTCAAATGATAAAAGCAAATCATGGTGATGACATAAAGTTAGAAGAAATTCCTTTTGACGATGAAAAGACATTTTCAGTTATCAGTAGGGGATTGGTGGCTGGCTTGTTTCAACTGGAAACTTCTCCCGGTATGTACAGGGTGGTTACCCAACTCAAAACGAATAACTTCAAGGAATTCTCAGCAATTCCAGCTCTCTATCGTCCAGGTCCATTAGAAAGCGGTATGATGCAACAGTTCATTGATAGAAAAAATGGATTAGAGGAAGTAGAATATATACATCCATCGCTTGAGAGTGCACTTAAAAATACTTATGGTGTGTGTGTCTACCAAGAACAGGTAATGCAGATTGCACGAGATATGGCGGGATTTACACTTGGTGAAGCGGATGTCCTTCGCGATGCAATGGGTAAAAAGAAAGAGAAATTGCTAAAGGAACAACGTCCGAAATTCATTGACGGGGCAGTAAAAAACGGAATTTCTGAGAAAGATGCAACTGAGGTGTATGATCTGCTCGAACCGTTTAGCAGATACGCATTCAATAAATCACACTCTGTCGCTTATGCCATGTTAGGATACAGAATGGCATATCTGAAAACACACTATCCCCGTGAATTCATGGCGGCGATGATGACTGGAGAGGCAAGTGACTCCGACAAAATCACACGTTATCGCACAGAATGTGCTAAACTTGCTGATTTTCTTGAAGTAGAAATCAACCTACTTCCACCAGATGTTAATAGCAGCAATAAAGATTTCACGGTTGAAGGCAACGATATCTGCTTCGGACTTGTTGCTGTGAAAGGTGTCGGTGATAACGCAATAGACGCAATTGTAAAAGCGCGGAAAGAAGATGGTTCCTTCACTTCACTGCAAGATTTCTGTGAACGCGTAGATACAAAAGTTGTCAATAAACGGGCTATTGAAAGCCTTATTCTTAGTGGCGCATTTGATTCGCTTGTAGGAAATCGGGCACAACTCATGGCTAATTTAGAAAGCACCCTTAAAGCTGCACAGCAGGCACAGGCTGAACGGGAACGCGGACAGATGAATCTTTTTGAGGATGCAGCGGATGTACAAATAACATCTGTAACACTCACAGAAGCTCAAGAATATGACCCGCTTGAACGACTCAAACTTGAAAAACAACAACTTGGTTTTTATGTTTCCGGACATCCACTCCAACAATATACAGACATTATCAAATACTATACAACTTCAAGTACACAAACCTTGGGTGAGCACAAGATTGAGTCCACTGTTTCTGTCGCAGGCATGATCATTGACGTGAAAAATATCACCACGAAAAAAGGTGATTCCATGGCAGTACTTGGCTTTGAAGATTTAGAAGGTTCAGTAGAAGTTGTCGTTTTCCCAGAAGCATTTAAAAATGCAGGAGAGCTTCATGAAGACAGGATAGTTTGGATTGAAGGAAATGTTAAGATCAATCGGAACGGCAAGAACAGAAATACTGATAATGATGATGAAACCGAACAGGAAGAACGGCAGATACAAGCTGAGACAATTGTAGATTTAGACACTGTACCTGAAAAACAGACTTGCGCGGTTGAGGTTACAGTCCCTGAAACTGACATTGAAAATCTTGAAAAACTAAAGACACTCAAAGAGATTGCACTTGCCAACAATGGTGAACTACACTTAATACTACGACTCATGACACCGCGTTTCGGTGAGATCATTACACGTTGTGGTTCTAAATATAATATCACAGATACAGATACAGTCTTCAAACAGGTGGAAAATCTATTTGGTGAAAATTGTATCAAACGAAGTAATCGCACAAAACCAAAAAGTAAAAATGGAAACCGTACTTCTCGTATGAATTATGTTTAGTTCGTAGCACTTAGATCAGCACGAGTACAGTCTCTTCAAACATGATCACATAACCTCGTAGGTCGGAGCGAGCGTAGCGACCTCCGACATGGATCACTAAAGTCCATGCGGGAAAAGAAGTATTGTAGTTGCTCAATTCATTGCCTCTCTTACATTATGTTAAACCGAATTTGCTACCTCCATTTAAAAATGATTAAAAACCCAAATACTAAATAACCCTACATCGCTACAGATAATATGGCATAAAATCATTAGAAAGTGTTATAATTTCGTGCGTAGTTGATGTCACTATCTATAAATGTGATTATCTGCATAATAATCATATTTTTAGCGAAGGTAGTAAACATACAAAATAATTAGCAGGCAAATATATGTTCAAAATATACGATTTTATAGATAAAAATATCTGGAATATAAATGTAGCAGTGAATACCCTGTCAGTAATTCTGATTGTTTTCAGTTTATTTCTTGGATCTTGTGTTAATCCGCTAGAACCTGTAGATAGTGGAGAGGAAGAAAAGGTTAAATCTGAACTGAAGGATCGGTCATTTAGACAATTTGCGCCATCTAAAGGTGCTATAAAACGAAAAGGTGTTATCCTTGATTTCTTTGAAAACGAAGAGAAAAATATCAGTCTATGGTCACAATATGCTGAAGGGGATACCGCAATAAACGAATGGGAGATATTTGCAAACGATTATAGAGTTGAAAAGGGTGGTTCGGAATATAGACTATATTTTACCTCACCCAATTCACATCAGAATTTACCAAATAAATGCGACAATTGCATTGAGACGAAAGGCATCTCAATATCTATCCGAAATCTATTTGATAGCGAAGAAATTGAGTTTAGAGTCAATGACCCCGAAAACAGTCTGCCCTCTCCTTTCCCAGTGTTCACATCGTGGACTCGCTTCAGCGAAGATGAGTATTTTGATTGAATTGTTCTATAAAGCATAAAATATTTGATGGACGTGATGCATTGTATTAATTGTATCGTCCTATGTATAATTCTATTTCTGATAATATGGTGACAGGATTTATGGTGATGAAAGTATTAATGATTTTTATCATACCACTGCTTATTTTCTTGGGTTGCTCCCCACCTGAACCGGTAGAAGTACCAGATCCGATCTTAGAATCTACTATTAGAGCAAGACTCCGACTTGGTCCCAATGAACCTATAATGGAAAAAGACCTAAAACTGATCACATATTTGTCAATAAGAGATAAAAATATCAACAATTTTACAGGATTGGATAAGTTAGTAAATTTAACAAGATTAGATTTATCTGAATGTCATATTGAAGACATTTCACCATTCGCAAGATTAACAAAGTTAACTTCATTAAAGCTTAACAACAATAGAATCAATGACATCACACCTCTTGCAGGTTTAACAACTCTTGATTCATTAACTCTATATAGTAATCAAATATCAGACATTTCTGCACTTGTAGAATTAAAATCACTGACTTACTTACATCTTGGCAAGAATCAGATCCACGATATCTCGCCTTTGGCAAGTCTAACTAACCTCAAACGCTTATCTCTTAATAACAATCAAATCCAAGATCTCACCCCGTTAGCAAATTTAGTGCGACTCAATGAATTGTCATTGAATAATAATGAAATCAGTGATGTTACCCCACTGGCAAAATTGAATTCTCTAAAGAAATTAAACCTTGATCGCAACCATATCAGTGACATGAGACCACTAAGTGGATTAAATAAATATGCTATCTTAACTTATTACGACAATTTGGTCATTGATAGAAGTGCAGTTAATAAATATCAAAATTTGAGTATACCATTCTTTACCCCAAGAGTTTCCCATAATAAACCAAAAGACAAAGATACGACACAAGTTGCTCCATCTCCAGATATACCTGATGCAAACCTTGCTGCAGCTGTACGAGAGATTCTGAGTTTAAAACCCAGCGAACCAATTCCACTTGATAGGTTAACTGAAGTTGAATCCATTCATGCAACTAACATAGGTATAAAAGATCTGACTGGTTTAGAAAAAATGCCCAATTTAACTTTTGTATATCTGAATAGAAATCAGATTGAAGACATCACACCACTGGCTGGGTTGACAAAGTTGAGATCCCTACATCTCAGTGAAAATCAAATTCGCGATATAACACCGCTCACCAATTTGACTAAATTGTATAGTCTATCAATTGGTGGCAATCAGATTAGTGATATTTCCCCTCTTAGTGGGATGACACAACTTACTAAATTAGAACTCCATTATCAGTTTAGTAAACTAAAAAACAATATAAAGGATTTATCCCCGCTAACTGACCAGATTCATTTAGAATCACTTTCAATTACTGGTAAGGAATTAAGTGACATCAGTCCACTTGCAGGAATAAAGCAGTTAACATGGTTATCAATTCACGATACACAAATTAGTGATATTTCACCTTTAGCAGGAATGACACATCTGAGATTCTTATATCTCAGACAGTGCCAAATTCACGATATATCACCCTTAGCAGGATTAACACAACTGAATATTTTATGGCTTTTCGGTAATCAAATTACTGATCTTACACCATTGGCAGGATTAAGACATCTTGATGATTTAGGTCTTGAGGACAATCAAGTCAGCGACATCACACCACTCGCAGATCTGGTACGCCTCACTGCTTTAAGTCTTGGTAGTAATAAAATTCGTGACCTTGATAAAACAGTGAAAGTACTATCTGGACTAAACCGTCTTACTGAACTGTCTCTCAACAACAACGGTATAAGCGATATTTCATCGCTTACTGCATTAAAACAACTGACAAATTTACACCTCAGTAGTAATCAAATTAGTGATTTAATTCCACTTTCTAAGTTGGCGCAGTTGCAGTATTTAAGTCTCTCAGATAATAAGATAAGCGATATTTCACCACTCTCTGATTTACATTATCTTGTGCTTTTAGGAATTGGCGAGAATAGAATATCTGACATCGCACCGATCACAGGATTGAAGAGACTGACTTCACTTGCACTGAACGATAACCAGATACGTGATTTTAGTGAACTGGCAAACTTAAAGTCCCTAAGACGTTTATCTATTAAAAATAACACGCCTCATGCGAGGATGACGATTTATAAAATACGTAGTCGAAACCCAAATTTGCAAATTGATTTTGAAGATGGACACTAAATGTGATACAGAAATTTACTTAAGGCACATTCGCTTCACAAAATTATGTTGTAAAAGAGTAGTTTATCGGCAGTGATATATAATAACGTTGACAAACTGTGTTATTATTGCGTAAAATTGCACATCCAAATTCCCGTATGCATTAAGACAAGGAGAGAAAAATGCTTACCCAAGAACAAGTAGATTTTTATAATGAGAACGGTTATATCAAGGTTGACCAACTTTTCTCAACAGAGGAAACTGAAGAACTGGCATCTGAAATGGTGCAAATCATAAACAATTGGGGACAAGAGACGATTGGATGGCCCGGTCCGTGGCGAACAAAATACCTCAATGAGGAAGACCAGCAAACCACGAAAGCCGTCTTTATGCACAATCCCCACTTCTATTCAGCCACATGGGGTAGAGTGATTTTCCATGAACGTTTAACTGGTGCTGTTCAATCCCTTATCGGGGATACCATTCAGTGGCACCATACAGTGTTACATGCTAAACCACCAGACAAAGGCACACCATTCCCAATGCACCAAGATTATCCGTTTTACCCACATGATGGACTTGATTTTGTTGATTGTCTCGTCCATCTGGATGATGCTCCTTTTGAAAGTGGTGCTCTCAGGGTTGTACCGGGTAGCCATAAAGAGGGACCGAGAGAACACATTACCGGACAAGGTACCGCACCACACCTGCCAACAGATAAATTTCATCCAGATTTTATCGATTCTATACCTATTCCAGCAAAAGCTGGGGATGTAATCTTTTTCAGTTATTGTCTTATCCATTGGTCAGAAGTCAATCGCACAGATCAGTGGAGAAAGGCAGTACGATTCGGATATCACACGACAGAGATGCGACCTGTAGGTCGAGAACCGAATGAACCTTACAACAATATTGTTGCTGGTGGTTTCAAAGTCAATCCTACGGCAGATGAGGTAATGGCTTAGCAGTTAATCAAAATTAGAATTGTATACCCATTATTTCATAAAAAACAAACTTAAATTCAACATAGATAAATCTATGCTTGATAGGCGGGTATTTATGTATTACTCGGATAAAACACGCACTTTTTTTAATAGATGTCAACCTTTCTCCTTCTTATGTTTATCTGTTCTATGCATCATAGGTGCGAGTATTTTATTTAGTATCAATTCAGATGCACAGGAACCATCCCTTGCCGAAAAGGTATTTGAAAAGTATCAGACACTTCTTCTGAGAGAAGATATCTTAGCAATTTTCCCCATAGTTCTTGAGAAAATCAAGAAACCAGAAAATCAGCAACTCTTAACACCTGGAACCATTTTACTTGTATTGGATGATCCTGATCTTTTAAAAACTTTTGTTCCTGATATAGATGATAAATTCATCGTATTGTTAAAAGAGGATCAAGAAGTACAAGCGATGCTCAGAGATACCGATTTTCAGGCACTACTTCAAGATGTAAATGCAATTGAGGAACTCGCATCATTACTTGAACAGAACCAACAATCACTTGCCGAACGGGTTTTTGAAAGGTATAAAGATTTTTTTCAACGAGAAGATGTAAAAGGCAATCTTCAAGAAGTCCTATTAGCAATAAAAGATCCTGAAATTCAACCACTGCTGATTCCAGCAACTATACAAGCTGTTGTTGATAATCCTGACATACTTAAGGCTTTTTTACCAGACATACCTGATACTTTTATCACGCTTCTAAAAGAAGATGCTGAGGTCAAAGCATTCATCAGTGATCCTGATGTGCACTTAATACTACAAGATCCTGCTGCAATTGACGAACTGGCAGCATTACTTGCTGTTGAACAACCTATCCATGTGATTGTCAGAATTGTGCCTTCGGCAGTCGAGTCTCCTCGGGTTAGAGAACAACTCGTTATCACTATTGATATTGCAGATGCTAAAGATGTAAGTGGATATCAGGCTATATTAGAGTTTGACCCAACAGCATTAAAGTTTGTCTCATTGACACATGGCATATATTTATCAGGTCAATTATTACCTGTGGAAACAAAAGTTGAAAACAATCAGATTTCTTTTGCACAGATCTCTATTGACACTGCAGCAACTACTTCAAGTGGCACTCTCGTAACCATCATGTTTGAAGTCATAAGTGCCAAAGCATCTAAACTTACATTGTCTGAAGTGATAATTGGTGCGCTTGGTGGAGTATCATTTCCTGTTACTGTGGAAAATGCGGAGATCCTTGAACCACCCAGGAAACCGTGGGATGTTAATGGGGATGGGAAGGTAAACATTCTGGATTTAACTTATGTCGCTTCACACTTCGGTTCAGATAATGCACCACCAGAGGCAGATGTAAATGGTGATGGTAAAGTCAATATCTTAGATTTAACGTTAGTAGCTTCACATTTCGGTGAAGAAGTTTGATATATGCAATGCAAGAAATAACGCCAAATCATGCAGGATACCACCAATGTATATCCATGATTCGACGTTTGATTTAAAACAACATAACATATTAAGCTTTGTAGAATTCAACTGTTGTACCAGCCATGTCTGCTACTTTCTCTACTAACTTGTTTCTTTCTGCCTCTTTCATTTCAGTGAAAGCTTTGGCAATGTCTATTTTTTCCTGCATCTGCGCAGCATTGTCAGGTCCGGTGACGAGTGTGCTCACTGGAAATGACCATACGAAACTAATTGCTTCTTCAATACTTACTCGATTCGGGACTACTCTCGGGTTTGTACCGTGTTTACCATGTCTCGATCCGCCAAAGAAACCACCATTTGCCAAAGATTTCATCCCAATTACACCGATGTTCTTTTCAACGAGTGTAGGTATAACACCTTCAATAAAACTTTCATAACTTATGTCGGCTATGTTTACTGGCAATTGGCATGCATCAAAGATGTCCGATTTTGATAATACACGTTGATGGGCAGATGGACTGGTATGTCCTGTAAATCCAATATAACGGGCTTTCCCAGATTTTTTTGCTTCAATCATTACATCAAATACACCATTCTCAATTCTTTCATCTACGTCCTCAGGGTTCCGAACGGCGTGTACTTGCCATAGATCAACTTGTTCAGTGTTAAGACGTTTAAGCGATTCTTCAAGGTGTTTTCTCGCAGTCGCAGTATCGCGTGCTACTGTCTTAGTCATGAGAAAGATGTCGTCACGATATTTGGGGATAAGCAGTTTTCCTAAACGCCTTTCACTGCCACCTTGTTGATAAGATCCTGCGGAATCAAAGAACCTTACACCCCCTTTAAGAGCAGTATCTATCGTCTCTTGCGCCTCTTTCTCAGACATTTCACCTATGTGCCAACCCCCGACTCCTAACATTGTTACCGTTTCACCTGTGCGTCCAAACTTTCGCCTCGGGAGTAGTGCGCCTAAACGGTCACTTGAAGGATCTGTGTCCTGACCTTCTGCACCTCCTGAAGAAAGGAGGATACCTGTGGTTAATCCTGCCAATGACTTTAGAAATGCACGTCGATCAATCATATTTTTTACCTCCTAATTAAATCCTATCACCTCTTCTCAAATTTGTCAAGTGGATAATAATAGTTTAAGGTGAACAACTATCACTCCCTATCAGAGTACTGGATCCGACCAGCAAGGAAACGGTCATGATTCGATCAAGTTCATTCTCTGGAATTTCCATACCTTCAGGTAATAACACGTCTTGAAGATAAATTGGTTTCATATAAGAAACCTTAGAGTAGCAATATATTCCCTACATGATCATGATGCGAAAATGTTTACAATTTTTATTTCCTTACGATATGAATATCCCTTGAATCTGCATATAATAAATGGTATTATTTTATTATCGCTGATGTTGAAGACATGGATTAGCTGTGAATTTCCTGTATTACTATATTGGCTTTAAGAATAGGAAGAATTTATGGGAATCATAACGTGGTTAAATGCAAATGATGGCGTGGTTATTGGGATTGCTACTGTTGTACTTGTAGGGATCACAGGTTATTATGCCTATCTGACGTGGAGAATGTTAAAAGCGAATAACACACCTGAAATTGCAATCTCACTACGTCCTCATGAAGCATATATACATTGTGTAATGCTTTGCATAGAGAATATAGGAACAGGAGCTGCTCGTAATATTAAATTCCGAACAGATCTTTCTTTTAAACCGGACGGAGAAAGAGCACTTGAAGATGTTGGTTTCCTAAAAAAAGGAATTGACTACTTGGGACCTGGGCAAAAAATTGAGCACTTTTTAGTAAGTGTAATCGGTAAGTTGGATGAACTTAAAAAAAGACCGCTTGAGATTGGCGTTACTTATGCAGATTCAGTGAAACTGAAACAGAAAAGTAAGTACGAACATACCTTTCGTCTTGATTTTGGTGAGGACGAAGGTTTAGCGACGATTGGAAAATCACCACTTTATGAGATAGCCAAAGCTACGAAAGAAATCCAAAAAGATTTACACAATTTTACTACTGGTCTCCGTAAACCAGTAATTTTCACGGAGCCGTTTTCTGAGCATCGCATACGGAATCATACTGACTATCTGGAGAGGCGGTTAAGTCAATTACCTCATAATATTCAAGAAAGAATTTTACAGAAAGTAGATTTTTTTATTGATGATCAAGAGCGGGAAATACGTGAAAAAACGCAGGACGATGAGACAGGACCAGACGCGAATTCATCATGAAAAGGAGATGAAACAGATGGCAGTTACAGTTCATATCTTCCCTGATGAACAGTTATTATTGCAAGTTCCTGACGATACCGAGGTGGCATTAACACATAACAATTCTCAATTATCTGTTGATGAACGTATGGCATTGTTGGAACAAGTGGCTGACAAATTTACGAAGTTTGTCGGTCCTAAATTTCAACCTTTATCCGATTACGCTATCAGTCGTGAGGGTATATACGAAGATCATCCATAGTCATGATTTATCTGATTGACACCAATGTTTTGTTAGGAGCCTCCCATCGTGCAGACAGGCGCAATTCAGTTGTTCAAGCAGCTGTGCATAAACTATGGACAAATGGTTTTCAATTACAAACGACACCTCAAAATTTCGCTGAATTTTGGAACGTGTCAACCCGTCCCGTTGAGCGAAACGGTTTTGGACTTACGCCTTATGAAACAGATGAACTTTTGCAGGACTTAGAACAGTCTTTTCCTTTACTGTCAGATTCACCTAAAGTATATCCAAAATGGAGGCAACTTATTGTTGATTATGAAGTATCAGGTGTCAAAGTTCACGATGCTCGGTTGGTTGCATCAATGATTTCTCATGATGTAACACATATCCTGACCTTTAACACAGCAGACTTTACCCGTTATGTTAACGAAGGAATTGTTGCTGTTGATCCTGCGGATGTATAACCGCTACGTTTTTCAACCCATAAAACAATCAATCATCCTCTGATACAGGCAACACCTCACGTTCAACTTCATGCACCTTATCAGGAAAAGTCTCTCCACGAACCCACATCACAGGTTGTCCTCTATATGTTCCGTTACCTTTTGCCCATTCTGCCTGTGCACTCAAGTAATGAATCACATAACTCCTTCGAAATCGTAGACTGTGGTTGTCTGTGCTCTTATGGAGGAGATGACTGTGAAACCAGACGACCGCACCGGGTGGCACTTCCAAAGCAACACCATCTTCATCACGTGCATCGCGTGCCAATTTGAATTCCCGCTGTTGTGATCCCTCAAGGTCATCATGTTCATGAATATCATGTTTATGGCTACCGGGGATAACATATAGACAACCGTTATCACGATCTGCAGCATCGATTGATGTCCACGTCCCGATTGTCGTCTCGGTATTAAACCTATTTCGAAAATAGAACATGTCCTGATGCCAAGGAAAACCGAGACCGATCTTAGGTGCTTTCCATATAAACAAGTTGTTTATTCCAAGAATATCCGGTCCCATCAAATCAACGAGAGGGTCAGTTAGACGCGGATCACGCACGCGTACAAGAAATTCGGGGACAAAACAACTCGGATGATGTATCTTGTGCATCGCGTATATACCTTGTTCCTCTTTTTTCCCATCTCTGACAAGGGCGTTTTTATCTATATGTGCAGTCGGGAACTTACGTTTTCCGTCCACGATTTCTTCTGCAACCTGACGAAGTCCATCGTTCTCTTCAGCGTTAAAAACATCTAAGCGAACCAGATAACCGTTTTCGTTCCAATGTGCAATTTCCTCTGTGCTCAAACCATAACGCCTTTCCACTGGCGTTGACGTTGTGTCCATTTTTCATCTCCAACTTCTTATTTCTAATGTGATTACCTTATATTCATCGATCTGATTTCAACTGCAAAGATGTTAACATCATTGAAGAATTAAGTCAAGAAAGGACTATAATCCATCATACAGATTCCTTGCATTTAAAACTTGTTTATATTATGATGTGTATATCCCGTATCAAGGAGAAAATGAATGAGTTTATTGGGTATTGATGTTGGCACAACAGGATGTAAAGTCATAGCGTTCCAAGAGGATGGTGAAATCCTCGCACAGGCTTATGGGGAGTATCCGTTAATACACCCACAACCCGGTTGGTCAGAACTGGATGGAAATGTAGTTTGGGAAAAAGTATCCAACGGAATTCGCGAGGTAGCGGCACAGACAAAAGACAATCCAATTGAAGCAATCAGTGTTGCATCCCAAGGTGAAGCAGTAACACCTGTATGGGGAAACTGTGATGTCCTCGCAAATGCTATCACAACCTTTGATTCCCGCACTTTAGGTATCTGCGATGAAATACTGCAAGACATTACACCTTTAGAAGTCATGCAAATCACCGGTATGCCACCAAGTGACATACACACACTTGCAAAACTGGTATGGATACAACGAAATCAACCCGACATTTACAAAGAAGTATGGAAATTCTTCGGTTTTGAGGATTTTATTAATTTCAGACTTGGTGTGCAACCTGCTGTGGATTATTCTCTGGCAGCACGCACCATGGCATTTGACATTATCAATAAATGCTGGTCAGAAAGAATGCTTGAATTAGGAAATGTAGATGTTTCTATTTTACCTGACACAGTTCCTTCAGGAACAATCATCGGTGAAATTGGCAAAAAGGTTTCGGGTGAACTCGGTCTTCCTCAGGGAGTAGTAGTTGTTGCAGGAGGACACGATCAACCCTGTGGTGCATTGGGAGCAGGTATTATTCGCGGGGGAGAAGTCATGGATGCCACAGGAACAGTTGAGTGCATTGCACCCGCCTTCGGAGAACCTGTTGTCAACCAACAAATGATAGATGGTAATTTTTCTTGCTATCCTCATGTCGTTGAAGGTCTCTATGTAACACTTGGTTTTGTTTCAAGCGGTGGCGTTGTGCTAAGATGGTTTCGTGACACATTAGCACAAGCAGAGGTAACACACGCTACAGCAGAGAATAGAGATATTTATGATATTCTGCTTGAAGATATCCCAGATGTTCCTGGAACCGCTATGTTGCTTCCGCATTTCACAGGCTCAGGCACACCACATCTTGACTTAGAATCAAAAGGGGCGATCGTTGGGTTATCTCTTTCAACATCCAAAGGTGAACTTGTGAAGGCAATTCTTGAAGGAATCAGCTACGAAATCAAACAAAACCTAACAATGTTGGAAGATGCTGGTGTGGAAATCAATGAAGTACGCGCAATCGGTGGTGGAGCAAAGTCCGAAAAATGGCTGCAACTGAAAGCGGATATGTTTGGTAAAAAGGTCATTGCACTTGATATTTCGGAAGGAGTCTGTCTTGGAACAGCGATACTCGCTGGAACAGCAATTGGCAAATATAGCTCCATAGAGGAAGCAGTTGACCTGTTAGTCAAACCACAGAAGGTGTACTATCCACGAGAAGAAATTGCACAAGAATACGATGATAAACTGAAAGTATATCAACAGATCTATCCCGCACTACGCGGTATTAACGACCAACTGTAATATGAAGACAACTGTTGTAGGAATAGACATCGGAGGAACGAAACTCGCAACCGTTGTTGCCAACGATTCTGGTGATATACTCAGCAAAATTAGAAAACCTACTCAGGCAGAAAAAGGTCCTGAATATATCATCCAACTTCTGTTCGAGATGATAAATGAAACAGTTGCACAAGCAGGACTGAAACAGAATGCTATTTCAGCAATCGGTGTCAGTTGTGGAGGTCCATTAGATACAAAAACTGGGATCGTCTATTCTCCACCCAATTTACCCGGTTGGAATTCGTTTCCACTCAAAGCAAGACTTGAATCTGAGTATAATATTCCTGCTACTATCGAAAACGATGCGAATGCAAGTGCGCTTGCAGAGTATCGGTTCGGAGGTGGAAAAGGTTATGATGCTGTGCTATATATGACTGTGAGTACGGGAATCGGTGGTGGTATCGTCATAAATGGAAATGTATATCACGGGGCAAATGACAGTGCTGGAGAAGTCGGTCACCAAATTCTATTACCTGATGGACCTTTGTGTGGATGTGGAAAACAGGGATGTCTTGAGGCATTATGTTCAGGACCAGCAATTGCACGTCGTGCTAAAGAAGCAATTCAGAAGGAATCAAATACAGAAATTCTTGCTCTTGCAAACGGGTGTATAGATTCAGTGAAATCTGAACATGTTCTGGAAGCAGCTCGTAAGGATGATACATTAGCACTGAGATTAATTGACGAAACAGCATATTATATGGGGTGGGGCATAGCAAATCTTGTTAACATATTGAACCCGGACATAGTGTTATTGGGAACGATTGCAATCGCTGCGGGAGATCTTCTCCTTGTACCTATCCGAAAATATGTATCATCCTTTGCCATGGCGCGTCCTGTTGAAGCAGTCAAGATTATGCCAGCACAGTTGGGTGATAAATTAGGAGATCTTGCTGCCATCGCATTAGTCGTGTAAGATAATATGAGTTGATTGGAGTATAAACGGAATGGAGAGAATCCAAAAATATATTTCGCACCTACAAGGTGTTTTGGAACGCCTAAAACTTGAAGATGTGCGTCAATCCATAGATGTAATTATGGATGCCTACCATGCTGACAAGCAGATATTCGTTTTAGGCAATGGTGGAAGTGCATCTACAGCATCACACATAGCATGTGATTTAGGAAAAGGTACAAGTATTGAAGGTAAACCACGTTTTAGAGTCATCAGTTTAACTGATAACGTAGCAACAATGACTGCTTGGTCTAATGATGTATCCTACGAAGATGTATTCGTGGAACAACTGAAAAACCTTGTAAATCCTGGTGATGTCGTAATAGGAATCAGCGCAAGTGGTAACTCAGAAAACATAATCCGAGCAATGCTTTACGCATCAGAAATAGGTTGTCCGACAATTGGGTGGAGCGGATTTGGTGGTGGAAAGTTAGCAACGATTTGCGATGTAAATGTTGTTGTTGACAGCAATCAGTATGGACCTGTTGAGGATGTACACCTTATTTTAAACCATATTGTGCATGCTTGGATTAAAGAAGAATTCATATCAACATAAATGTTTCCTTATACCGCAGAATACTATTCTATATATAAAATAGCGATGAAGTTCTTGACACCTCAACAGTCTTAAGATATACTTATAGCACAAGATATACAACAAAAAAGTACAAAATGAAGTGCCATAGTGATCAATCTGGAGTGAGAAAAAATGATACGCAAGAGAAATCTACTATTCTATACGCTCCACATAATTTTCTTCTTATCCCCGATAGCAAGTATATTCGCTCAGGATTCTGCTTTAGTGTACGTTCTGGATATTCGCACGGAAATTGGAGGCGGAGTTAGTTCATATATCATGAAAGGTATCCAGAAGGCAGAGTCGGCAAAGGCAGATGCTATAATCTTTGATGTGGATACACCCGGTGGAAAAGTTGATTCTGCAGTCAAGATTATTAGATTGATTCAAGATACGAAAATACCTACTATTGCTTTTGTAAATCG
This sequence comes from Candidatus Poribacteria bacterium, assembly GCA_026710795.1. GTDB lineage: Bacteria > Poribacteria > WGA-4E > WGA-4E > WGA-3G > MSPOR6. The sequence continues at coordinate 55,340 of JAPOQK010000043.1, forward strand.
ACAAGCTATCTCAGCGGGAGCTATGATATCTGCTGCATGCACGCAGATCGTGATGACATCGGGGGCAACCATTGGTGATTCTGAGCCAGTTGACTCGCGAGGTAATGAGGTAAGTGAGAAAATCGTCTCCTATATTCGAGGCACCATACGTTCAACTGCAGAACGTCAAGGAAGAAATCCGGACATTGCAGAGGCAATGGTAGACAAAAGACTTTTCCTTGTCCGATTAAAAAATGGGGATATTATTAAATTGCGTCCCGAGGAATACATGAATGAACAGGATGCTGGAACACAGATGGAGATCCTCTGTGCAGAGGGTGAACTACTTAACCTAACGACACGACAAGCCCTTGATTACGGGTTTGTAGATGCACAAGCTGAAACTATATCTGAGCTGCTTGCCCAATATCAGATCGTTGAAGTAGATGAAAGGTATAGAGATGATAAAGATGATGCTGTGCTGATGGCACTTACAGGAGAAGGCATCATAAATAAACAGGAAGAACTAAGTGTTAATAGGGTCACACCAATAAAATCTTTAGAAAATGCACAAATAACAAAATTTGTTGTTACCCTTGCCGATCGTGTCGTCTTCTTTATTACAAGTCCATACATCAGTGCCTTTCTACTATCGTTAGGTGGACTCGGACTCTTTGTTGAAATTCGGACACCAGGTTTCGGTATACCTGGATTTCTCGGTCTAATGTTCATCGGTTTATTCTTTGGTGGACACATGTTGAACCAAATATCTTATGCATGGGTGCCACTCATCTTTGTAGTAGGATTAGCATTAATTGTCTTAGAGGTATTTGTTATTCCCGGTTTTGGAATTGCTGGAATACTCGGATTAATTATGATGCTTGGTAGTATTTTTTATGTGTTTTTTCAAAGTACAGATGATGTCAATATGGCACTCCTCTGGCTTTCTGTTTCAGTAATACTAACCTCTGTATTAGCAATTCTTGCCACAATCTTTCTGCCAAAATCTGCTCCATTCCAACGATTCGCACTATCCACAGTGATGAGTACCGATCTCGGTTACCACTCTGCTGGAATTGACGATTTTGAAAGTTACCTTGGTAAAACAGGTGTTGCATTAACACCTTTACGTCCCGCAGGTACAGCAAGAATAGATAATAAGCGATTGGATGTTGTCACGGTCGGTGACTTCATCGCACAAAATACACCTGTTAAGGTCGCAGAAGTTGAAGGATCGAAAATATCGGTTGAAGCTCTTGAAGAATAGGAATATATTATAAACTTTCGGAGGTTATATCAATCATGTGGGTACCAACTGTTCTTATTGCACTCGGAATACTATTAGTGTTTGTCGAGATTTTACTTCTCCCAGGGTTTGGTGCGGCAGGTATTCCGGGAGTAATAATATTCTGTGTTGGAATTGGTATGATCTGGGCGAGATCAAGCGTGACTACTGCCCTTATCTATACAAGTGTTGCTTTGATTTTCGTTATACCGATATCTATAATCGGTCTGTCGTTACTTCGTGAATCCCCTATTGGTAAAAGTTTTATACTGAGTGCTTCCGAGAAAAGTGAGGATGGTTTTCAAGCAGCACCACAAGAATTAACAGCACTTGTCGGAAAGTCTGGAAAGACGGTCACACCGCTTCGTCCCGCGGGTGTTGCCCTAATCAATGGTCAACGGGTTGATATTGTTACACAGGGAGAGTTTGTCGCACCGGAAACTGAAGTTGAAGTGATATTAGTTGAAGGCAGTCGTGTAGTCGTCCGAAGTTTATAAATAATCAAATTAAAAGTTATGTTTTAATAACAAACCTAAAACAATAGGAGATTCGATATGGGAGAACTTACAGTAGTTCCAATAATCGCTGTCATTACACTCATTGTAATCTTTATGTTCTTTTGGTTCGTCCCAGTCGGGCTTTGGATTGCTGCTGTTGCAGCTGGTGCCCCGTTACGCATTTCTGAACTTATTGGAATGCGTTTGAGACGAGTCAATCCGAACATTATAGTCAAGGCATTAATTAGTGGACATAAAGCTGGATTAACAGTAGCAACAACCGAATTGGAGGCACACTACCTTGCTGGTGGTAATATTTTGAATGTTGTGAGTGCACTCATCGCGGCTGATAAAGCTAAAATTGATCTTACTTTTCAAAGGTCATCTGCTATAGATCTTGCTGGAAGAGATGTATTTGAAGCCGTACAAGTTAGTGTTAATCCGCGCGTCATTACTACATCAAGAATTAGTGCACTTGCACTTGATGGTGTAGAACTGATCGCAACTGTCAAGATTACTGTCCGAACCAATATCAACCGACTCGTCGGTGGTGCTGGTGAAGAAACGATTATCGCTCGGGTTGGAGAGGGAATCATCAGTGCAATCGGTGCTTCAGAAACCTACGAGGATGTGCTTGAAAACCCGGATATTATTTCCAAAACAGTGTTAGATCGTGGTCTTGATGCTGGTACCGCTTTTGAAATTTTATCAATTGATATTGCAGATGTAAACGTAGGTAAAAATATTGGTGCGGAACTTCAAGCTGAACAAGCAGAAGCTGATCTTGTTGTTGCACAGGCAAAGGCAGAAGAACGACGGGCACTCGCAGTGGCACGGAAACAGCAGATGACCGCAAACGTACAGGAGATGCGCGCTAAAGTTGTTGAGGCAGAAGCTACTGTCCCGCGGGCACTTGCTACCGCATTTCGTGAAGGTAATTTAAATATCTCACCTATGACAGAAGGAGAATAAGCATGGAACCAGTTTTACTTGCGATCATTGCTGTCTGTATTTTATTATTCCTAATTGTTATTGCTTGGTTAGTACCGCTCGGTTTGTGGATTACAGCAATTGCTGCTGGTGTAAAGGTCGGTATTTTCGATCTTGTTGCTATGCGTTTGCGCCGTGTCCCTCCAACCGCGATTGTTGAACCTCAAATTAATGCTACTAAAGCTGGGTTAACCCTTTCACTTGACGACCTTGAAGCGCATTTTCTCGCAGGTGGGCGCGTAGGAAGCGTTGTCGCAGCACTCATTGCTGCAGATAAAGCAAATATCCTACTTGATTTTGCACAAGCTGCCGCTATCGATTTGGCGGGAAGAGATGTCCTACAAGCTGTTCAAGTGAGTGTGACCCCAGAAATCATTGATATACCTGCACAAGAGGATGCGAACACAGGTATTACTGCCGTTGCGCGTGATGGAATCCAACTCATTGTTAAAGCACGCGTCACTGTCAGAGCAAACATTGACCGCCTCGTCGGTGGGGCAACAGAAGACACAATTCGTGCCAGAGTAGGAGAAGGGATTATTACGACAATCGGCTCTTCAGCCAACCACAAGCAGGTGTTGGAAAATCCTGTGAGAATATCTGAAACAGTACTTGAAAAAGGACTTGAGGCAGGTACTGCATTTGAGATTTTGTCTATTGATATCGCTGATATCAATGTCGGTGAGAACGTTGGTGCAAAACTACAGACTGATCAGGCAGAAGCTGAACTCAAGATCGCACGCGCAAAAGCTGAGGAACAACGCGCACGGGCAGAGGCTGAAGAGGAAGAAAACAAGGCTCTTGTAGAGGAGATGACTGTCAAGTTGATTGAGGAGGAAGCAGAAATTCCACTTTCCATTTCAGACTCATTCAATTCGGAAAGTATGAGTGTAATGGATTACTACACGCTCCGCAATATTCTCGCAGATACAGAAATGCGTCAATCTATCGCTTCGCCAGGTGGCACTGAGGACAAAGACACAACACGTTCTTCACATTCTCTCGGACTTTCATAGATAGGTCTAAAGGAGAAAATGATGGATTTTGATATACAAACGATAATTGCAATTGTCGTTGGAATTCTATTTCTAATCTTCGGGGGAGCACGTCGACGTAAGACCGAACAAACTGCATCCCCTCCACCTCAAAACAATCCTGAGATTGAAGTGCAACCCGATAGTGAAGTTGTGTTGCCACCCTTTATGCAGAACTTTGAGGAATTTCCCGATGAAACAGAATTAGCAGAGGAAGTTGTAAATAATGAGGCAGAAGATGCACTGATGGTAACAGAACAATCTGAACCTGAAACGGTTCAAGAACCTACTCCTGAGAGAAAACCTGTGGTACCCCCACCTGTTCCAGCGGATTCACCTACTCGTTTACCAACAAGACCATTGCCATCAACTTCCTTGCTTGATCTCTCACCGGATACATTTCGGCAAGGGATCATTCTTTCTGAAATATTGGGTAAACCTAAGACACTCAGATCACGGAGACGGTAGAATTGTCAAATGTCTACTTTACAAGTTTTTATTGTAGGTTGGGTTGAGCGTAATGAAACCCAACCTACGTTACCATTATATGATCTTAACGTATGTGATGTCGTGGGTCAAAATATAGAAAACTAAATAATCTTGTTTTACCATTGTTGGTTGTTGGAATTTATCTGTAGGAGCTGATCAACCATTGGATCGCTCCTATCAAAACACGCCAGAAAATGATACCATATAAATTAGAATGGTATCAATAATCCTGCTAATCTCCTGTCATCAGAATCAAATCGCTTCAAGTAATATGTACCGTCGCATTTTTCAGTTTTCTATAATACCTTTCTTATTTCTGATTTTATCCAACTGTTCCCAAAACACCCCTGAGGAATCAACACAACCAGCAACAATTGACATTGAGATACCTCCTTATGCCCGATTCCTCAAGGGAATTAGTATATGTCTGGATCCCGGTCATGGTGGTCAAGGACATATTCCAGGTTATAAACGCGGTCCAACCGGACTTCGTGAAGCTGAAATAAACCTAAAAGTAGCCTTCTATCTAAAAGAGTTATTGGAACAAGCGGAAGTTACCGTAGTTATGACGCGCATTGACAATTCTTATGTCAGCCTTGCGAAACGGAGTCAAATAGCCAACGAAAACGGTGTGGATTTCTTCATATCAATACACCATAACGGTCTTGATAATAGCCCCAAAACAAATTATTCATCAACATGGTATCATGGCGATGCAGATGAATCCCGAACAAGTTTAGACCTGGCGCGATACGTTCATCAGGGGGTTACTGATGCCCTTCGATTACCTAATACGACAGCAACGGGACTCTATTCTGACAAACTTGTTGTTGCATCCGGTTTCGGTGTTCTCAGACTAACAGAATGTCCTGCAATAGTATGTGAAGCATCATTCTATACCAACCCAGAGGAGGAGGCAAGGCTAAAAAATGATGAATACCTTAAAAGAGAGGCTTACGGATATTTGCTTGGAATAGCACGTTATGCTGAAGCGGGTTTTCCGAAAGGTATTCTCTTATCACCAGAGAATGAATCTGTTATAAAAACAAAAACACCGACAATCAAGATTCAGGTGATGGATGGTATACATGAACGTGGTGTGTGGATACTCAAACGACAGCAGGTGTTCACTAACAGTATACAAGTAAAAATTGATAATGTAATTGTTCCGTTTCAATATGACCGCGACACGGATGTTATTACTGTGGACAATCTAAAGCCACTGTCAAACGGTATCCATTATATTCAAACAGACCTTGTTAATTATTACGGTAATCATAGTCTTCCAAAGCCACAACAGTTTAAGGTCGCACCACCAGCGACAGATTTACAGCTAAACGCATGGACAGAAACGCTTCCCTATGATGGAAAAAGTTATGTTGGAATCACTGTAAATGCGCTTGACGCTGATGGACTACCGATTGCAGATGGTGAACTAATTACCGCAAAAACATCCAACGGCACCCTCAAGAATACAGAGAATTTATCAAAAAACGGCACATCACGATTCTATCTGGATGCCCCTGAAAAACAAGGTGTTGCAACGGTAGTAGCATCTTACGGACAAACAAACAAATCAATAAAAATCCGTTTCGCAGACATTGCGAATGCCATTATACAAGGTAAAGTAACTGACGCTGATACACGCACGCCAATTGTTAATGTTGAATTACGTGTCGATCCAGCGTTAAGCACAATGACAGACGTTGAGGGACACTACTTCATCCAATACGAACCTACTATAAAAAACCAAGATGAAATAACACTATCCATTTCAAAACCGGGATATTATCCAGACCAACACAAAATAAGGTGTGAACGGAATAAAACAACAATAGTCAACACGGAACTGTATGCAATCGCTGACGGTGCATTCTCAAAAACCGTGCTTGTGCTTGACACTGAAACAGATACACCCAAATCCCGTGAACTCATCACACTGTTGAAGGAGATGTTAGAACTTGCTGGAGCAAAGGTTTATAACATTCATACAGCAGGACGAAAAATAAATAGTAAAACACGGATTCAGACAGTCAACAAAATCAAAGATGAAGGATACTACCTACAAATCAACCATACTCCTGAACGTAAAGGTAAATCACCAGTTGTAGCAAAACACAACCGGGGCAACCAAGGAACTGAGACTTTTCAAAAGCGGATCCTTGAACAATTCAACACGAATCTCTTTGAAACACCGATTGTCACCGTTCAAGACAGAGAAACACCTATTATCCAACAGACAAACAAACTTGCGATGACACTCGAGATTCGATCCTTAGATAATTCTGAAACTACTGCAATGAAAGAAGCAACAGCAGTTTTCGTTGGGGCATGGCTTTATTTAAAAGAGGAAACAGAGATTGATGCGGAAAAACTGAAACGTTTTATGTTATACCTTAACCAGACGCGAGGTGATTAAGAGTGTATATCACTTCAAAAATCACCAAATTACAACTCAATCACCCTTTTAAGATTTCTCGTCGAGAAACAGACGCATACAGAGAGGTAATATCTGTTGAATTTGACGGAGGCATCGGAGAGGCTGCTCCCGCAAAGTTCTATGGAGAGACAGTTCAGTCAGTAGAAACAGCCATAAAGTCCCTTTCTTCAGCACTTGATTGTGATCTTGATCAAATCCAAGATGTCATGACTGAGATTGAACAAAACATTGAGGGTAATTACGCCACAAAATCCGCAATAGACATGGCACTACATGACAGATTGGGTAAGAAACTGGGTGTGCCACTTTACAAACTCTGGGGTTTGAACCCGAAAAAGACTCCACACACTTCATTTACTATCGGTCTTGACGAACCTTCTGTAATGGCTGAAAAAGTGCTACAGGCTGAAGAGTATCCGATTTTTAAAGTCAAACTCGGTACACCAAATGATATTGAAATACTACAGACACTGCGGGATGTCACAGATAAACCAATCTATGTAGATGCAAATACAGCATGGACTCCAAAAGAAGCGGTAAAAAAAATCCAAGAACTTGCAAATTATGGAGTTGAATTGATAGAACAACCCACAAATCCTGATGATATATCTGGACTTAAATTTGTTCATGAACATTCAGAACTGCCGATTATTGCGGACGAAAGTGTTAAACGAGCAAGTGATATTCCCGCATTGGCTGGTTCTGTAGATGGGATTAACATCAAACTGGTCAAATGTGGTGGTTTGTTGGAAGCATTACGGATGATACATGTGGCACGCGCACATGGATTGCTTGTTATGCTCGGATGTATGATAGAAAGTTCTCTCGGTATTACCGCCGCAGCACACTTAACGCCACTGGTAGACTATGCCGATTTAGACGGCAATCTACTAATATCAAATGATCCTTACACAGGTGTAACACTTGATAATGGAAAGTTGATTTTATCCGAACTACCCGGAATTGGGGTCTTAACAAAATAGAAAGACGTAATATATCGTCAAGACATCTGTGTTTATGATATAATTAATTTAAATGGAAGAAAAATTTGAGCAATCGTCATCCATCAAAACATCGTCATTGAGTGGACAATACGACACTGTTTCAAAAAAAGTTATCCAAGAAAATCCTGAGGATTGGATAAAGTTTGGTCTCGGTGTACAGGATGCGCGAGTAATCCAGGTTATTGATACTGAACAACCCACTGTCAGATCAAATCGTGCTGATAGTTTTATTCATGCAGAAGTAAACGGTAGAGAGTCAATTATACATTTTGAGATACAGACGCGGGATAGTACGAAAATTCCTATGTCTCGCCGTATAGCGGGATACGTGGGAAGATGTATTGATAGTTTTGGATTGCCTGTCTACTCACACGTCATATATTTGCATCCCGATGCTGGCTACAATGATCCAGGACAACATGTTCAAGAAATGGATTGTTATAAAATTTTAATCCAATACAAGGTGATTAGATTATGTGAGTTAGAAGGTCAAAGTGTTCTGGATGCTAAACTTAAAGGATTGATACCTTTTGCCCCACTCATGAAACCTAAGGAAGAAACGAGTTCTGAGGAGTGGTTACGTCAATGTGTTCAGGTTGCTAAGTCCGTGACTCAAAATCAACTACATCAAGCGGATTATCTTACCAACTTGGGTATTTTAAGTGGTATAATATTAGATTACGAAATCATTCGTGATATTATTTTGGAGGAAAACATGCAAGAATCATCTGTAATCCAACACTTCACACAACAAGGAATACAACAAGGGGTACGAGAAGGTACCATTGATGCTATACTTGACGTGCTTGAGGAACAATTTCAATCCGAGGATATTCAGACCTTAAAACCTATACTTGAGAAAATTGAAGAGTTACAAAATCTAAAACAATTACTTCGTGAGGCAGCGCGAGCAAACAGTCTTGATGCGTTCAAACAAACGCTACCTGAATAGGAGTTAGCATGGCAAAACAGAACCGAAATGTCCTTATCACTGGTGGAACAGGCTTTTTAGGGAGTACTGTCACCAAAGCTTTCCTTGCACAAGGCGACACCGTTGCTGTTACCTATCTTTTTGACAATGAGGTAGAACGTTTCAAGCAATACAATCCCGAACTCAGTGAGAAAGTTGCCTTCATATATGCAAATGTTACCGATGAATCCGACGTTCAGAAAACACTACAAACATTCTTAAGTCAATTTGGTCACTTGGACATATTAGTGAATATAGTTGGCGGTTTTGTTGGCGGAATTCCTACAACTGAACTTGAGGAGGACAGATGGGATTTTATGATGAATCTCAACCTAAAATCTGTATTCCTTTGTTGCAAAACAGTGCTACCACACATGACAGAACGGGGATATGGCAAAATTGTCAACATCTCAGCACGCGCAGGTTTAAAAGGTGAAGCCGGATTGAGTGCCTACTGTGTTTCAAAAGGTGGCGTGCGTACCTTAACCGAAGCATTAGCCGCAGAGGTAATGGATTCTGGTATAAATGTAAATTGTATCATGCCAAGTATTATGGATACACCGATGAATCGAGAAGCAATGCCGGATGAAGACCATAGCCGTTGGGTAAAAACAGACGATGTTGCCAAGGTAATCTGTTTCCTTACTTCAGACAATTCAGCGATTATCAACGGAGCTGCCATACCTGTATATGGTCGGGCATAGATGTTTTTAGACATATCCATATCAGCGAATCCTATGATACGTATACTACTTATCATTCCTTTTACACTAATAAACATCCGACATTAAAATACCATTTCTACTGTATAGTGTGTCATTATCAGTAGATTTCCTGTAGTAGTGACCTACTGGATGTCATACGCACATTCGACGGTGAGCCACCGGTCGTGACTTTTATGCAGTAATAGTAAAGACTAAACAAAATAATCCTGTCCATATCAATTCCCTTTTGCCCAAAAAATAAGATTTTTCTGCTTAAAAAATAAGCAATAAATAATTCAATCAATCTATTCAATCTTTGCAAATCAATACGGTTATTGCTGTTAGTTATTTATGCATACTTGGCACTGATTTTGCTATAGGTTTTGTGTGAGTTATATTAATGGTATTTTATACCGATATTGTATCTGATTTGGAAAGGTTTATATTCAACAGATGGAAATTGTCGTGGAAACACAGGATATATTAATCGTTGATAATGACCTGGAACGGACAAATCTGTTGAACCAGGTTTTTGAGGGAAGTAGGTATAACATCGTTGCACACGTTGGACTTGAACACGGTCTACTAAATCAAGTCAAACAAACAAGTCCTGACATAATCCTAATTGGTGTTGCTTCTCCTTCTGATGAGACCTTAGCTGAAATTGGAGCTATCAATCAGAATCATCCATGTCCAATCGTTATGTTTGCACAAGATGACCGTTCTGAGACGATTCAAAATGCCACTTTAGCCGGAGTTTCAGCTTATGTTGTAGGTATTCTATCTAAAGAACGAATAGAAACAATTATTGAAGCAGCAATTGCACGTTTTGGTAAGTTTCGTGCATTACAAAAAGAACTTGAAAAGACTAAAACGAGTCTTGCGGAACGCAAAATCATAGAACGAGCGAAGGAAGTAGTTGCCGAACAGCGAGGCACAACAGAAGCGGAAGCGTACCAAACTTTACGAAAAATGGCGATGGATCGTAGAAAACGTCTCGCAGAAATTGCCCAAGATGTTCTATCAATTGCTGAAGTATTGACAAATAAGGTTTAGCGACCAACTCACAACTTATTACATAATGGAATAGTGTTCGTTCAACGTTGAGCGACGCTACTAATACAAAATAAAAGAATAGCAAATACCCAACCAATGTAGGTAAGGGTTCGGACATAGGTGTCCATTTGGCAGAAGCGTTACGCATGCCGATGGACACCTTTTTGTTTTTAACTTTTTCCATATCAATATGCAGATACATTCCAGTTAAAAAATACTTACAGAATTTTACATTAGCGAGAATAGGAGATTAATTGATGAACCAACAAGGTAAAAAATTAAAGATAAATAGAACAGTTTCCGCAAGAAAGCGGAAAACCAAAATTCATCCTGCTGAAGTACTCAAACAGGAAAAAAATGGGCTTGAGGTAATAGAGGACATTCCATACTACATCCGCAACGGGTGGGAATCAATTCCACCGGAGAAACGGGACAGACTAAAGTGGGTCGGTGTCTTTTACAGAAAACAGACTCCTGGTGCTTTTATGATGCGACTTAGAATGTCAAGCGGGTTTACCAATTCTGAGCAAATACGAACTATAGCATCGATCAGCGAAGTACACGGTCCAGGTTATGTAGACCTTACAACGCGCCAGCAAATTCAGTTACGTGGATTTACAATTGAAAACGTACAAAACATCTGGAATCAACTTGAAGAGGTCGGTTTAAACTCACTTCAGACAGGATTTGACAATATCCGTGGTGTAACAGGTTGTCCTGTTGCTGGACTGACCCCAAATGAATTATTTGATGCTTCACCTGTTGCACAAAAGTATACAGATATCATCTCCGGTAACAAGGAATTTACTGACATTCCGCGTAAGTTCAATGTAGGAATAACGGGATGTTTAGATAACTGTACACTCGCTGCCTCGCAAGACATCGCACTCACTCCTGCGGTGAAAGATATTGATGGTCAAGAGGTAAAAGGTTTTAATGTCTCGGTTGGTGGCAAAATGGGGTCTGGCGGTTATACACTTGCAAAAGACCTTGATGTGTTTGTTACACCAGAAGACGCTGCTGAGTTATGTGCTGAAATAACGCTGATATTCAGAGACCACGGACCGCGCACAGTGAGAAATAAATCACGCCTCGCGTTCCTTATTGCTGACTGGGGAGTGGAAAAGTTCAGAACAGAGTTGGAGTCCCGTCATCACAAAACACTTTTACCAGCAGGTAGAGATATGCGTGGAAAGAAAAAAACAGACCATACAGGCATTTTCTCTCAAAAACAGGAAGATTTGAACTATGTGGGACTTGTTGTGCCTGTAGGACGAATCACAACCACACAACTCCACGAAGTCGCACGTATTACAGACTTATACGGGACAGGAGAAATCAGGCTAACTCAAGGGCAAAACATGATTATACCTAATGTGCCGGACACAAAAATTGGGGAATTAACTGCTGAACCATTATTGCAAGAACTCCGATATGATCCGTCAGAAGTCATGCGTGGCATGGTTAGCTGCACTGGTATAGATTACTGCCATTTCTCTCTCATAGAAACCAAAGAACGGGCTATGGAAGCAATCAAGCATTTAGAGGAGAAACTCGGTAATACCAAACCTTTAACCGTGCATTGGTCAGGTTGTCCAAATGGTTGTGGAAACCACACTGCTGCTGATATAGGACTACTCGGGAAGAGAAGCAAAATAGACGGTGTTGTTACAGATGCAGTTGATGTTTTTGTCAAGGGGAACGCAGGTCCAAATCCCAAAATTGCTACAAAGTTGTTAGAAAATGTACCTTGCGACGATTTGCCGCGAGTACTTGAAGGACTTGTCCCTTATTTATCACAAAAATAATTGACCGAAGTAGGTCTTACAAGGCATAGATGTTCTAAATCATGCAATAGAGAACTTGTCGCTTATTACATACAGAAAGGAAATACAAATTAGGTGAATGAATGGAAATAAAAAATAAAGCAACACGTATTAATCTATTTAGTATAAAGACTATTCAAATGCGTACCTTTCACACGACATGGTTCGCGTTTTTCTTAGCATTTTTTGGTTGGTTCGGGATCGCACCACTTATGGCTATTGTCCGTGAAGACCTAATGCTAACGAAAGTACAAATTGGAAACACTATTATCGCCTCTGTGGCAATTACGGTTTTGGTAAGGCTTCTCATTGGTCCTCTATGTGATCGTATTGGAGCACGAAAAGCATATACATGGATCCTTATACTCGGTTCAATTCCTGTCATGGGTATTGGACTTGCGCAAGATTATACTACTTTCCTACTCTTTCGCTTAGCAATCGGTGCAATTGGTGCTTCATTTGTTATAACGCAGTATCATACATCAGTAATGTTTGCTCCAAACTGTGTTGGAACAGCAAACGCTACAACTGCAGGTTGGGGGAATTTAGGTGGTGGGGTTACCCAGATAGTGATGCCGCTCATCTTAACCGCAGTGCTGAGTTTTGGTGTTGATAAGTTTCTCGGATGGCGTTTGGCAATGATTATACCAGGTATTGCTTTGTTCATCATGGGATTCGTATACTATTTCCTAACCCAAGATGCACCAGATGGAAACTATAAGGAACTTAGAGAGCAGAATGAACTTGAACCTGCTAAAGGTAAGGGAATGGAATCCTTCATGCTTGCGATAAAAGACTATCGTGTATGGGCACTATTTGTAATATACGCGGCATGTTTCGGTGTTGAACTTACCATTAATAATGTCGCTGCACTTTACTATCACGATCAGTTTCAATTAGATGTCAAAACAGCAGGACTCATCGCTGGACTTTTTGGGTTAATGAATATCTTTGCACGTTCTGTCGGTGGTTATTTTTCTGACTTCTTTGCAAAAACCATCGGGATCCGTGGTCGTGTTCTATTTCTGTTTATAGTTTTATTGGGTGAAGGCATTATGCTCATCATCTTCTCACAGATGTCTGTCCTGATGCTTGCTGTTGGCACTATGATAATATTCAGTCTTTTTGTTCAGATGTCTGAAGGTGCGACGTTTGGAATTGTACCTTTTATCAATAAGAAAGCATTAGGGTCTGTTGCGGGTATTGTTGGTGCAGGTGGAAACGCAGGTGCAGTTGCAGCTGGTTTTTTATTTCGTGCTGAAAACATCACGATACAACATGGGCTGCTTTTCCTCGGTGGAATAGTTGTTGTTGCAGCCTTTGCTACAGTCTTAGTGCGATTCTCACCAGAGGTGCAAGCAGCAGAGAACAAAGCATTTGAAGCTGCACTTGCTGAAAGATATGCGTTCAAGAACTGAAATGGTATGTTCCTATTTGATGATATAGATTGGAGAAATCAGTGAATAGTTCAACAGGAAAAGCTGTCTGTCCTTATTGTGGTGTCGGTTGTGTAATCCGGGCAACAGTTCAGGACAATAAAATCACAAGGATTTCAGCCGACGATGATGTTGCACCAAATTTCGGTATGCTTTGTCCAAAAGGTGCGCATCTCAAACAAGTATTTCAGAACCATGATGGAAGATTGTTATACCCAATGATTCGTGAAAGTAAGAGTGAACCGCTTCGTCAAGTTTCTTGGGAACAGGCAATAGCATTTACTGCAAGTCGCCTCCAAAATATTCGATTAGAACACGGTAAGGATGCGCTTGCCCTCTACGGTTCTGGACAATTAGATACTGAAACATCTTATGTTTTCAACAAGTTATTCAAAGGATTCTTGCGAACGAACAATATTGACACAAATAGCAGACTCTGTATGTCTTCTGCGGTGGTAGGTTATATGCAAGCATTCGGTTCAGATGGACCTCCGACCTGTTATGACGATATCCACCATGCAGATGTATTTCTGATTATCGGTGCAAACATGGCAGCAAACCATCCTGTTCTTTTTCAGATGATCCGTAAACGTCGGGCATCAAAACCTAATGCACGAATTATCGCTGTAGACCCACGCCGCACGCAGACAGCAGATTACTCAGATATACATGTTCCGCTTGCACCGGGTAGTGATGTGGCATTCCTCCAACTTATTGCAAAACGCCTACTCGCAAATGGTCGTGTTGACAAACGCTTTATTCAAAGAAACACTGAAAACTATAGCGCATATAAAAACCTTCTTGAGAGTCTTGATGAGGACACACTTCTTTCTATCTGTGACATTCATCCCGGTCGTATTGATGAAATCGTGGAGTTTCTATCTAAACCGAGTCGTCTGCTGAGTTTCTATTGCCAAGGGACAAACCAAAGCACGAGTGGTGTTGATAAGAACAACGCGCTGATCAATTTGCATCTTCAGTTGGGTGAAGTTGGCAAAAGAGGTGCAGGTCCCTTTTCATTGACAGGACAACCGAACGCTATGGGAGGGAGAGAAGTTGGGTACTTGTCTCATCAGTTACCTGGATATCGTGTTGTTACCAATGACATGCACCGTGCCTATTTGGAAGGTGCATGGAGAATTCCACCGGGAAGTATTGACCCGAACCCCGGTTTAACAGCAGTGCCTATGTTTGAGGCAGCTGCAGCTGGGGATGTCCGTGCCCTGTGGATTGTATGCACAAATCCTGCTGTCAGCATGCCCGATACAAAGGTTTCTCAGGCAGGATTAAAACGTGCCGACTTTGTGATTGTGCAGGATTGTTATTATCCAACAGAGACAACTGAATATGCTGATGTGCTGCTTCCTGCTGCACAATGGGGTGAAAAGCGCGGAACAATGACGAATAGCGAACGGCTTGTTGTTCGCAGTGATAAATTCCTTACACCACCCGGTGAAGCAAAACCTGATTGGTGGATATTTACCCAAGTTGCAAAAGTAATGGGTTACAAGCGAGACTTTGATTTCCATAACCACGAGGAGATTTGGAATGAGTATCGTCTATTGACTGCTGGAACCCCGTGTGACCAAATGGGAATGACGAATGAACGTCTTGAGAAAACGTCCTTGCGGTGGCCCTGTCCAAATCCGAAACATCCTGGAACGTTCCGAAGATATACTCGTCGTAAGTTTTTCACCGAGTCCGGCAAAGCACAATTTAAAACACCTATCTATCAACCACCCCATGAAAATACTGATGAGGATTATCCGCTTGGATTGACAACAGGTCGCGTTGCAAGTCAATGGCACACACGCACTCGTACCGGGAAAGTTCCACAACTTACCAAAAAGGAACCCGAACCATTTGTCGAAATCCATCCTGACGATGCTAAGGAAAACGGTGTTGAGGATGGTAGGTGGATTTATCTTGTTGGGAGACGAGGGAGGTGTTATGCACGTGCACGTGTTACAGAGACTATCAGACGCGGATTGCTATTCACACCGTTTCACTGGGGAGACCTGTTCCATGCTGAATCCAATTCCAATTATGTAACGAATTCAGCATTTGATCCAGTGTCTAAGCAACCTGAACTAAAATTCTGTGCTGTGCGGATTGAGGTTAGTGATGTGTCATAGATAACCAAGAATGTGAGATATTCATTCTGTGGTGATTCGGTTACCGTTTACCATCTTGTAATACCATTTCTAATAAATAAAGTGTCATTTGCTGAGGAATACTTGTAGGAGCGACTTCTTAGTCGCGACCAGTAGGTCGCTCCTACAGAAGAAAGATTTCCAATCAACAATAATGATTGAAACTAGTAATGGAACAATAATTATTAGAATAGGTATAAGATACAAATTAGGTAATATAAGAGAACTTGAAATAGTAATACCTTAACGTTCAATCTGGACTGAATATAATAGTAGATAGCTAATGTGCCAAAGCTTGCACAAAACTTTTAGTTACCCTATCAATAGTGTCCCTCACATCAAAGAGTGCGTCAGCTGCATGATATAACTCATCTTTCTCAAGTTTTTCATAGGGTAAAGCAATAGCATATTCAACTGCTGCAGCTTCATAACAGATCTCACGGAACTGTCGAGAACTAGTAGAATTGCCACCAGTTTCGAACGCGCTAGCAATTTGGGGATGATCTAAATTTATGAAAATTGTCTTTGTTGCACCATCATACCTCGATCTATTTTGTTCAACTGTATAGTGCTCAAATTCAATAGAAAATACTACTTTTCTCATTTTTTCATCCTTTCCGATTAAGCTGTTTTTTGTACTCTGTTTATTTATATGTTGCTTAGTAGGACGGTCTTTTGTGTTGTTTTCTGGAGAAGTTTGCTCAATATCTTCCTTGTTTTTGGTCGTTTTTTCTGAGTCCTCCGAGGACGTTTGCTTATTAACCATATTTAATTGGAGTTCACCTTCACTATCAAGTATTTCTTTCACGCTTTTATCTCCAGAACGTTTCGAAACTCTTTGTGCTAATTCAAACTCTATCTCCTGCTGAAAAAAGTCTTGATTGAGTATGTTTGATATCCTTTCAGCTTCTTTCTCTAACTTTGCTTGTATTTCTGACTTGCGTTCTTGATACACTTGTCTTACATAATCAGATCTTATATCTTCAAGTTCCTTTGACAGCCAACCTAGCAGGACAACAACAACAGGATTTTGTCTGTTTAGCGTATTATTTCGCGTATTATCAAAAGCAGGAATTGGCCATTCACCATCCTCTAAGATCGGCACATCTATCTGTCCAAAAATATGATTTGCACTCTCTTTCCGTTCAATTCCTGCAAGAGTTGTTTCATGCCAGATGCCGTGTGACAAGATATTGATTCCGCGAGTCTCATCGTCTAATGGTATTGGAGATATCTTCACATTCAATGATACACCACCAATGTGTTTGACGACATCTGCTTGCGGAAAACGTGTAAATTCCTTTATAAATGGAGGTTCTTTAAATTTGCAGACATGTCCATTTACAGTAACACGTGCACGGGTGCGATAACGACTTAGGTGACGTTCAAGATATGAAATAACATTATCAACATTTGAGCGTTTTACATTTAACTCCTGTATAATTATGATCGTTCCATCATCTTCATGGGTTTGCTGATTCACTTCAACATCTTTAACAGAGAATGGTTCACCACTTTGTGCCCGTTCAATGTCCTTTCTGTGTAACTCAACGACATTCCTAGAACCAGACTGAATTGTGTCAATGCGGAGAGAATTTGCCAAGCCAAAAGCTGCACATTTACCGGTTCCAAATCGTCCCCGGACTTTCCTTCCCTGTTTTCTAAGAATATTCTCTCCATGCATCTGGAAGAACTTGCTTAACTCTTTTCTAGACATCCCGCGACTATTGTCAGATATTCTGACCTCATGGCTTGTTATTTCAATTGCAATGACTGCTATAGGACCTTCTTTTGCGGCATCTAGAGAGTTTGCAACGTACTCCCAAACAACCTTGGGCATGGTGTTAAAGTATGCAGCGTTCTGGAGGAAATCTCTAGCTACATGCGAAGTCACTTCAATATTTTGTCGTATTGACATTATCGTATCTCCTGTGGAAACTTTGCTTGAAGAAAATCCCATAATTTTGATAGAGTGTAATCATCAATTACAGTGTTCGCTATGATTGCGTACCGTCTTTGACGGGCTTTGGTTTGAAAATACTCATTCACTCGTGCAAACTCATAGAAATCTTGCAATACTATTGCTTCAGATTCTTCGCTAATAAATAGTTTGTAAGCCCTTGTGTTACATAAACGCTTGTGTTCTACTTCTTGGTTTGCAGAGATAGAAATTGCTTTAACATTAACTGAAAGTTGTTCATGAATTGGCTTTAGGTCTATGCTTTTTATCCACATCAAACCTGCAGGACTCAACATCCATCCTTTTGTATTGTTTCCGACTATTAATCCTCCGTTTTGAGATTTCTTTGCGCTTCGGAGTGCAATACTAACGGCGTCAAGATCAATTCGCTCAGGATATTTTCGCCAATTAAAACGTCCCGGAGCAATATCGTTTACCTTGATAGCAACTTCCTCCCTATCAACATAAGTTACATCTCCGTTTAAGATTGCAACGACTATTGTAACGAGTTGAACTTTTGTGAATTCATTATTATGCATCTGTCCCTACTTTTTCTATTGTAACAGTTCTGTTCCATGTATTGAATATAAGCATCAGGCGATTCCCTGGTTGACAATTTAGCAATTTAAAAGGTATTTTAAGATGGCGAAATTCGTTCTCAGTTACATATAGTCTGCCAACTCTTTCTCCTTGAACATAGCAATTCCAATCCTCACCACTTAAATTTGGAAAATTATCGCAAGAAACGGTGCCTAGTCCTATGACAATAGCACTAACGGTAAAACTTACGATCACATTTCCATCTGTTTTATACTCTACTTCTGGATTCAAAAATTGTCGGTCTCTAGAGACTTTGGCACGCTCAATGTCATGGTAACTTATTGATCTTCCGCGCACTTTATATAGAGCAATCTCTATCTTCTCAAACAACGGAGAATTATTCAGAGTTGCGGATAACGCGGAAATAGACTGATTGCTTTTTATGAAAGCGTGAACTAATTCTGAATGATGTACCACTGGACCGATTCGATCCAAACAATTTATTATAATAGTTTCGCTTGCATTTAGATTCGCGTCATAGTTTCCATCCCAATAGTACATTCCTTCATCACATTTGTAATCATGAATTCTGGCTATCTCCTTCATCACATCAGGAGGAGGTACTGGAAATTTAGTCCTTGATAAAACATGTCGAAGACCAGAACACATATCATCAATAGACATAGGACCGCAATAAGAAAACATCTTACGGATACCGTTATGGAAAACGTCATTTTTTGTGATTAAGTGAGAATCTTTCATTTCTTTTGGGATAAACCAGTCATTACAGAGCATTTTATATCCTAACCCTTGTAATATATCTTTTGTTTCCTCAATCCTTATACTTAGTTCTTGAGATAACCATTTAGCATATACTCCACCGGAATGTTTCGTGTGCCGGTTGATAAGTCTTTTATCTTTATTTGGCAATCTCTTACATGCATGCAGAATCTTAGCAGGGACATTTGGTAAACCAGCATTGGTAAGTTGTAAGGAATATTGAAGGCACTTAGGTATTTGAAGATAGGGGATATTATACTCAACCAACATATTGCAGATTGCTATCATAACTTCAACCACATCTTTACTGGCAACGTCCTGAGATTTCCAATTACCAACGAGACCTGATGAACGAATGCATTCTGTCCATCCTTCATAGTTGACATCAAGGCCAATGTCTCTAGCAATGAGAAGAGCTGACTGTATTCTGATCAAAGACGGCGCGCCTTTGAGATCTCTGATAGAATTAGCATCAACTATTCCACTGACCTTGTTGTTCAATTTGTTTTTAAATTCGTTATCTATCTGTCTGACTCTCTCGCGTGAAATACCCATTTCTTTTCCAATTTGAGTTAGTGTTTTCACTTCAAAACCATATCTTGATAATAGTAAGGTAATAGAATGCTGTGCGGAAACTGAGTCAATTAAATATTCAAGTTCCTCACAGATATTGAGTGAGGAACTCAAAATAGTTGCTAATACTTGATAAACTTCGCTATTTGTGCATGTTTCAGTTTCTGTAAGCCAATCCTTAACCGAACGATCAGCAACTATCGCGTTTTTGTGGAGCAATTCTGCTGACAACTGTTTCGTAATTAGAGATGATTGCCAATTGATAACACTGTCTGGTATTTCGTCTACGTTCATTGAACTTTGAATTCTGTCTGGATTTACACCGACTTTACTTGAATAATCAATTTCAACACTTGCCAGTCTTTCCTGTATATTCAAGATACTTTTTTTTCCAAGTCCGCGAATTTTTCGGATCTCACCTGATTCGACAAGATGTACAACTTCTGGAATAGTTTGAATTCCTGCGTTTCGCAATGCGTTACGGGCTCGTTTTGCTAATTGTAATCGACCTAATCCAAGAATCGTATTTGCATTTGATTCTATATTTTGTCCCCCTCCAATTTTCGTATTAACAAGACGATCTTCTATTTCCAATATACATTTTTTCCCAAGTCCGCGAATGTTAGCAATCATTCCTGATTTAACCAAGTCTGTGACTTCTCCAATCGTGCGAATACCTGAACGTCTAAGCGCGTTATTAGAACGTTTGGACAAGTGTAAATGTTCAATTAAATCTTCTTTGGAGAGATGGAAATCTAATTGTAAAGGTTGACTCACAAGCAAACCTCTAACGATTTTGTTATAAATTCATTTACTATTGTAATTTTTTAAATCATACTATCATACTTATGCTTAAGTGTTATAGGACCATAAATACCAAATATTATAGTGCATCTGGTCGTAGAGGGATACGACAAGGACAAACTTAGTTTTCGTGGTAAAACTATGATCCACTAGACATACCAAATTGGGATACGGGTTTATCAAGTTGATCCAAAACTTATGTTAAATGACACGGGAACGTATGATATCCAACACACCTTGGTCTGCGAGGTTAATAATTTCAGAAATCCTCCCTAACCTCTACTACATTATACGGATGCTAATCGCGTAATTTTGTCTCCAATTTCGATTAATACATCCATTGATTTTCACCCTTGGTTTATATGTTAGAAACCTTTATATTCAAATAGCACTAAAATCCAAGCTGCTTATCTACAACATTCTTCAATTCTTCACCCTTTAGATACCGCTCAAGGTTGTCCAAGAAAAACTCGGTGATACGACGCATGCGATGCTGTGACCCACCTGCAGCGTGTGGTGAAATGATAACGTTATCCATATCCCACAACGGACTATCTTCAGGAAGCGGTTCGATCTCTGTTACATCCAATCCCGCACCAGCGATTTTTCCAGCTTGCAGTATCTCAATAAGGTCTGCTTCGTTGACAATTGGTCCGCGGGCGACGTTGATGAAATACGCAGTCGGTTGCATGACAGATAGGTTTTCAGCATTAATCAGTCCTTGTGTCTCCTCAGTTAAGGGGCAAGCAATCATCACAACATCCACCCGACTCATTACATCTGCGAGTTTATCCATAGGCAACAGTTCATCAACGTTCTCAGGCTTATCGGTGCGGTAAGCATCAACAGCGATAACGTGCATGTCAAAACCTTTTGCTCGTTTTACCATCTGCATACCGATACCACCTAACCCAACTATGCCAATATTGAAGCCATCAACCTCAATCATCGGAGATTTGCTACCACCCCACTTATGGTTGTCTTGGTTGCGGACAAAATGATGGATACCGCGCGTTAAACCGAGTAGAAGCGCAAATGCTTGATCAGCAACGTGGGTTCCATACAGACCCGCAGCGTTCGTCAAAATAACATCGCTCTCGCGTATTGCGGGATACATGTGTTTATCCATGCCTGCACTGGATGCTTGTATCCATTTTATATTGGGTAGAAGTGGGAATATATCTTCACTACAGAACCCAAAGTAAATATCAGTATCTTTACCCTCTTCAGCAATTTCCTCTCGTGAAGACGGTATGACATAGTTGTGTTCACTACCGATGATGTTATCTAACTGCTTTAATTGGTCGTCTTCCACTCTATGTTGTAATAATATCTTCATATATTTCCTTTCGTGTGCTTGTGTGATTTATGCTTACCAAGGAGGTGTTTCTGGTAGTAATTCTTGAAATTTACTGAGTAATTCATCTTCATAGCTGCCTACATAATTTCCGTTGAAGAATCTATCTATGCCTTCGTCAAGGAAGTGTGCCCAAGATGTATCTTCTGCACCGGGATTGACGGGAAAAAACAGTGCATCCACACTACGACCCGCTTTTAAGTCCCCAGGTGAATCGCCTATCATCAATACGTGGTTTTCAGGATACTTGTCCTTTGTTGTGATGGTAAGGTGTTCTGTTTTCGTTCCCATCTCTTGTCCGGCAATCAAGGCAACGTATTGGTCAATATCGTGTTCGTCCCATTCACGTTTGAGTGCTTCATCTGGCGTAGCCGAAACCACAATGACATCTGCTTTTCCTTGAAGACGTTGTAATGCTTCACGGACACCGGGAAATGGAGGAAGGTTGTAGACAATCTCAGCAACACTTTCATTCACACCGAGACTCCATTTCATCACATGTTCTAACTCGTCCTGTCTTTCACCAGTTGCATTATCAATTGCTTCCTGAAGCGCGGGATTGCCAAGTTTCGTTTCGGTTTCAGTCCATTCTCGCAAATGTGGTAGCTCTGGAATTTCTAAACCCATCTTCTGTACAAGATCCATTTCCCGTAAATAATCAAACACAAGAAGAACTGCTTTAAACCGATTTGTGCCACGCATTGTGGAGTATAAGTTAACAAAATCCCATGCCTGATGAACTTGTCGTGAGATAGATGCCAACCCAAAATGCTTGACGACATTTACGCTAAAACAGTCGTTATGTTTGACTTCCATGCTATTGAAAACACATCCATCTGAGTCAATTCCAACAAAATATTCGTGTTGTGGTGTAAAGTCGTGTAATGCTTGTTGCGGTCCTTGAGACATAATTCTCCTTATAGTATGAATACCCGATACTTCGACACATCGGAGTACCTGCTGCTTTATTCAACAATAACTTCCGGACGGTTTTCTAACATCCATTCAGTATGGAACACCGTCGGTTCACCATCATCTCCAAGAATGGTATTTCCATCTGCATCTAATTTATTGTAGGTATGTGCACCGAAAAAGTCACGCATTGCTTGGATCAGGTTAGCAGAAAGCCTACTACTGCGATAACTATCAAAATATGCTAACGCAGAACTAAACGCTGGGATCGGTACACCAAGTTGTGTAGCAGTGCTTATGACATTTCGCCAGTTAGATTGTGCCGCTTCTATGATACCACGGAAATAGGAGTCGAGTAACAGATTAGGAAGTTCTGGATTTCGTTCAAACGCTTCTGCTATCCGATGTAGGAATTTTGCCCGAATGATACAGCCACCACGCCAACCTAAAGCGATTTTACCGAGATCCAAACCCCATTCATTTTCTGCACTTGCTTCGCGCATCAATGCGAATCCTTGTGCATAAGAGCATATTTTTGCGGCATATAGTGCATCGTGGATAGCATTTAGTGCTTCCTCACGGTCACCATCAAAATTACCTTTCGGTCCGTTGATTACCTTGGATGCGTCAACCCGTTCGCTTTTGATAGCAGAGATACAACGTGCAAAAACCGCCTCTGCAATAGTAGGAGCAGATATTCCCAGATCAAGTGCTGAGATACTTGTCCATTTACCAGTACCCTTTTGTCCTGCTTTATCTAAAACAACATCCACAAATGGTGTGCCGTTTGCATCCCGTTGTGTGAATATGTCAGCAGTTATCTCAATAAGGTAGGAATTGAGTTCACCTTGATTCCATTCGTTAAAGACTTCGTGCATCTCATCAGCGTTCATATCCAAAACGTTTTTCATGAGAGAATACGCTTCACAGATCAGTTGCATATCCCCGTATTCAATACCGTTATGCACCATTTTGACGTAATGTCCTGCACCGTTTGGACCAATGTAGGAACAACAAGGCGTACCCTCAACTTGTGCTGCTATTTTTGTGAAGATCGGTTCTACGAGAGTATAAGCTTCTGGAGAACCTCCTGGCATCATTGCTGGTCCTTTGAGCGCACCTTCTTCACCGCCAGAAATTCCTGTGCCGATAAATAGTATATCTTTTTCATTTAATTCCTGATGCCGACGAATTGTATCGTTGAAATTCGAGTTTCCACCATCAATAATCAGGTCACCCTTTGAGAGATGTGGAACTAATAACTCAATAAACGCGTCAACAGGTTCACCTGCTTTAACCATCAATATTATTTTTCTTGGTGTCTCTAATTTACCAATGAATTCAGGTATGGAGTGTGTTCCGATTATATTTTTTCCATTTGCCGACCCTTCAATGAAATCATCTACGCGAGAAACGGTTCGGTTAAAAACCGCTACCTCAAAGCCTTTGCTTTCCATATTCAGTGCAAGGTTTTCACCCATCACTGCTAATCCGATGAGACCGATATCTGCTGCCAAATTTATTTCCTCCTATCATGTCCTGTATTTTCCTATCATACACTGCAAAAGGTAAGAATGTCAACTGCAAAATAAACGCAGTTGACATATCCTATGTCCGTAGAATATCGTGGATGTTTATAACTACGATTCTGGTAGGGAATGCTATAATGAATGGAAAAACAGAGTTTTATGAAACTGTTTTTGTATTATCGGACAACTAACTTATAGCCTGCCAAATTGGTTCGGCACCTTCAACACCGACAAGTTTTTTATCCAAACCACCGTGAAAATATGTGAGTCGATTCGGTTCAATACCAAGTTGATGAAGAATAGTAGCGTGTAGGTTTCTAACATGAAACGGGTCTATTGCAGCTGCACTACCGAGTTCGTCTGTTTCACCAACGCTTATGCCACCCTTGATACCACCACCCGCTATCCACATCGTGAATCCATAAGAGTTGTGGTCCCGTCCAGTGCCTTTTGCATATTCTGCTGTTGGTTGACGACCGAATTCACCACCCCATACAACTATTGTTTCGTCAAGTAGACCACGTTGTTTCAGGTCTTTAAGTAGTCCTGCAATCGGTTTATCAGTCGCCTTGGCATGTTTGTTATGATTTTTTTCAATACCCCCGTGTGCATCCCAATTGTCGTCATTATGTGCACCCCCAGAGTAGACCTGAATGAAACGCACTCCGCGTTCGACCAGTCTCCTTGCTAAGAGGCATTTTTTTCCATACTCCTCTGTTTCTTTCTGATCAACCCCGTAAAGAGTCTTAATATGTTCTGGTTCACTATCTATATCAACCGCTTCTGGTGCCGCAGACTGCATCTTATATGCCAACTCATAACTTGATATTCGCGCAGCAAGATCGGTGTTATCCGTCCGTTTAGATAGGTGTGTTGAATTGTATTTCTGCATATAATCAAGCAACCTTCTTTGCTCACTGTCTGTCATGTCATCAGATCGTTTCAAATTGAGTATCGGTTCTCCTTCAGAACGGAATACGGTGCCTTGATAAACAGCAGGCATATACCCGCTACTCCAGTTTTTGGCACCGCTGATCGGACCACCAGTTCGATCAAGCATTACAACATATCCAGGAAGATTCTCATTCTCACTTCCAAGTCCGTAGTTCACCCAAGATCCAAGTGATGGGTGACCACTGATGATACGACCTGCATTCATCATCAGCATCGCTGAACCGTGCAATGGTGAGTCAGCAGTCATTGATTTGATGAAAGCGATGTCATCAACACATGTTGCAATGTGAGGAAATAGATCGGAAACCCACTGACCCGATTCGCCATACTGTTTGAACTCCCATTTGGGACCGACGATACGTCCCTTATTTCTCTCACCACCACGACCTTTTGTTTTCACTTGAACAGTCTTATCATTTAGTCTAATCAATTCTGGTTTGTAGTCAAAAGTATCAACATGACTTGGACCACCATACATGAACAAGAAGATTACTCGTTTTGCCTTAGGGGTGAAGTGGGAGGGTTTAGGGGCAAGCGGGTTGTTGTAAGGGGTCACACCATCTGCCGCGAATGCTTGAGAATCGAGAAAACCGTCTGAAGATAACAGTCCTGTCAATGCTAATGATGCAAATCCACCAGCGATGTTACCAAGAAATTCTCGTCGGGTTTGACCACAAAAATTGCTTTTTGGTTTTGTCGTTTTATAAGTCTCAGGTTGACTGCTCATCATATATCTCCAATCTTAGAGTTTCTATTTTCCAGTTTCAAAATAGTGACAACTTAATCTAAAAAGATAAATTCGTTTAGATTCAATGCCAATAATGCAAATCGGTTAAGTGCTACCTCTGAACTCACGCTATCATGCTGCTGTAGTTCTCGCATAAATGTCAATGCATGTTGAATTTCTACCTGTTCCGGTTCACGACATAAGACATGCCGTAGTCCAAATTGAACCTGTTCCTCTAAATCCTCACCACCTTCATACCGCATCCTGTTCGCGAAAGCAAGCGCGTTATCATTGATGAACTTACCATTTAGCATAGTCAATGATTGAGTCGGCACAGTTGTTGAAAAACGGACAGGGCATGTTGAATCTGTGTTTGCTTGGTCAAATTGGTTCAATATCGGAACAAGCAGGGAACGTTTGACCTTAACATATACACTTCTTCTGTTCGCTTCTTCAGGAGGTGATTTGCCCCAAACATTCCTCGGTCTTGATGCTGTAGCCAATACTTCTTCAGGTAATTCTGGAAATACACTGGGACCTCCCATTTTAGGATTCAAGTTTCCAGTAATCATCAGCACAGAGTCCCTTATTTCCTCTGCTGCCAAACGGCGCATGTTGAATCTCCAAAAGAGGTCGTTGTTTGCATCCAGTTGAACGAATTTTGGATTATTCTGTGTAGACATCATATAAGTGTTTGATGTCATTATCAACTTATGCATCGCTTTGATCCTCCATCCATTTGCCATGAACTCAGATGCAAGCCAGTCAAGGAGTTCTGGATGTGTTGGGGATGTGCCCAAGAGACCAAAATCGTTGGATGAACGGACAATTCCTCGTCCAAAGTGGTATTGCCATATACGATTTACCATCACACGTGCTGTGAGACGATTATCAGTATCTGCAACCCATTCAGCGAAAACACGCCGTTTTCCAGATGACTTTGCGTCTTTTGGCAATGATGGGATGTTTACTGTAGATGGATTCAGCACAGCAGGAAAAGAGGGTTTTACCTCACGTCCAACAAGGTGAGGATTGCCACGACGTAGAATATGTGTCGGAGTTTGCGACTTCTCAGAAACCGCCAATGCTTGATAAACATAAGGAACACGTTGACGACGACGTTGCTCTCGCTGTTGTTTAATTTCTTTGTATTTATTTACTAACGATTTCATCGTCTCATCGGATTCGATAAAATCTTTGTGCGTGTTTAGTAACTTATCAAAATTAATAGTAGCATTTGTTGAAAGTGGTTGTTTCGTAAAATTTGGTCCTGACCAAGAGATATCCAGATTCGGTTTATCTAAATCCTTATTAAAATACTCAAGTCGAATCGATACATCACCACTTACAAGGGAAACCTGTGTTTCGCTATCACCGCTCAATTCACTTATTAACTGTCCGTTAAGTATCAATCTATTTTCACCATTCAGGTTTTGATGGAATGTATAAATTGCATCTTCGGGTACCTGTAATATTCCCTCAAAAACCAAACCAATGTTTTTCTTTGGGTTTGCGGGTGTAAGCGTGAAAAGGTTGCTGAATAAATTTCCTTCTGCTGTGGGTTCAAGAGCATCAAAGTCATTAGGAAATTGTTCAAATATACCTCGGTAGAATCTATATGTCAAATCACGGATTGGAGATGCCTTTATTTCAGGGAATATAGGTTCTGTATGTATTTTAGCAAGTTCTATTTTTATGTGTTCTTGTATCCTAAACAGTTCATCATGAAACTTTTCTTCAGCAATTCGTTTTTCTGTTTGGTGTCGGTTACGTTCTGCTTTTTGTTCAGGAGTTCCAATGTCTGCAAGTGGACCACCATTGTGAGGTGTGATGTCATGGAAAAATGCAAGAAAACTGTAATAATCCTGTGTTGAAATAGGATCAATTTTGTGATCGTGGCATCGGGCACACCCGACTGTCATACCAAGCATCACTTGTCCTGTAGTCGAAACAATATCATCAAGGTAGTTGTATTGTGCAAGTTTCCTATCAGCAGGTCCAGTGTCCCAAACACCCAGTTTATGGTACCCCGTTGCAATTATAGTTTCTGCAGTAACTGTATCAAGTTCATCACCTGCCAATTGTTCCTTTATGAATTCATCATACGGTTTGTCATCATTGAAGGAATTTATAACATAGTCTCTGTATCGCCATATATAGGGTTTATCAGAATCGCTTTCATAACCGTTTGTCTCAGCATACCGAACAAGATCAAGCCAATGCCGTCCCCACTTTTCTCCGTACCGTGGCGACTGCAGAAGTGTATCTATTAGTTTTTCATAAGCGTTCGGATCGGTGTTATTCAAGAACGTTTCCACTGCTTCAGGTGAAGGAGGTAATCCTGTAAGATCATAATATACGCGACGAATAAGCGTCTGTTTGCTTGCGGGGGATGCAGGAGTAAAATCTGCTTGTTCCAATTTAGCGAGAATAAATGCATCAATAGGATTTTTCACCCAATCCGATTTTTGCACTGATGGCACTTGAGGACGTTTTAATGGACGATATGCCCAATAATCGGATTCGGGTTGAAGAATTGGTGGATCATCGTTTGTTGTCGTCGGATAAGGGAGTCCGATGTTAATCCACTTCGCTAAAGTTTCAAGTGATTCATCGTCTAACTTGCCGTCAGGTGGCATTTGTGCCGTCTCTTGACCGTATCCGATCATCTCAAGCAAAAAGCTATCAGAAGGCTTTTCTAACGATACAACCGGACCATAATGTCCGCCTTCAAGAATCTTTTCCCGACTCGTTAATTCTAACCCGCCCTTGACTTCAGTTCCGCCACCATGGCATTGAAGGCAGTTTTGCTCAAGAATAGGTTTCACTTGTGAGTTGAAAAAATCAATCTGTTCTTTATCGTTTCGGTCATCCGCATCACTGAAATTTAAAGGTGTCAACGAGCACAGAAAAACAAGGATAAGAAAGTAATGATGATAGGAATGTTGCATAGTTCTCCTTACACACTGCCAAAAAATATCAAACATTTGTGTATTATCGGTTAGAAAAACAGCTGCTGGACGGTAATATTTCATTATCAATTTCAAAATGATAACATATTTGGTAGATAGTAATCTACAAAAAATCAGGAATATTCCTAAGTTTCATTCAAATTTACCAAGAAATCCTATATTTATCTTACAACGATTCTTCTTTTGTCATCGTTTCAGTTGTCAATGTATTACCGTTAGTTTTTTAATTCCGCTTTATTCATAATATATCCCAGATTTGTAAAGACAATTTTTGAGCATGTGACCTCATACTTTGCTTTGTCACCTAAAAAATAAAAATCCCAAAAGATGTCATTCTCATGAGGTTCCGGGACAGGTGATGTAAGTGCCTGACCAATCCCCCAATCTGGGAATTTATCATATCGTTCATTAATGATTTCGAATGATTTTACATCTAAGAATTCAACTACAACCAGCTGGTTATGGTCTTTTCCGTAGGGATAAGCATTGACAGTAAGAATTATTGTCATATCTGCCCCTCCGATACCATTTGCTGCCCCATTATCCTTGAATGATTTGTAATTTTCAAACTTTATTTCTATTCCCTCAACATATCCATCATGAAAATGGTTGAAGTACTCTAATACCTTATCAACTTCATCTATATTTTCTGGTTCAAATTTTTCATTCATAATATTTTTCTCCGTTGATTTAGATAACCTGAACAATTTATTTTTTGCGAAACTTTATATTAATGAATCGTCTAATATTAACATATTGGACAACATTAAATCTATATAAAAGAAAGTATTCATACATACTGGTATTTATATGTATTGATTAACTTCATGAAATGCGGGTGTGTAAAGTTTTTGCATAAAGATAAGGAATGGAAAAACCATGCACAAGACTTCGGACATCATATTTGACTGTGAATTGTTTATTTTATCTTGTATTTTCATTGGATTTTTCTTCCGTATAAAAAGGTTACCGTTTTGTGTCTAATTTCTGCATAACGGTAACTTTTGGTATTTTTCACTGGTTTTAGTTCCTGTCTGGGTTTATGGGTTGTTTTCATCGGTTTTTTTGAATGTAAA
>JAPOQK010000052.1 GCA_026710795.1 Candidatus Poribacteria bacterium
AAAAATGATGACACGATCAGAAATCCAAGGTAGGTCAAGATAAGAAAAAGACCAAAAAAGAGCAAAATAAAAAAAGCGAAATTCGCGTCACATTCCTTATCCTGACTGAATTCTTAACGTCACTGTGACGTGCAAAAAAGTCACAATTTATAGCACATACGGATAAACAATGTAAGGGTAAAATAACAAATATAGATTTCGCTTCTTTCTACACGACCTACAAGAGATTATATTGAATTGTGAAAAATATTCCGAAAAAACCGATAACTATAGTAGAGATTAGAATTAACGCTACATTCCTGATGTAGGAGGGAACTCCGATTCCCGATTGCTCCTAAGTCCTGTCGCGATTCGGAGATCACTCCTACAGAAATGTGTCTCTTTAATTTCAATGTTTACTATAAGTTGACAGTTATGGGTTAAGGCACGGAACCCAACCTACGATCTCATTCATTTCTGTTATATTGAACTCACGTTAATTTATCGATACAACTGGATATGGAATAATCGTGGTGTTATGACAGGGAGTTATGCCAATGCTGAACTGCGTGTGGAATTGTTTGCAAGTTTTCAATCGTGGTTTGGAGGGGAATAGCACATTCTGGACCAATGAGTGGTACACCAGCTTCAAGGTTCTTTATGACTTCTGCGTGAACGTCTTCCGGCTGTTTTGCAAAGAGTGTTTCAGGATTATTGATATTACCTACCAGTGCAATCCGTTCCTGCACAATATCCATCGATTCTTGCGGTTCGTTTTTTGAGTCGTAATGGAATGCAGCCATTCCAGTTTGTGCAATGTATTCCATGCGATCGACAGTACGTCCACATATATGTAGGATAAGAGGGATTGGGATTCGATCTACGAATTCAATATGCAAGTCACGGAGATAGCGTTTGTAGTACTCACCGCTGACGAGGTCACCTGTGGCATGGTCAGGGAGTGTGAGAGCGTCTGCGCCTGCTTCTATCTGAGCAATACCGAATTGTACGGTGGCTTCTTTCATACGATCCAATGCGAGTTTCGTTTTTCCGGGATCGTCAAGGGATAGCAAAAGGAAAGGTTCAACCCCAAAGCAGTGGTAACCAAGTGACCATGGTCCCATTGTCTTTCCAATAACAGCAACTTCATCACCATATTCTTTTTTTAATATCTTGATTGCTTCAAGCACGCATTGTGTGTCTGGATGAGTAAGGAAATCGTTAGGGATATTAATATCGTCAACATCTTCCCAAATTGGTTCACGCATTTTTACCGTGGGCCAATTATCCTTCTGTTCCCACTGTATTTTACATCCGAGTGCACTGGATTCTTGAATAATTGTGAAGACCGGCATGATGGTATCAAAACCGAGTTCAGTATAACCTGTGGCAGCAAGTCTTGCCATCAGTTCAGGTTCTCGATTTGCTTGTGGGAATGGAGCACCGACCAAATCCATCAATTCAACGGTCGCAACAGAGGTGGGATTACATACAGGCGTGCGGTCAGTTGGTTCATTGCGGAGAGCTGCAAGAACACGTTCACGTCCGGACATCGGTTTGACAACGGGTTGTTCATTTTTCACAGTGATTACCTCAAGTTTGTTGACTGGGTGCAGTAAGCATACCTCGTGCAGCATCTGCTTCCTCTTCTCGAAGAATTATACGAACATTTGGGGCACGAACTAACAATAGTCCAATAAGTTCATCGTGTGACTGACCGCATGGGAATTTGACAGAATCTGTTGAATTTTCTTCCGCAGGTTCCATCTCACCCAATTTTATCAATCCAGCAGCTATGGAAGAGATACGCCGTTCTGCCCTACGACCTTCTCCATTTGATTTTACGCTATATGTGCCAGAACCAAGAGAGTCAACAGAAATAGTTAACTTAGATTTCTTATCAAGTATGTTCAGGGGACGGGGTTGAACATGGGTGTCCGATGTGAGTTTACATGCCTCTAAGAAAACCCGACGACATGCTGCTTCATGTTTATCACCACATGGAAAATAGAGCAAACTATCAGAAGTCTTTTGCATACCACCCAATGTCTGCATAATATTAATGACTTCTTGTATTCGTTTTGCAGCACCTTCTAAACGACTGTATGTATGAACTCGGAAGACCGCACGTGAATCGAGATCTTGTAGGTAAAGTGCTATAGTAATATCCTTGAAATGAGGATCTATAGGGACGAGTTCAATTCGTCTACCGATATTTACAATGGATGTCATGAATGCCTTATATGATATTGTTAGCGAAGGATAAAACTACCACCGTAGGTATTGTCAATGTAGTCGTAGACTCTTTCGGATACGCGGCGTAGGATATTTGCACGTTGACCGACCCATGCCCCAAATGAAATTCGTCGCCTACGGTAATTGGTTTTAGTTTTGTCTTCGATCAAACCTGTAAAGACATAAGATCGAAGTTTACCTTTTGGATCACGCATTTCAATAATACCACTATCACCTATTAATCCGTAAACTGTTCCTGTTTTATTATAAACCTTTACAGATGCTGGGATACGTGTTTTTTTGAAAATATAATCACCGTTCTGTAGTACAAAGTAATACTTCATTTTGTCTGAATATGGAAGTTTATTATGCCACAACCGTACATAAAACTCATTCAGATCTCTGGCACTGGTTAGATTACGGTACGTCCGTCCATTTGCGGGTATATATTCAATTATTTTTGTATGTTTGAAATAAGGATAATTCGCTCTAAGTTTTCTGTTGACATTGTAAGGACCACCTAACAATCGCATAAAATAGTTAGTTGATGTGTTTGAACTATACCGAATCATTTTTTTTAAATGTTCCTTATTTCGGGTTGTGTGATGTAAGCGACCTTGTTTGACTTCATGAAAATATATGAGCATCACAAAGTTCTTTACTAATGAGGCAGCCATCATCTGTCGGTTCTCATTAATTGAAACCAACTTCTTATTTCTTGACAGATCAAAAACGACAAAACTTGTGCGTTCTGTTGAAGCCAAAGGACCTTTACGTCGGAATTGTTTTATAATATCATCTATAGTTTGTTCGAGTGGAGAATCAATTGTTGGGTCATGTACAGCGTTAGCAACTGTGGTTGTGTTGAGCAAAACACAGAAACCACAGCAAACCAAAATACCGATAAAAATTTTCAAATAAGCATTCATCAGTGATTGTTTTCCTCTATTATGTGTAATGTCCACGATAAATGTGGGATATAATTGCTTTTGATATTAAGTAATGACGCTGTTGACCAGAAACCGTTTATTAGTTCATCTAATTGGCAACCGGTAACAAGCTGCTTCTCGGCTGTTACGTACAAGCAGATAATTATCTGCAAGTGCAGGATTGTTCCATGTTTGTCCATTTATTGCGGAAAAATGTGCGAGTTCTTTATGTTCTTCTGGGTTTGGTTCTAATAGGACGATATCACCAGATTCGGTAAGTACCAACAAGACATCAGTAATTAGGAGTGTTTGGCCATGCCCATAACGACCACGTTTCCATTTTCTTTTACCATTAGCCGAATTTACACAAGCGAAGATTCCATCATCAAGACCGTATATAAAACCTTCATAGTAAATGATGGTGGTAAATTTAGCTTTAAAATAGATTGTCTCCCATAAGAGATTAACGTTAAATTCTCCTGATGGGTTACTTCTGGTAATATGAAATAACTTCGCACCGATTCCATAAGCAGATGAGACGAGAAGTTTGTCCTCAGGAAGCGGGGTAGGTTGTGATGCTATTTCTACACCAGCAGACTGCCAACTTTGCTTCCACAGGAGTTTGCCAGTTGAAGGTTCATGCGAGGTTACAAGTCCATCGTCAAACAATATCACCTGTTCTGTTCCTGCGAAGTTAGTAAAAAATGGTGAACTATAGGCACTCCGAATTCTTTGTCCAGTCCACGCAATATCACCCGTAGTTTTGTTATAGGCAACTGCACCCCCGGCACTCACGATTACAAGATCGCCATAAACGAGAGGAGAAACACTCACACCCCAAGGAGGAGCAGAAGCATTGTTTTCTTCGAATATATTGGTAGACCAAATTTGTTCTCCGGTTTCAAACTTCAAACAATTCAGAATACCAGTTCCTCCGACAGTATAGACATGGTTTCCATCTATGGTTGGTGTTGCCCGCGGACCCAGTTGACCAAGTGCTGTATAATATCTTGCCTTGTCTCTGTGTGTCCACTTTTCCTTACCTGTATGTAAGTCGTAACATACAACCTTTTCCCATTCATCTTCCTGCTCCTGAGTGATTGCAGAATCACCGACAACTGCATAACTCGACCACCCTGCACCGATAGGATGCCTCCAGATTAATTCTGGTGGATTGTTTTTCCAATCAGTATCAAGTCTAATTCCTGTTACTACAGCGTTTCTGTTGGGACCGAGGAATTGTGGATAATCTGTCAGAACCTTATGTGATGAGTTGTGCGTTTGGGAAAAAGTGCTGTGTGGTTCTCCGCCCCACCTGAGTTTGAATTGCGGGACAAGGTCACCACTGAACCCATTAAATTGGAAAAAGATTACAAAAGAAAATGTGATAAGAAGGAATACACCAAATCCGAGTAATTTAATTCTCCAAGTCAAACGTGATAACACTAACAACCACACTAAACCCAGAACAACCGTAAAGAACAGAAGTAACACTGAGAGTGCAACTTTATCTTGACGATGACCCGCATCCCTTATCCACACTATACCGATCCCAAGCATGGCAAGACCGATGATGATAAGTAGGGGCCACAATCGTATACTTTTATTTTTCTGGGACATGAATGGAAACTCTACTTTACGAAACAACTAAATTAGGTTACTTATATGATATTTATATGACAAAAAATTGTCAAGTATAAATTCTAATTTTTTCGCTTTAATATACATGAGAAAGTTATAACAATTACGATAGTACATTTTTAAAATAAAATTGACACCGTACGCTAACAGTGCTACAATTTAGCATGCTTCATGAGTCAGTGGGAGGTAAATCTATTATGGATAAAGTGCTGGTTAGCGATTTGCTATCACAGCAGGGATTAGATGTTTTAATCAATAGTGGTAATTATCAGGTAGATGTTGAATTAGAGTTGTCACACCAGCAACTTTTGGAATGCATTGGAAATTATGATGCGTTATTGATTAGAAGTGAGACGAGAGTAACTGCAGATGTCATTGATGCGGCAAAGCATCTGAAGGTCATTGGACGCGCTGGGGTCGGTGTTGATAATATAGATGTTGAAGCAGCAACACGAAACGGTATATTGGTCGTCAATACGCCTACCGGTAATACAATAGCTGCGGCGGAACATACCATTGCGTTGTTATTAGCTTTGGCACGGAACATCGTTCCAGCGGGAATTTCCCTCAAAAACCGCACTTGGCAAAGAAGCGATTTTATCGGTGTTGAACTATACGGTAAGGTATTTGGAACAGTAGGACTCGGTAGGGTTGGACGCGAAGTAACAAAACGAGCACACGCTTTTGGCATGCAACTTATCGCTTATGACCCGCATATATCTGCCAATGCTGCAGAAACATTAGGTGTCCGTCTTGTTGACCGACAGACCTTATTTCGTGAATCGGATTATATCTCAATTCATACCATCCTTAATGCCGATACCTACCACAGTATTGGAGAAACAGAATTACAATTGATGAAACCATCTGGACGTTTGATAAACTGTGCACGTGGTGGAATCATTGACGAAAAGGCACTTTATCATGCGTTAAAAGAAAAACAGATTGCTGGTGCTGCGCTTGATGTTTTTGAAGATGAACCGGCAACTGATAATCCGTTACTTGAATTGGAAAATGTTCTTGCGTTACCACATCTTGGTGCTTCAACAACTGAAGCACAAGAACATGTTGCTATTGAAGTGGCACAACAGGTCATCAATGCCTTAAACGGTAAACCCGTTGCTAACGCTGTTAACCAACCCAAAATTGATCCAAGGGTGTTTGATATATTAGGACCCTATTTGGAACTTGCAGAAAAGATAGGAAGTTTTCATGCACAAATTGTTGAAGGACAAGTTTCATCCATAAAAATACATTATAGTGGAACACTTTTTCAGAAAGAAGATGTAACACCTATTACTGTCGCACTACAAAAGGGAATATTAACACCAATATTAACTGAGGTAAATTATGTCAACGCTCCATTTCTCATCAAACAGCGTGGCATATCCGTGACTGAAACAAAAAGTGATTCTCAGACGGATTTTGCAAACTTGATGACTGTCACCGTCATTACAGATAAGGGGGAGACTATTCTTGCGGGAACAACATTTGGCAAGAAAGATATCCGCATTGTACGTATCAACCAACTTCATCTTAACGCAATACCAGAAGGATATATATTACTTATATACAATCGGGATCAACCGGGTATGATCGGTTTAATTGGAACTATCTTGGGTGAGCATGACATCAACATTGCTGATATGACAGTTGGACGTTCAGTCATTGGAGAATACGCACTTACACTGATTACTGTAGACAGTTTAGTACCACGTAATGTACTTAACACAATCGCAGCACAGGAAAAAATAGATTTCGTCAAGCAGGTTATTATTTAGAAAGCAGGATTGTATAGACTTAGGGAGAATTAGTTTGGATGCAAAACAGATATGTTTGTTGATCAATGATGAGATACCGAAAGAAAGATTATTTTTGTCAGAAAAAAGGGATGTTCATCCCAACTGTAATACATCTTGGAGAATCTCACCAGAACCTTTCTGGATTTCACAAGAAGAGTTAAGTTGGTTTGAAGAACTGGGTCCACATTTATTACAGTTTTATCGCGCCTGCAATTTACTTTATTCCCAAAGTGTAAGAGGAATTCAGCCCTCTTGGGTAGCAGAATACTTGGATATTGGCAAACCTGAGTCTGTTATTCAACAGGGACGAATGAATCGGTTCAAAAGCCATATCCCCTCTGTAATTCGTCCTGATATATTACCTACCTCTGATGACACACGTGTAATTACGGAATTGGACTCTATTCCTGGTTTCATCGGTGCAACAGGTTGTTTAGCGAGATTATATTCGAAACTCGGATACAATATCATCGGTGGAAAAGACGGTATGATGAATTCCTATGCGGAGATGATACGTGCTTTGGCAAAGAAGGACGATCCTACACTTGCGATTGTGGTTTCTGATGAATCTGAAGACTACCGTCCTGAGATGATTTGGTTGGCTAATGCACTTAGTGAAACTGGACTTAGAACTGCAGCAGTAAAACCTAACGAAGTTATTTTTACAGAAGAAGGGTTACTTGTAGAAAGCCAATCTGGCAAGATGAATGTTGATGTCGTTTATCGTTTCTATGAGATGTTTGATCTTCCAAATATACCAAAAGCAGAACTAATCTTTTATAGTGCTAAAAAACGTACCGTTGTCATGACACCTCCCCCAAAAGCACATTTGGAAGAGAAATTGTATTTTGCACTCTTTCATCACCCATCACTACAGTCATTTTGGCAACGTCAACTTGGTAAGAAAACTTATCTATTTCTTCAGGAGACAATTCCACAGACCTGGATTCTTGACCCGCGCCCTCTTCCACCACATGCTGTGATTCCGAACTTAGAGATAGATAATACTCCTGTAACTGACTGGCGACAATTCTCCGGAGTTACACAACGACAACGTGAATTGGTAATCAAACCCTCAGGTTTTTCTGAACTTGCATGGGGCAGCCGTGGTGTGGCAATAGGACATGACCTACCAACAGATGAGTGGGAAGCAGTTATTGAGAATGCTCTAACAAATTTTGAGAATACACCTTATGTTCTTCAAGAATTTCATACTGCACACCGTATTCGAATGCAATATTACGATTTTGACTCTGAGGAGATACAAGAGATGCCATCACGTCCGCTACTCCGTCCATACTATTTTGTTGTAGGAGACTCCGTGAAACTTGGTGGTATACAGGCTGCTGTCTGTCCATCAGATAAGAAGATATTGCACGGCATGGTAGATTCTATTATAGTACCGTGTGCGAAAAGAGAATCAGAATCATCTAATTAGGTATTGATAAGACGATGGGTAGTTATAATATTGTATGCACCTTACCTCTATTGTCCTACAGCGTATCTTATAATTTGAATGGAACTAAGTGATAAAGAAAGAGAAAAACTGTGTTCAATCAATTTTTCAATTACCTCTTTATGTTTTATATTCCTTTTATGATTACTGGATGTAGTACAATTTTTTCGGCTCAGGAATGGAGTGCGAACTATGCCCTAATGAATGGTGTTCAATCAACGAGTCCACAAATGATTGATGGAAATCTCGAAACTGTAGGAGAAGCAGCGTTTGCATTAAATAATAAAGGAGAAATTGAACGGAATGATTCTATAGTTATTGTTTCATTACCTGAGAAGAAAAAAATTTATAGGATTATCCTTCACTCGGAAAATTTAAACCATTTTGTTGTTTACGTGAATAAAGGTAGAAGAACAGATAGTGAAGAGTGGCAACGTATTATTGAGATGCGAGATGTAAGATCCAATATAATTGACCTCAAACTTAAGATTCCATATTATACTAATCAGATTAAGATTCGTATATTGAAGACTAATCCACAAGTTCAAAAATATGGAATAGCAACAATAGGTTCTGGAAGGCTTGATAAAACAATAATAACCAATCGAATACCTATTCATTTACCGGGAAGAATTAGTGAAATAGAGATTTATGGTTTAATAACCGCAGAGCAGTATTGATAGGGCTAAAGCATTTGCTCCACACCAGATAAAACCGGGTTATGTGGTAGCGATTCCACCCTATTTAGTGTC
The DNA here is from genome assembly GCA_026710795.1 of Candidatus Poribacteria bacterium. Classification (GTDB taxonomy): domain Bacteria; phylum Poribacteria; class WGA-4E; order WGA-4E; family WGA-3G; genus MSPOR6. Next base: position 8,795 of record JAPOQK010000052.1, read on the forward strand.
GTTTTTTGACCTTTTCTTTCTCTTCCTATTGTGTCTATCAACAGTTGATCGACTCACATATAAGGCGTGGAGAGTTTAGTTGCTTTAGCGATTTCTCAATACGACATTGTTTTCCAAGCATCTTTAGGTGTATTTGGATTTAGCACCCAATCTATCAATATCTGTTTTTTCGACAGCTTTCGAGGAATTGCATTTCACCTATTCCTTTCCATTGACATCATTTGGATTATGGTTTTGAATATAATTGTGTAGGGTGGAGTCTATTGGATCATCTTACTTTTATCTTACCCCAGAATGTTAGGTACTTATCCAATGCTGCTACATTTAAACTGTCAGCAGTAAATTCTTCAACAGTGTTTAGAATTTGGGGTCCAAGTCCCTCGACCACACCACCAATAGCATAAATTTTTCCATTGGCAGTTCCTGCACCTAAGAAAACTCGTGCAGTTGGCATATCTGTACTTTCCTCCCATGTATCTGTTAACGGATTATACATTTCAACTGTTGTCATTCCAGGACCTTGCACAACAGGGGCACCACCAATTGCGTAGATTTTTGCATTCGCAATACTTACTGCCAATGCAGTTCTTGGAGTTGGTATATCTGCTTTTTTTGTCCAAGTATCTGTGTTAGGGTCATATTCCTGTACTTCTTTTACAAACGGACCAACTATGCCACTGACTCCACCTATAAGATAGATTTTATCTCTATATTCTGCTGCTGCCATCCCTGAACGGGGATCTGGCATATCTGCTTTTTTTTCCCATTTGTCGGTGCTTGTATCATACACTTCAACAGTTGCTAAGACAGGTCCAACATTCATTGAAACTCCACCGAATGTGTATATTTTCTCATCTACAGCAACAGCAGAAAAAAATGAACGTGGGGTAGGCATATCCGCTTTTTTTGTCCAGGTATCTGTGGTTGAATTGTATACTTCGACTGTGCCAAGAGCAGGATTTTGACCGTCCCATCCACCGATTGCATATATTTTTCCACCGACTTCACAGGATACTGCCCCTGCACGTGGTGATGTCAAACTGGATCTCTCACTCCACCTATCAGTTTTGGGGTTGTATACCTCAACACTGTCCATTGGGTCTGCAAGCATGCCACCAATAACATATATCTCATCGTCAAGAGTAGAAACGGAGAAAAATAACCTCGGATTGACCATATCCGCTTTCGTTTCCCATTCTTGTGCATTGACGGTATTAATTAAAATAAAAAATGTAAAAATGCTAAAAATCAAACTCAATTGTAAACCTGAAATAAAATATCTTTTCACTTAATTCCTCTTTTCATCTTTAAATTATATTAATGTTTGTAAATAGTAACTTCCATACCATCACGTCTCGGAGGACCTGGATTGTTTCCTCCGTCACGTCTTCGTCGCCAACTTTCAAACCAGTGGGTTTCGGATTCATAGTTTGAACGGACATGATCGAGATAATCTGCCATCTGTTCAGCTCTTCCGACATTGTCTGCCACAATTGTAGCGGGATTCGTTAACCGAAATTCAATCGCCTTGTAACAGGCAAAGTAACCGTCTTTGTTGTTATCAAGGAAAAGAAAATCGACAGGCTCTTCAATAGTTTTCAGCACTTCTGCAGCATCCCCAATGCGTGAGTCTACAAGGTCAGATACACCCGCATTTTCAAAGTTTGCACGTGCGCGCTGAGCGTTGTCCTCTTCTATCTCAACCGTTATTAAACGTCCTGCACCAATCTTTTTTAGTTCACGTAATATCCATAATCCTGAATAACCGATGGCAGTACCGCATTCTACAATAAGGGACGGTTTTGCTTTTTCAATACAACTTGCAAGTAGTTTCGCTTTTTGTGGTCCCAACATCGGAATCCGTTCTTCCCTACATTGTTCCTCAACTTCTTTTAAAACATTATCAAACATTTATCCTCCTTTATTCTCATGCAACAGCAAATGCATGACATGAATGATTAGTATGATACTGCATGAGTTTCTTGTAATCTATAGTAAATCATTCAGATACAAAATAATCAAATGACACGTTGACTTTGTGATGATCTACCAAAGTATAGTGTTCTAAGAGTGTCTTTGGTCCACGATTTAAGGCAAAGATTCCATAATCATTACCATTTGGCGAACGGGTAATTGTATGGATATGGTTCGGTCTACCACCACTCCTGCCTTCGTCATTGAATTCTATCCATATTGCAGGGTTAAAAACGCGATAGTAGATAGAATCTTTTTCTGTCATCCCACCGATCCATACGAAATATGTATCATCAAGTCCAGCATCAATGTGTTTCATCCAGACATCAGCAAATTCGGATTCAAGATTGTAGACATAGGCTTTAAGCAATTTCCGAAGTTGTTCTTTTTGTCCATCGTTCATCTCTGATGCCTTTAATCCAATTCCAACGAAATCAGAATAATCGTAATTTAAGAAAGGATCTGTCGTACTACCAGGACCCACTTTAAGACCACGACGGCTATTTGACTGTATCGTTTTCTCTCTTTGTTTCTCATCAAGACTTTCGAGCAGAGTTAATGCGGTCACCCTTTCCTCTTTGAGTACAACAGCTCCATCAATAGTTGTTGGTGAAGTCCCGATGTGTGTTGGAACGATAATGACCTCATCACCATGCACCAATAAGTTTAATCCCAAATGGTGACCGTCCAACTGGAAACCCCACGATCCATCTGTCTCTGGATTTCCAAACAAAGCAATGTAATATGGACGTGATTTCCAGAAATTGGGATTAATTTCAGTAAGAGGTGCTTTAGATTTTTTTGTAACCAGTGACACCTTAGTGTAACCTTCATCACTCAAAAATGCTTTCAGCACTTCATAAAACAAAGTCAATTGGTCAATGGATAACTCACTAAATTCAATCCCACCGCGATCATAGTTATTAGATGGTGGTAAATTTGACCATGAATACGATTCTTGATGTCCCAATGGAAATGAGGCATCAGCAAGGAGTGTATCAGAAAGTGATTCGCGAAAACTTTTCATAGCAGATGCAAGTGTCACAATTGATGATTTTTCAGAAATGTCGGCAATTTCTTTCGCATTTTCCGCCTTACTTTCAGCAGAATCCAAAATGTTCAAAGTGAAGGCTAAGATACATGCAATTGATATCAGTACGAGAATGAATAAAGTCTTACGTAGCATTTATATATTCCTATTATTATGATTACCCACAATTGAAACTATTTTTATTCAAGCGACAAGTCTACCTCAATCTGTTCTCCATTACGCTGCAATTTTACTGGTAATGACTTCGCTTGTGCTTGTTTTTGCAGCACGTAGCCGATGACTCCGCTTTCAGTAAGTCGTTTAGTATGTTCACCGAAACCGGTAATAATGTCACCACGTCGTATACCCGCACGTTGAGCATTCGTCTGTCCCCCGCCTCCACGACGTTCACGTCTGCTAACATTCTCAACACTCAATGCCATACCTGTTTCACTGATACCGTTTTGTTGTCGTTTAACATCAGACAATTCTTCAAGTGTCATACCACCGAGTGCAACAAGTCGTAATTCACCTGTTGTAGTACGCCATGAGATGTTGCTGTTCTTTCGCCAACCGGGGGTAAGTGTTAGGTTAAGGTTAACCTTTTCTCCATGTCTACTAACTACTGCAGGTAATATAGTGTTTTCTGGAGATTGATGTAACACCCATTGTACATCAGCAATTGAGATGATAGGTTGTCCAGCAAGAGTTCGGATTTCATCGGCGCGTTTGAAGCCGTCCTTTTCTGCGGATGAGCCGGATGTAACCTTGTTGATCTTCGCACGGTGCTTTGGTGAGAAATTTAACCCTAACACATCAGGCATCGGGAATGGGTATAGCACTTCGTCTGGAACCGGTTTACGATCATACCAGTGAATCTCACGTTGTGCTTCACCTATCTGGTGGCAGTGAATACACTGTCCTTCAACACGGCTATCAAGATTAATTTCTGACGTATAACGCTGCAAAGCTGGGAATGCTTCTGGAGTGTTCTTTATCGGTTTTGGACCAGTTTTCTCGGATAAAATCGTTTTGTTGTCTGGATAACCTTTGTGTAATTCAAGCGCGGCTTCAAGTGCCTGCTTAAAACCTTCAATGGATATATCCTTCCCAGCATTACGAAAATCTGTCCGTGTGCCGAATCGTCCATATATCGTTTTATCAGCATTCATGAAAAACACAGCAAAGGTGAGATCGTAATCAAACTGAAACAGTGATAAGTCAATTCCGTTACCCTGTACAATACGCACTCGTACAAACTGTTGCATTAAATCTTTGATTGATTCATTGTGACGAACAACCTGTTCGTCTAAGTCCTGACAGGACACTCACGGTACTCAGCGAAATACAATGAGCATCGGTTGCTTTGTCTTTTCCGCTTGTGCAATACCTTTTTCAAGATCATTGTAAATCCAATATCCAGTTGCCTTGACAAGCTCCTGATCTTCTGCCACCTCCTCGTCTCCATGCCCAAAACATAGAAGTGCAGCACATATAAGAATCGCAAAGGTGAGAATGGGGGCAATTATTTTCATTAATATTTCTTCCTCTATAAAATATTGTTATGAATTTCAATAATGTCTTTCTATCTTTAGTCATTTCAATTTTAAAAATGTTCGTTGATTTTATAAGTAATTAACGTGAGTTTAATTAGAATATTGATACATTAATTACCTGTTTTCATTTGTCCCCATAGTGTAGTTAATCTGTTATTCGCAGAGATCATTCCTTTCAAACGTGCTGTAGCTAATGTTTGACGTATTCCTGCAAACGATACATCTTCAATCTGATAGAAATACGCAATATTGGGTTTAGCGGTGGTATCTGTCCACGTGTAGACGCTGCGTTCGCTTGTAGTACCAGCACCCTGAATGAGTTTAGCATTAACCTTCACAAACGGACCTTGTTTGGACTGACCCCGTAGGATATTAAATCCCGCATTATCTATTTCTGATTCAGTAACCCAACTTAACCTAATAGTTCCATCCTTATTAAGTTGAGGAATAAAGGATGATAGTGTGACAGGTAATACGTCACCATTTTCAGTTCTGTAACCCGGTGTTCCTATATCTGTATATCTGCCGTAATAGTATTGATGTTCGTCCGCAGTTATGCCATTTACTCTATCTGCAGGAAACCAACCGAATTTTTTCACACCCAAAGTAAAATTGTATACTTGTGAACGCATAGTCTTAAGTCTTCTAATTAAAGATATTCTTCTATTTCGAACGCGTATAGGTATTTCCCAGACAATATCGTTCTCAACGTTTAGATTACCAATGCGATCTATTGGCTTTCCTTCTGCATCTTGTAATTCTAAAACTAATCCCTGATAATTAAATAGGTTCTGAGTCTCAGATTGTAAATCGTAAGTTTTATCTACTAAACCTATAGAAATTCTATCTCTGGAATTTGGTATGGAATAATTTACAATTAAACCAGTTTCTTTACTTTTTATAGTAAAAGATTTTGATATAACCTGAGATTCTAATAAATGGACTGTTTCTGTATCATCCAAAAACCTACCGACAATTTTCCATTTATCAATATCAATGTCTTGATCGGTAGTATTATAGAGTTCTATCCATTGAGGATATTTACCCAGATGAGTAAGCATAAGTTCACTAAATACGACTTTACCAACACCATCTTTTTTATAATCGAATGGAATAATGGTATAATTCGTTTCTGGTTCGGGATTGAGTTCAGGTTGTTGAACATGTTCAGGTATAAGTTCTGTTTCTGATTCAGGTTGTTCAATTAGTGATTCTTGTTGTTGTGTTTCCTGTTGTGGCTGTTGTGGCAGGTCCGGTGTATTATGTTTTGAGGGTGGCACCCGTTGAGATGATTCTTGTTGTTGTGTTTCCTCCTGTTCCTCCTGTTCCTCATTTTGTTCTGAAGTTGTTTCCTGTTGTTGCTGGGAGGATGGTATCTCTTGTTGCTGTTGTGGTAGGTCCGGTGTATCATGTTTTGAGGGTTGCACCTGTTGAGAGGGTTCTTGTTGTTGTATTTCCTGCTGTTCCTCCTGTTCCTGTTGGGGTTGTTCCACCTGTTGTTCTTGTGTTGATGTTCCCACCTGTTGCTCTTGAGATGTCTGGTTCAACAGGGGAGAAGAGGAGTTTATTTTTACAACGGTTACAGTGAATGGTTCCGCACCCGTTACGAAAATTGAATTCGATCGAACTTCTCTCACTTGAACAGCAATGCGATATGTTCCTGGAGATGATCCGGTTGTAAGTATGGCAGTTGCTTTGCCATCAACATCAGTTGATAAGTCTAAGGAAGGATTTTCACCATTGTTAGTTCCATTTACAAAATTACCACGCCCCGAAACAAGTATAAACCTAACATCTGTTCCAGAAAGTTTCTCTTTTTTGTGGTTTGTCACCTCAACAGTAAACGGTTTCAACTTCGTGTTGGTAGCTGCTGTTTGCTTGTCGCCTGAAACTTTCTTAATGAATGTAGCCGTGAATTGTACATCTATATATCTATCAAATAACAGGTGTGGAATGTGAACGTTTACCGAATTATTGTCTAATGGATTCCCTTGAAAGTTAACAACTTTGGTATGTGTTTTTCCAATCCCTGTATATTCAGTGTGATCAACCAATGTCTGTAAACTTGTTATTTGGTTGTGTTGGAAAAATAAGGCATACGTTGCACTTAAGTCTGGCAAACCATCCAGTCCCGTAAGATTGTTGTAGGAAATGTTCAGACTTTGTAGGGTAGTGATATTGGAAAGTGCTGAAAGGTCTGTTATCTGGTTATGTTCAAGGTGTAGATGTTCCAAACTGGTTAAATCAGATAGAGGAGATATGTCTGAAATTGAATTCGATTCAAGATACACAAATCGTAAGTTGGTTGCATATTCAAGACCTGTCAAATCACTTATATTTTTTTCGCTTGCACTTAAGATTTTGAATGAATCAGCACCCATTTCGGCTTGGGTAATTATATCTCCAGGACTTTTTCCTAAATCCTGTTCCAGTGCTCTGCGAAGACCGGGATCAGGAATGTTCACTGGTTCTGCTAATATCTCAGATAAACATGATAGTAGGATAAATAGATAAACCGTGAAATTAAATGTATAAGAATATGAACGTTTTTTCATGTATATGTTTCTCAAGTAATCTCAAGTAATATAGTAACACAAAAGCCATATTATGTCAACACAAATTTAGTAACGCACTAATATTATATTGGTTACCTATTATGGCTATTATTTCTTAATTAACTGAGGGTGGTGCATAAATAACGTTCTACCGCAGGTCTAATCAAGTATAGTAACCTCCGACATTGAAATCTAATTGTTGTTCAAGGGATTTCCTAACCAATCTACAACAATACTTTAAAAGTTTTAGAGTCAATCCTGACTAAATCAGTCATAAATAAAGCGTAAACCCAGTGCTATAAACGGATTATAGTCATATACAAAAAAACACAAAACTACACTTGACTCTAAAAACTCTAAAGTATGACATTTTAGTGCTATTCAATTGACGGTTATATTTGCCTAAAATAGAGACAATCAAATTCAACTTTTTGCAGTGGTATTGGATACGGAGGGTAGAGGTGTGCTATGTCTGTTATATTGATGTATTCTACCATATTATACTACTGAGAAATACGACAATTGAATGTCACAATTATACATACGGTCAGGGATATTTAGTTTTCTAAAACTTTACACATCTGTGTGCAAAATCTCTGTAGTAAAAAATATTGAAATATGGTATACTCATCTCACATTATTAGATTTACCATTCGTACAAATTGTTAAAACCTATAACTCCAAATCAAGTTATAGTAGGAAAGATAGAAGATATGCAATTAACAGATACACATATCACTCAATTTAGAGAAAATGGTTACCTTGCAATTGACGGTTTTTTCTCCTCTGTTGAGGCAGAAGCACTTCGATTAGAATTGGAGAGGATCTACAATACGGAACTGGAAAAAGGTACTGGTATCAATTGCGCTGTCCAAGAGGATGGCACCAAACGCAACAACGAAGGTGAACGCCAAAACCTACAAGTGATCCCTCTAAACAATCGCAGCGACTTGCACAAAGGGTTACCATTTAATCCAAAAGTTGTTTCTACGGTAAAGCAGCTTATCGGTGATGAATTTATGCTGGAACTTGACCAAGCATTTTGGAAACCACCTAAAGTTGGAATTGGTACAAGTTGGCATCAAGATAATGCTTATTTCAAAATTGCAGATCCTTTACGTGGTACTGCTATGTGGATTGCAATACATGATGCTAATATTGGCAATGGGTGTATACATGTTATTCCCGGTAGCCATCGTGAATCTTATGAACATTATAAGGATCCATTGAGCGACCACCACATTCGTTGTGATCCACCGGAAGAACGTGCTGTTCCGATTGAGTTGAAAGCAGGTGGTGTGCTATTCTTCTGTTACGGTGTTGCGCATTGCACTCGGTCAAACCTATCTAATAAGGAGCGCGCTGGTGTCGCATTGCATTTTCTACACAACGATTTCGGTGGTAAGGAAATATGGGAACGGAATAATACTACCAAACCAATGATTACAGGTCCATTGGCAACTGGTGGAGAAAAAGAGTTTGGTGAGAAATATGAGGGTCGGTGGCAAGAATTAGTAGATAGTGTACTCACATCCGCAAGATAATATTATTGTTAAGACTCTTTGATTAACTCATGAATTATAACTCAATATGACCTGTCGGTTGCATTTCCGCAGTGGATATGTTGATTCTCCGATTACTCGGATAAGTATCTTTTCTTTCCTCACATTGTTGTATATTAATTTTGCATATATTACAATAGTCTAAAGTTGAACATTAATTTATTGACATTAACGCCTAAATCCAGTAACTATAGATTGATACCAATAAAGTTTAACAGTAACTATCAATAGGAGGGTTATCCCAATGTTACGATCAATTATTATATCGCTCGTAGTAACACTTACCTTTATTGCAGCTGGCACTGTTATTGCTGCACTTGAAGACGATCTCGTTGTCTATTTTACTTTTGACGATGTTGATGGTAAAACGATTCGTGATAGTTCAGGAAACGGTTTAGATGCAAACATTATCGCCAACACTGAAATTGTTGATGGTAAAAATGGTAAGGCAATCAAAATAACTGCTGAAGGAGCAGATTGTGTCAACGTTCCCGCTGATGACAAACTTAAAATCAGTGGAGAAATTACCATGGCAGCTTGGATATATCAGGAGGCATGGAATAGTGACGGACAGTGGTTTGATAAAAACTGCCATAATGGAGGTGAACATACCTCATTCGGTATGGGTGCTTTTGATGATGGAAGCAACATACATGTATTTTTGGGATCAGACCAAAATCGTCAAACTTTGAACAAACCGAATCCAATGAAGGAAAAAACTTGGCACTACGTCGTAGGAACATACGACGGTAATACTATCAAAGTCTACATTGATGGTGAATTAGAACTTGAAGATGCTAAAAAGTTTAATTTTACCGGCACTAACGACCAAGACCTGCGAATTGGATGTTCCAAAGACCGTGGGCATTACGCCTTTGATAACGGCATGATTGATGATGCCGCGGTATGGAGTCGTGCACTTAGTGAAGCTGAAATTAGTCAAGCAATGGGTGGTGAGCTCCTTGCTGTTACAGCTAAGAACAAAGCAGCAACAACATGGGGGAACATTAAGCAAAGAACTATCACATATTAATAGCAAGTCTCTATAATCATTAACGGCACAGATGTATGACCGACAAAGCACATCTGTGCCTTCTTCTATGAAAAGGATAAGAAAAATGATCAAAATTGGAATTGTTGGGATCGGTTTTATGGGGATGATTCACTACTACGGAATCCAACGTGGTACGGGTGCTGAAGTAGTGGCAATATGTACACGTGACCAGAAAAAACTTGATGGTGATTGGACAGGTATACAAGGCAATTTCGGACCTCGTGGTGGACAGGAAGACCTATCTAACATCAGAAAATATAACGATATTGACGAACTCCTCGCAGATCAAGATATAGATCTTGTTGATATATGCTTACCTACACACTTACATAAATCTATAAGTATTGCCTCTCTAAAAGCAGGAAAACATACACTCGTTGAAAAACCTATATCAATTGACATTGACGATGCAAATGAAATCGTTGAACTTGCTGAAAAAACAGATAAAGAATTCATGGTTGCTCACGTCCTGCCATTCTTTGCTGAATATGCGTATGCAAAACAGATCGTTGATAGTGGTGATTATGGGGAGTTAATCGGAGGGCATTTCAAACGTGTTATCTCTAAACCGAGTTGGTCGCGTGATATTGCAGATTTAGAAAAAAGTGGTGGACCTGGTATTGATCTACACATACATGATAACCACTTTATCCAACTTCTCTGCGGTGTTCCTGATGCTGTGTTTTCACAAGGAAAAATAGCAGGTGGTAATTATTTAGATTATTTGACAACACAATATATCTACAATGACAAAGAACTTTCAGTAAGTTGTTCTACAGGTGCTATTTCCCAAAAAGGTAGAGCATTTTCACACGGATTTGAGATTTTTCTTGAAAGAGCAACGTTACTCTTTGATTTTTCTACACTTGCAGGTGAACCTACCACAGCAGTACCATTGACACTTATCACTGAAGACGGTAATGTAGAACAGGTAGATTTGGGTGAAGTTGATCCTATTGATGCGTTTACTGCAGAAATTCAATATGCAGTTGATGCAATCAATAACAATGAAGAACCCACTGCACTGTCTGGTGTGGGTGCAAGAGACGCGCTCCTTCTTTGCTACAAAGAAGCAGAATCGGTAAAAACTGGCGAGATTGTACCAGTTCGTTAGAAACCCTCAAAAAAATGAATCATTTTTATTCCATCAATCCTATTGGAGAATTATATATTCCCGTTGAATATCGGGAATCGGTTTTTGCGCGCGGTAGTGTAAAGCTATATGCACATCATGAATTAGATCGACTTGACCGTATCTTCACACATATTCAACGTGGTGGTGTTGCGGTTGTAGAAGGGGATTGGACAAAAATAACCAATCTGATGGATTACATTGAACAACATAAAAAGGAATTGTCTACCACAACAAAAGGGAACAGATCTAAAAACAACAGAAATCGGAGAGAACGCCACAATCCGAAACAGGAGCGAGAAGCAGCACTGACAAGGGTGATGTGTTGGGCAGATAAGAGTGGCAGACTTCAAGTTGAACCTTCTCCAGATCTGCCATACCTGTTGGAACTTATTGGTGAAAAACCTGACACAAATCAGGATTGTCCGTTTCTTGTATCAGTAGTAAAAATTCAACGTATTCATCGTGCCATTGAGGTCAGTTACGACATCAACGCACTAAATTCTTCACTCGTGGCATCTGAAAATGTTCTCGCACCACGTTCTCAGGAAACAATTGAGTGTTTTCAAGAAGCTTTACAGACTGTGTCCCGCGGGAATTTAACCGATACTCCTTTAGTCGCAGATGTTGGTTGTGGCAGTGGTTGCTTGACACTGCTCGCACATCAAGAGTTGGGAGAATCTGCAGTAATATATGCTTCTGATATTCTTCCTGAGGCAACTGCTACAACAAAAATAAATTGTCATCGTATACTATCTGATCCACACAATGTCAAAGTCAAAACTCCAGGTGATTTGTTTGATCCGTTCTCACAACAACAATTTGATATAATTATCTTCAATGCCCCTTGGGTAGTCGCACGTGTTCGAAGCAGAACGGAAATGGCAATCCACGATGAAAAACAGCAGACTCTGAGACGTTTCTTTGATCAAGTTCCGAACTATCTAAAACCGGATGGTTTTCTACTATTGGGTTATGCAGATGCATCAGGTCCTAAAGCAATATCCAACCTTGAATCGTTAATAGAGGATTCCGGTTTTGTGTGCAATACCGTTATTAAAAGACGGGTTGCAACACATCGGTCAAAACGTAAGTGGGAACATATTCAGGTGTATGTTTTATGTAAAAAGTAACAAATAAACTTCACATGTTACAGTTGACCAAGAATCCGAATTACGATATACTGAAAGAAATCCTACCTGGAGATGTAAGCCATGAGTACAAGTGAATATCCTAACCGAGACATACTCCGCAAAGCAAACGACATATATTTAGATGTCATGCGTTCATTTATAATCCACAATTTGAAACAAGTCACAGGAGAAAAAGTTGAGCATTTGGTTGAAGATGCATTATATGACAATCAAGTTGACAAATTTCACCAGATGATGAATGACCATAATGATGTTGGATCTGCAATAGACTTCAATTTCATTCCTCAAATTATAAAAAAACACTGGGATGTTTTTGCAAATATATTTGACCGAGATTTAGTAGCACAAAACATGCTATGGATCATAAGGAAGGGGAGAAATAGTTGCGAACATCGTGGAAACAAAGACTTAGACATAGAGCTAACTCGTGCACATTTGTATCTAATAGAAAACATACTTGAAGAAGTTAACAGACCTGAAAAACAAAGTCAAATTCAGACCATTCGCAATGAGTTTCTATCAGACAATGCAGCAAAACAGATTTCATCTATTACAAAAATAATGGAAGACGTCGAATCAGAGAAGGAAAAATATAAAAAGAAGTTGGAGAATGCTGAAAAACGATTCAGTGAATTGGAGAGTCTGTCCAAGACCCAACAGAAAGAATTAGAAATATCATTGAAGAAGAACACAGAAATAGAAAAGGAGAAAAAGTCTATAGAGGAACGTCTTACAATTGTATCAAAAGATTTAAAGGCAGCAGAGAAGGCAGGGAGTGAATCTGAGGAAAAATTAAATAGCAAAACCATACAATATGAAAAATTGGTAGCACAAGAAAAAAAGAATAATAAACAGTTTAAATCGTTAAAAAAGCAAGTTAATAATATAAAATCACAGAGAGACAATGCTCAGAAAACACTTTCCTCCGTTGAGAATGAACTTGAAACGATAAAAAATGAAAAGAAAGACACAGAAACCTGTCTCACAACAATGCATAATCTGTTAACCTCTGTAACATTCAACAATCAATTTTTTCCTCCTCTTAATATAGACTCAAATGTTCGAATTATTGATAGGCGAAACACAGATAAAAAGTCCTATATACCAAATCTACTTAAACTAAGTATACCCTCTATTTTCTATGTAAATAGTGAAGAAAAAATAAATCAATTCTATAGCATAGTTGGACATGAAAAATCAAACTTGCTTGAAAAACATACCGACCAGACTTCTGTTAAGGATGAAAGAGAACTTATAGAAAAACTGAAGGATGGTGAATTACTCGCTATTGTTTCAAATAGCACATTCTCATCAGATGCACCACTTCATAGTGTTGAACACGTTGTACTTTGTCATAATGTTTTGGATGAAGAGCTATTTATAAAACGGTGCAAATCTGCCTTCACCTCAAATCAGAATACATATATACATCTGATTTATGAACAAAATCAGACTGACAATGAGTTGCCAGAACCCTATCCAGATCGCGAATCATTAGTCAACCTATATAAAACATTGAATGAACTTGTTGGAATCAAAAAAGATTTCGTGAAACCTGATCAATACTATCTCGAATCTGGTTCGGTGAAACCGGAATATAAAACAGGATTTGCTATCTTTGAGGAATTAAACCTACTTAAACGGACTGAGGATGGAATAAAACTCTTACATACTGACAGAAAAAGGGGTTTGGAAGAATCAGAAATCTACCGTGAAGGTATTCAGCGGAATACGGAAACTACGGAATTTTTGGAATTTCAACGAAAACAACCGATTGAAAAAATCTGGGAAAAAATAAATGAAAAAATAACTGTGAACGATGAACAGGAAAGTATTACACCACCTTCTGCGATTATGTGGTCACAAAAGACACTAAGTGCTGTTGCAGCCTTACGGATGCGTGCAAGAAAAGACTATTCTCGCGAAAAGGAAAATTCAAGAAACCACCCATTAATAAGTCCACATGAACATGTAGATAATTTGTCCAATGTTATGCAAAAACTGAAATTATCGGTGTTAAAAGAAAATGGCAACTACACGAATGAGTACCATATCGCCATACAGTTCGTTGAAGTGTATGGCATTAGAGCTTTACAACATTGTATTGTACAACTAATCATAGATAAAAATGATCCAGATTACGAATTTTCTTATTTGGAAAAGAAAATGCTACGTGCTTTCCAAAGGTTTATACAAGACTTTAATAGTCAGTCCGAAGAATCCGAGCAGGTTACAAAAAATAATGCATTGAATACAATTGAAAATACACAAGAAAGCGAGATTACTGAAACAAAAAACACAACAAAACGATCACGACCTATGGTTGCTGTAGGAACAGTATAATTTTTTTAAATGATTCAAGATTAAGAAAAAGAGCACTTTCTATTGGACAATCCAAATAGAAAGTGCTCTTTTTAGTTTATAAAGAAGTATCTATGAAAATTGGTCAAAGATTAACTAATAGCGTTGTTTAACATTTCCCCATGTGGTTGCCATTTTACCTTCAGCTTCAACAGCAGTAAGCGTTTGTTCAAATCCATCATTCATGAGTGATTCAATATCCGATTGCTCTAAAGCCACACTAAATATAGCAACTTCATCAATTAACGCATTTCCAAACCTGCCCGCACAACAAGTATCTCTACCGATAAATACGGGTCCAGTATCAGCGTCAAGTGGAGTCTGATCAATATCCATTTCACTTGCAATTTCAGCATCAATGTAAATAATCCATTTTCCTGTAGCACTGTCAAATGTTGTAGTGTACAAGTGCCATTGGGTAATATCGTCGGGACCTGTTGACTGATCATTCCAACCACCGGGTTTATTCCAACATCCACCATTGCAAACTGCCCATGCCATAACCTTCGTATCTATGTTTGGATGTAGAATATAGGCATTCCGTTTTTCAACAAACCAACCGTGCTGATTCCAAGTTTCAGTCTTACTTTTTACCCAGAGTGACACAGTTATAGCATCACGCGGGTTTTCATGTCCAGGCACTTCTACATAGGCACCACTTCCATCCAATTCAAGTGCTTTACCAAATTGTCCATCTACCCAATTGGCATCTCCCTGTACAGTACCATCTAATGCATTCCCGGACATATCACCTGCTACATTACCCGAACCTTCGTCAAACAACCAGGCTCCGACAATGGTCTCTGGATCAATTGCTGCATCACTTGAAAAATCTAAAAAACCGAAACTTAGACATACCATCAATATAAAAACGATACTGAATTTCATCTGAAATTCCTCCAATTAACTATAGAGATTAATGTTATAAAAATTATATGAGTGTATTTTCCAATAAGTCAAGATAATATACAAAATAGAACGTGGCGATATCCTCACTGATAACAATCCATCATACACGATCCTAATTTAACTACTAATACCGCGTTTTAACATTTCCCCAAGTGGTTGTCATTTTACCTTCAGCCTCAACATTAAGAACTGAATCGGACAAACCATTTTTCATAAGTGACTCAATATCCTTTTGTTCTAATGCAACGCTGAAAATTGCAACTTCATCTACCATTGCATTTCCAAACCTACCCGCGCAACAAGTATCTCTACCAATAAATACGGGTCCATTATCAGCATCAAGCGGAGTCTTATTGATTACCATTTCACTCGCAACTTCAGCATCAATGTAAATGAACCACTCTCCAGTATTGCTGTCAAAAGTTGTAGTATACATGTGCCATTCAGTAATATCGTTGGGACCGACTGACCTATCGTTCCAACCACCGGGTTTATTCCAACATCCACCATTGCAAACTGCCCATGCAACGACTTTTGTATCAACGTTGGGATGTACGATATACGCATTCCGCTTTTCAACAAACCAACCGTGTTGGTTCCAAGCTGCTGCATTACTTTTTACCCATATTGAAACAGTTATAGCTTCCTGTGGATTAGCATGTGCAGGTATTTCAACATAAGAACTACTTCCATTGAATTCAAGGGCATCGCCAAACTGTCCATCTACCCACTTGGGATTGTCATGCAGTATTCCATCCAAATCATTTCCAGAAGCATCACCTACAGTTTTACCATTCCCCTCGTCAAACAACCAAGCACCGACAAGTGTCTCCGGATCAAATGCTGCATCGCTTGATAAAATTAAACATCCAAAACCGAAAAATACAAGAATTGCAAATAAAACATAAGATTTCATCAAAATTCCCTCCATATATAACCTTGGGTTACTAAGGTTGTGTTTTAACCAGTAACTTACACAAATACCTATGTCCATAGATGCAATAATACGAATGTAAAACAATATTTGTGTATGAACTAAGTACCTTTGCTAATTTGTTTTCGCCACCAATTGGTAATATTCACAACTACATAATGATTTTATAGATTTTCCACTTACATTTTTGGTAGGGGAAGCATACAATTAATGTATCTGTTCAATGATTATGCCAAGTACTATACTATCAATTTCAACATTTTTTGTCAACAATATTATAGGATTATTTTGTTTTAAAGTTTTTGATCAGATTTTATCACAAACGTTACTGTTTCTACTGCTTTTTTGAGGTGTTCAATCACTATTTGTCTAAACCATAATTTTTAGATTACAACACCCCTCACATTGTAGGGCGGTCTCTGTGCCCCGCCATATCCATCCTTTAAAAAGGAATACTGGAATACCAAACTCACAATCCTGTAAATCCTATAATCCTGAAAATCCTGGTTCAGACAATCACAATTTAATATACGAATAAAATACCAATATATATCCAATAAAACATTTCACTTTTTAATTTGACACACACAAAAAGATACTATACAATTAACGTATGTTTAGAATATAGGATTATATCTATGACACGAGTTGAGACACGTTAGAAGGAGGTATAAACACAAATTCACCAAGTGTGTAGTGCTTGGTTATTGTGACTAAGGGACTGTATATGGGTTTTTTAAGTTTCATATCTTACAAATTCTGAAGGTAGGTCAAGATAAGAAAAAGACTAAAAAGGAGCAAAAAAAAATGTAAAATTCGCGTCACATTCCTTGTCCTGACTGAATTCTTTAAGTCACAGGTGACGTGCAAAAAGTCACAATTTATAGCACATACAGATGAACAATGTAACGGTAAATTAACAGGTATAGGTTCGCCTCTCTATACGCTTTATAAGAGATTATATTGAATTGTGAAAAATATATCCGAAAATACTTAAAACTAAATAACCCTGACAATATTATTAAGTGTATTGTCTATCGGATTCATATATGATATAATTGTCCGATTGAATTTATGATTAACGAAGAACAATCATTTTTCTACTATAGTTTGCACTACACACATATAGATTAACTCATGAAAATCCTTGGAATAGACACATCCTGTGATGAAACCGCAGCTGCAGTCGTTGAAAACGGTCGTAATGTACTATCAAACGTAGTTGCCTCACAAATAAAAGCACATCAAGAATATGGCGGAGTAGTTCCTGAGTTGGCTTCGCGTAAGCATATTGAAGCAATCAACTATATCGTCAATCAGTCATTAAATGAAGCAAAGGTAACATTTGACGATATAGATGCCATTGCAGTTACAAACCGACCTGGATTAATCGGTGCACTGCTCGTGGGAGTAGCAGCAGCAAAAAGTCTTGCTTACTGTCATGATCTTCCGCTGCTCGGTATAAATCATATTGAGGGACATATCTACGCCAATTATATGGTGCAGGATACTCTTACATTTCCACATATCTGCTTGACTGTTTCAGGTGGACATACTCTTTTGGTTGAAGTTCATGAAGGTTGGAAATACAAAGTCTTAGGTACCACTCAGGACGATGCAGCAGGTGAAGTTTATGACAAAGTGGCAAAATATCTCGGACTCGGTTTTCCCGGTGGACGTATTATTGACGAATTGGCACAAAAGGGTAATCCTACTGCCATTGACTTTCCTCGTCCTATGCTTCGGAGTGGTGACTATCAATTCAGCTTTAGCGGTATAAAAACTTCGGTTCGTTATTTTGTGGAGAAAGCAGAACGAGATGGAACTATTGACAATGGAAGCATCGGTATTGAAGACATTGCGGCAAGTTTTCAAGCAGCGGTCGTGGAGGTACTTGTATATAAGACAATCCACGCAGCGAGAATAACTGGTGCCAGTACCATTACATTGACTGGCGGGGTTGCAGCGAACAGCGAATTACGATCATCACTAAAGAATGCTGCTGAGGAAATAAACGCTGATGTCTACTATCCACCAATTAGTTTGTGTACGGATAACGGTGCAATGATCGCAGGAATTGCTTATGAAAAATATCAACAAGGTCAAAAAGATGGACTTTCCTTGAACGCGGCAGCAAACGGGTCTATAGTAGATGTATAGATGGAGTTATATTTTTGGAATCTGATTTACGTGTAAAAAAGGCTGTTGATTGTATAAAATCTGGTGGTATCATCGCAATTCCTACTGATACTGTATATGGTGTCGGAGCAGACCCATTTAATGTAGAGGCAGTGCAAAAACTATACACCATAAAAGGAAGACCTGAAGACAAGCCAATTCCTTTAGTTCTCGGTACTGTTGAAGATGTTAAACAAGTTGCACAGAATCTTACTGGATACTTCTACCATTTGACTGAAAAATTTTGGCCTGGCGGATTAACAATCGTTGTTGAGGCTAAAAATTTACTTCCACAACTTACAGCAGGTGGGACAACAGTTGGATTAAGGATTCCAAATCAACTGATCCTATTAGAGATTCTCCAGAAGTTTGGCAGTCCTCTTGCAATTACAAGTGCAAATATATCAGGACAACCTGCAGCTACCTCTCCCGATGAATTTGGCGAAGAACTCACTTCAAAAATTGACTACATCGTAGATGACGGAAAAACACCTGGACCTATACCCTCAACGGTCTATGATATATCCGTATCACCCCCACAAGTTCGCAGAGAAGGTGTAATACCCGCGGAAACCCTTGCGAAGGAGTTGATGTGTTACAACAAATAATCAAAGAACTCCTAAAATTCCTTGTTACACCAACGGGGAATATGGTATTACTCGGTTTAGGATGTGTAATTGTATTGGGGATTGTGTATCACAGGTGGAGACAGATTCCTGGATTGACAGCATCAATAATTCAGGAAGATACATGGTTCATTAATCGAGACGATAATAACAAGTTAGCAATAGTCGTTTCGCTGCATCTTATCAACAAATCTGGGGCACCAATTCAATTTTCCAAATGTAAGTTGAGTGGTTACACACCAAAACCTCCACCTGAACAGATGTTTTTAGAAGGTTATGATAAAACCATTGAACTTACTTATCCCAAATATGATTCTTTTTCAGATGCGATAGGAAAATCTGAAAACCTCAATTCTGCGTATGTTCTTAACCCTTACACTGAACAACGAATGTGGATATATTATGAGTCCGGTATTGTAACGCTAAAAAATATGCTTCGAACACCTATTGTATTGAAGGATAAAAACAGAAAGAAAAAGTCTATACAAGCTACGGTGCCACGAAATATGGAACAGATTCAGTTATATCGTGAGGCAGCCATGCGTTGGTAAGTTGATTAACTTTTAGAACCAAAATGTTCATATATTTAAACTCACCCATTCAGCACTACCCCAATAATACCTTCCAATTCATTTGCCATTTTTTCATGGGTGTGGTATTCTATATTTTTATGGAGGGATACCGAATCTGTGGCATCATTAAATGACATTTCAAACGAATTTATCCGTGAAGAAATTGAAGAATATCTTGAACGTCCTGATGAGATAGAACTTTTCATCAATATGTTCGCGCAAGCAACACCTGACATGCAGGATATTTCTGCTGCGCTAATTGATGGAGACCATCACACTGTAGACGACTTAACGAATGAAGCACTTGCATCAGGTACAGAAGCATTAGAAATAATGGATGATGGTCTTATTGCTGGCATGGGGATCGTCGGTATAAAGTTCCGTGAGAACTTCATCTTTGTTCCAGAAGTTCTCGCATGTGCACGTGCAATGAAAGCTGGTATGGCTTATATTGAACCTATTCTATCAGAGTCGGGTATTGAACCTATTGGTACAGTTATTATGGGAACTGTCAAAGGTGATTTGCACGACATAGGAAAAAACCTATGTATTATGATGCTGCGAGGTGCAGGTTTTGTTGTGTATGATTTGGGGGTAGATACCTCTGAAGACGAATTTATTGAAGCAGTGGAAGAATACGAAGCCCCTATCTTAGGTATGTCCGCACTACTGACCACAACCATGCCAAATATGGGCAAGACTATAGATGCATTTATAGATGAAGACCTACGTGAGGAAGTCAAAATTATGGTTGGTGGAGCACCTGTCACTCAGACATTTGCTGATGATATGGGAGCAGATGGATATGGAAAGGATGCATTGGAGTGTGTCGCTTTAGCGAAGCAGTTTCTACAAGAAGAACCCGAAGAATGGTAATACATGCAGATTGTATAATATGAAAAAGATTGACAAAGCCGAATACGAGAAACGATTAAACAAAATAACACAGATTTTTGAAGACATGGTTGTTCACGCTGACGAACAGGCAACTTACCGCTGCCCATATAAAAACCGATATGACCACTGCACTGCGAAATTTGGATGCCGAAACCAACGCAAAATACCTGAAGGTACAGGTCTGTTATGCGTTGGCGATGATAAATTAGACTATAGGGATGCGTGGGAAACAGATGAAAATAACGAAATAGAACAGATACACAAGAAAGGAAACGGAACAATAACATGCGATGATAAAGTTTATCAACTATCACCCGGTAAAACTGTATTTGATTATGCTGATGATTTAGCCGTACAAGTACCCACCTCCTGCTTCCGGACCGGACAGTGCCACGAGTGCATCGTGGAAATAAAACGCGGTATGGAGAGTCTCCGATC
This sequence comes from Candidatus Poribacteria bacterium, assembly GCA_026710795.1. GTDB lineage: Bacteria > Poribacteria > WGA-4E > WGA-4E > WGA-3G > MSPOR6. The sequence goes on from JAPOQK010000052.1 coordinate 29,727, forward strand.
TCCTAACGAAGCAGAATCCTTCCTTCGAGATAACTTCCGTCTCGCTTGCCAAGCAGTTGTCCTTGATATAGATGCTGATATTGAGTTTTCCCCACTAAGACGTACACCAAGAATACTTACCCATACAGAAAGCAATCCAACTCAATCAATTAATCCGCTGGTCACACAACATAATGGCACTGTCCATTACAATGGTGAACCTGTTGATCGGTATCGTGGGAATCTATATGGACTTGCATTAGATTTAGGCACAACGACAGTTGTAGCAAATCTTGTGGATTTAGAAACAGGTGAGACAGTATCTGTCAGTTCTTTTGAGAACCCGCAACGTTTCGGTGGAAGTGACATTATGCACCGAATATCTTATGATGGTGAATATGAAGGTGAGTTGCGTAAATCGCTTATTGCAGCGTTGAACGGTCAGATCATGGACATGTGTGAAAGACATAACTTTGTTCGTCAGGAAATTTATGATATTGTTGTTGCTGGCAACACAACGATGCGCGACATATTCTTCAGACAGGATGTCCAGAGTATAGGACAAAAACCCTATAAATCTGTAATTGAACATGAATATCTTGAGGGACTCCGTTCTACAACAACTTTAACTGAAAAAGCACGCAGGATAGGAATCCGTTCTAATCCGAAAGCGATGGTTTATAGTCTACCGTTAATCGCGAGTCACGTTGGAGCGGATGTCGCAGCAGACTTGGTTGCGGTTGATATGCAATCACAAGACGATATAGTAATGTTAATTGATGTCGGCACGAATACAGAAGTTGTTGTTGGGAATTCACAAAGGATGGTAACTGCATCGTGTCCTGCAGGACCTGCATTTGAAGGTGGAGGTATTGAATACGGGATGCCTGCCTATCCTGGTGCGATTGAATCGGTGAAATGGATTGACGGTAAGATTGACTTTAAAACTATTGGAGACGAAAATCCGCAAGGATTGTGTGGTTCGGGTCTTATTTCTTTATTAGCAGAACTTCGTCGGCACAATGAGATGAGTCCGAAAGGTGTTTTCGCAGATAGAAAGCAACGGATAATGCAACTATTACCTGAGCACGGTATTACCTTCTCACGCGACGATGCAAGTAATTTAGCACAGGCAAAAGCAGCAAATTATTGTGGACAATATATAGTACTACGACATTTTGGTTGTTCTCCGCAACAGATTAGTAGACTTTATTTGGCAGGTGGATTTGCAAACTATATCAACCTGAGAGATGCCATTGACATCGGTTTCCTGGCACCTGTTCCTGAAGATCGAATAGCCAAAGTTGGTAATGCATCTGTTGGTGGTGCAACAGCAGTACTACTATCAAAAGAAAAACGCTCAGAAATTGAATCGTTTGTCAAAAACATAGAACATATTGAGCTTGAAACAACACCAGATTTCTTTGATGTATTCGTAGAGGGATGTCAATTTAAACCAATGCCAACTGAAATAACGAAAGAATAACGTAAATATTATAAACTATGATTGCTTTTCAAGAACGATTAAAATCAGAGAAACCGATTCTATACGATGGTGGGTTCGGATCACAACTATTTGCCCGTGATATTGAACTTGCCAATAGCGCACTTGCAAACCTGTCTCATCCAACGGATGTTGTTGGTATCCATTTAGATTATATTCAGGCGGGTGCCGAGGCAATTGGCACAAATACATTCGTTGTTTCACCACTTCATCTGCAGATGGCTGAACAGGATAAATCAGATGCCCAACGTCTCACACGACTCGGAGTTCAACACGCAAAAACTGCGGTTGCGGAAAGTGGGAAAGATGTCTACATCGCTGGGTCTGTTGGACCTTCACCAGGGGCAATTGAGGCGGATAGTGGAGACACAACGTTTGGCATTGCAAATGCTGAAGTTCGAGAGGCACATAAACTCGTTATCAATACGCTCGCAGAAGAAGGTGTTGATTATCTGTGTCTTGAAACTATGTTTTCTGCAAAAGAAGCAGCACTTGCGGTTGATGTGGCACGCGAAACTGGACTCCCAATAGCGGTTAACTTAACGTATAAATTCACAGAAAACCGCAGGACTGGAGAAATAATCTATAAAACCGACTGGGGACATTCCGCTTCAGACTTACTTCAAATTCTTACCAGTGGTGAGTTTTCAGATGGAGACTCACTCTTAGATTTTGTTGATATTATCGGTCTGAACTGTGGAGCAGAATCAAAACAGGACGAACACTCAGGAATGCCTTATGCCATCACAGGAACTCAGCAACTACAAACTGCACTGACAGATATGGGTGTTGACGATAAACGAATGATGGCATATCCGAATGCGGGGATGCCAAAGCTTGATGACAACTATAATACTATATATACCCAATCAGCTGACGAAATGGGAGGGTATATCCCCGAACTCATCAAATCGGGTGCTTATATTATCGGTGGTTGTTGCGGTACAACCCCAGCACATATCAAAACTTTCCGAGATGTGCTTGATACCAACGAATAGATGAAGATGATTTAATATTTTTGTCGTTAAATGATATACAAATGAACGTTGAAAATTGGGATATTCATCTAAGCATTTAGAAACGGCTGCTGCATTGTTAATGGAAAAGAACGTCGCAATGGAAACCATTACACTGACATATAAAAGGTTGCCAAATCGGGTAAATTATTTTCAACAGCAACTATTATATGAAGATGAAAAAGTAATCGTCACCTCTCAACGGGTAATACCATCCTCACCAATTATAGAAAATGGCATAACGGTTTTAGGTGAAAATTACACTGCAATCTGGTTTGTTTTTACTGGAAAGTGGTATGACATCGGTAAAATATACAATTTGAATAACGAATGGACAGGTTATTATTGTGATATTATAAAACCCGTGATTCGTAGTAAGGATACATTTGAGATTGTGGACCTATTTCTTGATTTGTGGGTATCCCCGAATGGCAGTTATGAAATCCAGGATGAGGATGAATTTGAAACTGCCGTTCAAAATGGTGATATTACTACTGATTTGGCAAAGAAAGCACGGAATGCGTTAACCGACTTAATTGATGAAGTTTCATCAGGTAAATTTCCACCAGAGTTTGTGAAAGAGTTTGTTCCAAAAATACAACTGGAGTTTTGATATGGCATTATTAGCAATTAATGGCGGTGAACCGACCAGGACTAAGCCCTATCCTACTTGGCCCACTCTTGATCCTGCAGATATTGATGCATTTGAGAATATCTATAATAGTGGACGATGGGGTGTAGGTGGAACAAATGTGTCTGAATTTGCTCAACAATTTGCCGATTTTCAAGGTGCAAAATACGGTGTTTGTGTCAATAGCGGCACTTCCGCACTCTATATTGCTCTTAAAGCCGCTGAGGTTGGTCCTGGCGATGAGGTAATTACCACTCCGTATACTTTTCAGGCAACTGTTGTTGCTATTCTTATGACGCATGCTGTACCAGTTTTTGTTGATACTGCACCTGACAATTTCCTCTTAGATGTTTCCAAGATTGAGGATGCAATCACCGAAAAGACCAAAGCAATTCTACCAGTGCACATAGCAGGTTATCCTGCTGACTTAGATGGACTCACTGAAATAGCTGAAAAGCATAACCTAAAGCTCATTGAGGATTGCGCTCAAGCACATGGGGCAGAATGGCGTGGTAGAGGCGTGGGGAGTTGGGGAGATTTTGGTTGTTTCAGTTTCCAGTCATCTAAAAACCTGTGTGCAGGTGAAGGTGGCATTATCATAACCAACGATAGAGAACTTTATGAGCGGACATTTGCATTGCATAATTGTGGACGCACGCCTCCTGAAGCGGAATTTGGAAATATTGAACCGTTTGGTGGAAACTTCAGGATGACAGAGTGGCAGGCTTCAATACTCCTCTCTCGTTTGACAAGACTTGAAAAGGAAACCAACCACAGACACATGAATATGCGGTGGTTAGATGGATGGTTTGGTGAGATCCCAGGCATCAAAGTTACCAGAATTGATCCACGTGCTACTCGTTGTGGTTCTCACGGGTATAAAGCAATATTTGATTCTGAGGAATTCGAGGATATTTCACGTGCGACTTTTCTTGAAGCAATGCGTGCAGAAGGAATACCTATCGGATATTGGTATACAACTCCGATGTATCGTTCGACATTCTTAAAATCCAATCTATTTGGTCATAACCTTGACTACTCTAATGTTAACTGTCCAGAAACTGAGAAGATATGTCAAACGGGTTTGGCTTTCAGCCAGAATGTCTTGATGGGAAGTGAAGAGGATATGGAAGATATCATTAAAGCTACTGTGAAAATTCGCAGAAATGTTGCCGAATTAAAGGATGCGGTGTAATATCAATTACAAAAACCATAAAAAATGTATGCATTTTTCACAATTTTAACTATCTTTTTTCCATATTAAAGACTCTATAGTATCAAATGTCATATTAAGGAGATTTGAAATGAGTAACGAACGTGACACACAACGAGAAATTCGGAGAATTGTCCGCATGTTAGAGGCAACAACAAGACATCTTGAAAAAGCTTCTATATTAGACGGTTTATCCAGCGGAGAAGCAAGGTGCATCCGACAATACAACAATGCCTTGGCAAGACTATATGATTTAGAAGCACTCCCAGAAGGGTTGTTTGACCCCTTAAACGAGGACGCGTCTGTCGGGGATATAGGACAGGCATATCACCAAGTTGCAACCTATCTTAAAGAAGGAATGGGTATTGATTTTGATTTCGACTTTAAGAAAGAAAAAGAAACAATTGGAAACGTCATGAAAGATGTTGGTGATGTTGTCGCCCGTTCCATCTTCAGTATAAGAGATATGGATTCCGATGACTCCGAATCTGATGGTTCGGCAACAGTTGAAGTTGTTGAAATAGAGGATGATGAAAAATCTGATCCCGTTGATGACCGACTTAATAAGTTAGAAGAACAGATGGGTACAGTTGTTGAGATACTTCAAGAACTTCGTCCAAAAAAGGATAAGAAGGATAAGAAAGATAAGAAGGACGATAATTAGAAGAATGGACTTCGTTGGGGTATGATGAAGTTTTGATTGATATTCTGCAGTAGCATTTTGTAGTAAACGTCAATACACATAAAGTAAGGATTATGATAATTTTCCGATTTCTGCTGAATGTTAATTGCATACTTCATCATAGTGTACCCATACAAGGCAGCCAAATATCTGGAATACAATTTGGATAAGAACCATTTTACCAATGCTTGAAGGAATACATCCGTTGACCTAATGATAGACCCAGAATTGCCCAGAGGCTGCCCATAACGAATTCACCCAGCATTGCACCAAAAAACAGTGGGAGTGCCTTGCGATACGCTCCAATCCCACCATGTCTGACAAGTATTGTTTTTATGACCCATGCAAGGAAAACAGGGAACCAGAGTCTTCCAAAATTCCAGTTACCCGCAAGAGGATAGGCAAGTGGATGTAGTTGCCACCAGAGATAGCGCAAACGCATAAAGAGAGTGCTAAGTGTAAGGAGTATACCGAATCCGAAGAAACCAAGATGCCTCCATTCAGTATCACTTGGAAATGTCAACCATCGTTGGAGGTCATTGAATGCTTCTTGTCCACGCCATGTTCCCAAACTCCCGTGTTGATAACCTGCATGTAGGAAGGCAACAAACCCAATAAGTAGTCCAATAACCGATGCACCCCACATCACCCAAAGCAGTTGACTGCTGTTTATTGCTCCTTTGTCGGCAAGTTTGAATCCTTCCAGTTGATTCGGCATCGGTTGAGAACGATAGTTCCGCGTAAAACCGTATAGGAAAGCAAATCCTGTTAATGTCTGTGCTCCTATCTTCCTTGAACCGAAGAGTGAGGTAAGGAAAAAACTTGGTCCTGCTCGATAGAAATCCATTGTTGGCGTTCCGAGTTCAGCACGCATCCGTGTGAATGCTAAAACCAGTATAAAATGGATACTGAAAAATCCGAGTATCCCCCACCACGACATACCCGCTTTCAAGCAAAACCCGAATACAACTGCAATACTTATCAGAAAACCAACGAATGCCAAACGATAACCAATTGGTTCACTTTCAGAATCAATGTCACTATCCATTCCTATAACATTACAGAATACCTTCCACAGGTGTTTATGTGTGATCCAGATTGCAAAAAAGCATAGTCCAAAGTAGGCACCGAGTGATTGCATATCTATGTGTGGATATCCAGGGGTCTGATTCAACCCAGTCATTGCTCCGAAGACAAGCTGCATCTTCCAAAAAAGATAGAATAGCCAGCAGGATAACGACAAATCCAGAGGCATTAGAAAACCAATTCCGATGGCATAAGGGTTTAGGTGAATAGGTGTTGACCCAATAGCATTTAGGGGTTTTTCGGTAAACATCTGTCCAATATCATGTCGTATTGGAATGCCGGGAATATTTGGATAAATGAAATTCAACCCATTTATCAGGTCAAGTCCTAAGCCTATACCAAACCCAATCCAAAGTAGATTATTTCTGTAGAATGCTGTTCCTTTTGTCATTTCAAAGGGGAGTAGTATTATAGGATAACTTAGTTTTTCGTGTTCAATCCACTGTTTTCGTAGGATAGAACTGAGCATCATCATAGAAAATGCCAATGCTGAGAAGAAGAGTAACCAAAAGAATACTGGTGTAATCCATGCCCGTATATGATCAAGTTCAAATAGGTTTGATGTGCCTTCATAATAACCTGTTAAGGCACGCTTGTTCATCACAGCAATCCAATCTGGTATGTATCTGAAGAATAGGGATTGCCATTCGTTCTCGGGGGTAGCGAACCAACTTGCGTGCCCAAGAATGCACATCGTTGCCTGTAACATATCATGACCGCACACAACACATGCCAAGGTAACCATAAGGTATACCGTCAACATTTCAGCTTGTGTAAGTTTCCATTTCGGCATGAAACGTGTTAAAAGTATATTAAGGATAGCGACTAAGAAAAGAGTGAAGACGGCGTTGAATAAAATCGCCATCGTAGTGGGGTATTGTGTTGTCCATACTGTTTCTGTCTGAACAACAAGGTAGATATTGAGTGGAAGCGATAACAGACCCAGAACTATAGCTCGAAATGTTATGTTCTCAGTTAACGGATGTGATGGCTTATCCATAACTGTATCGTTCCGACTTTGGTTAGGTGGATTAATTAATGTAAATCTGTGGGAAGTAATCAGTATCTATTCTACAGTAATGCAAACAGTTTGTTTGCACAACATAATACACTTAAAACGTTCGGAGAAATCCGTATTCAAACTTCGGTTTGATAGATGGAGAATAAGGAGGATCAAGTGGAAATGCGAGTTCAATACGAAAAATTCCGGTATTGCTAACTCTTGAAAAACCACCACGCAATTCAATTCCAACACTCCGTTTGGGTTCACTAATATCAAAAGTATGTTGTCCGTTCCAGATATATCCAGTATCAGCAAAGACAGTAGTACCCAATACAAGTCCGAGACGTATAGGATTATCTACAAATGGTTTTGCACAAAATGTTGCTATTGCAGCGACAGCGTCGTCAATTTTTTCAGAAATTGCACCCCCAAAAACAGTTCGAGATTCCAGCCTTAACAACATCATTTTTTCGCCGCTAAATTGCCTATAATCATAACCACGTAATCCGCTGTATGATCCAAGTATGACCTGACTTTCACCGCTCAAACCGAACTGCATTTCTGTTTTAAATTGCACAACAAATGTATGGTGAAATTCAAAAAGGCCGTTCTTTCGATAACCTTTCGCTACCGTGTAGATATCGTCACCTGATTTGAAAGTATCTCTAAAAAACAGTGTACTCTTTGCTTGTAAGATAGAACGTTCAAACTGATTCGTGAATATAGAGCTAATTCCAATAAGAGTCTCACTTAGGAATCGATCTCCTATTGTCCATCCTGATCTGACAGAGATACCACCAATTGATTCTGACCTTTCCGAACCGAACCAAGGTGATGCATACCCTATAGATGCACTATAATCAGCACCTGTGTTAAAATATTCAGTGGGACCCATCTCTTTGAGAAAACGTGTTTGTCGATGGTATACCCTTTTTCTACCAATCGTAAAGCCAACTCTTTTGATATTCCTATCTAATGGCATAGCCCTGGAATTATCTGACATTTCAAGTGTTTCATGTCTGGTAAATAGTGATCTTATCCATATTCCGCTATAAACCTGTTGGTGTCTTTCACCAAAATATCGCATTATCTCACCGTAACTATTCTGATAATTTCGATGAAATATTGCTGTTCTCTCACCTGCATCGTACCAACGTACCTCATCAACACCTTCTAAAAGACTGAACTTTGTACTCCAACGACTTTTCAATGAATATTGAGGTCGTTCTAATTGAACGATCCATGAGTCACCTTCGCGTTTCTGTATATATTCACCATCAAAATTCCAATATGACTTGAAAAGACGTGGCATCTGATACCGCAATTTCAAAAAACTACGGGTCTGTTCACCTGTTTCGCTTTTCCGTTCATACCTTAATTGTGTGCCGTGTCCAGACCCATTCAAATTGGTTTCTTGAATCTTCAAAAGAAAAGTTGAACTTTCACTTCCTAAAGCTGGGTCAATTGCACCTGTTATAGACCAATCCTCTGCGACAATAACATGTATTTTTACATATTCCATCTCTGCTATCCATTGAGATTCTATATTCGCTGCACTTATGTATGCCTTTTCATGAAGTATTCTCTCGCTTTCCTTTACATCGTCCTTAGTATAAAAACTACCTGTCTTGAAAAGAAGTTCTTGTAGTATTACCTTATCATTGGTTTTTTGATTACCTTCTAATGTAATTTCACCGATAATACCCTTGTCAATAATGATACCGATATGAATTTCATTCCCAACAAGTTTTACAGTATCTTCTTTATTATCAATACGGGCATAAATAAATCCTTTATTTTTGTAATAACGGACGATGGTTGCAAGGTCTTTCTCAAATAGAGTTTCATCGTACATCTCTCCGATTCTTGTCAACATCAATCTATTAATTGCCATTTCATCTGGCGCGGAAAAAGAATCTTTCTCTCTGATGACTATACTTTTTACTGTCCGTTCTTCATTGGCAGAAATGGATTGACCTGTGAATATAGAGAACAAACATAATAAGATTATATGAAAATTTATGCTGACACTAACTTTATTCAACAAGATCTTCGTTTTACGTAAATGAAATGAAGAATATAGGTTCACATTTTTCATTAGTCTTCACCGGAAGTTGATTTACTGGCACGGTTTGAAAGAAACCCTTCAAGAAGCAACAAACAAACAGCCAAGATAATCAATTCACCCCAAATCTCTCTACCGTGTCTTTTGATGTCTAATTCTTCTGTATCCAACTCGCCTGTTTCAGAGGTTTTCCCTGCTTGTGCATCAACACGTTCAGATGCTAACTGTAAAGAAATAGGAGTCAAATTGGCTTCAACTGCTGGCGTGTTAACAGCAAAGAAATCCCGAAATAACCTGTCCTGTGCTTTTACATCAATCTGATATATGCCCGGTAGTTCAGTCAATTCATAACGAACCGAACCATTTTCATCAATTGGAACAACTGCCGTGTCTTTATCATCCGGAGAATCAACACGTTTGATCCAAGCACGACCACCAGGATTCTGTGGATAACTTGCTCTATATGTATCTCCAACTGTTAAATTTCTATTTGTATCATTACGCATCACATACAATATACTATGTTGAATGAGTGGCAAGAAATATGGATTAACGAGCAATTCGTTATTATTCGGTTGTTGCTGTAGTTTACAGTTAAAGAGTAATATTTGACTTATTCCTTCACTACGTTCTATGAGAAATGGTGTATCATCACCGAATCTCGCTATGACAGACGCATCAGAAACAGGGGTAAGCATCATACTTTGAAAGAACCGAGGTCCGTATTGACCAGATAATATATTATCGGGAAATATCTCAAAGATTGGGTGAGTCTCATCATATTTACTGACTTGTTGTGGTATTTGCCAAGAAATAGGTTGACCGAATTGAGCAGGTAACCACGACAGATTGTAATCGTCAGATGTGAAAACAATAATACTCTTTCCATGACGAATGGATTCACTTAACTGTTCAATAGCCTTTGTAGATAGAACTGGTAAATCAGCAAGAAGGATTATATCAATACTTTCAAGTGGATATGTTTCAAATTCCTCGGGAGTACACGCAGTTGGTTGAATCATTGAAGGTATAACAGACGCACCAAAAGTCTGTTTATTTACATTCGGATTCAGTGCTAATGTTAGATATTCAGTCTGATTGCTAACACATAACACCCGAATTTCTCCAAGTGCTTCAAGTGCGAAATATCTACGATTATCTGCATTCAACCTGTCATCAGTCAACTCAAAGTAACCGGTATGCGTACCTGGTTCATTAAATGTATGTGTGAGTGATGTCATAACCGATTCATCAGCTGTAGCAGAAAAAGTCTGCGTTTTCTTTTTCTCGTCTCCCATATAAAATGAAATTGTAAGTTGTGAAATAGGTGTGTCAGAATGATTATTAGTCTTTGTGTTTATACGAAAAGGCAAATCAACACCGATTAGTTGATGTGACGGTAGTATTTCTTCAATATTTGTATTATGCGGAATTCCTTGAGTGACGGGAAGTAATACAATTCTCGCCCCAGACCGGTTGGGTATGATTCCCCAATTATCCCAACCATTCTGTGCGAAATCAGAGATGATATAAATTTCCTTATTCTGTTGTGTTGAATCAGAAAGAATATCGTGTGCAAGTTCAACACTTGGTTGGATGTTAGTCGCGCGATAGGAAACATCCGCTTGTTTAATAGCTGCAATAACACTTTCAATGTCTGGAGTAAGTTGTCGAAAAACCGATTGTGGAATGTCAGACATTAAAATAAGTGATGCTGAATCTCCATAACGCAAAGATTTCAATACATCTGTTGACAAATTCTTAGCTTTTTCAAACCAAACACCGTCAACATCCTTATAGTGCATGCTGTATGAATTGTCTAATACTATTACGACGTCAGTCTTGGCACGAACAGCAGCAAGCGGAAGTCCAAGTGTAAGGAATGGACGTGCTAATGCGAGAGCAATGAGTGTTACTATCAGCATTCGTAGGAGTAATATTAGGAGTTGTTTGAGTTGAAGTCTACGTGCATTTTGACGATGTGCTGCCATCAAAAACATCAGACTGCTGAAGTCTACAGTGACCGCTTGTCGACGGCTCCACAGATGGATGATAAGTGGAATTGTGGCTGCCAATAAGCCAAAGAGAAACAGTGGATTGAGAAAAGCCAATAGTTAAATGCTCCAGTTTCATTCTATTCTAATAAGGTTATGAGATTTTCAGATTCACCATAACTACGATTAGTCAATAGGTCGGAACGAGTGTTACTACCTCCGACACATAAGATTTCATTGGGCAACCAATGTCGGAGGTCGCTACGCTCGCTCCGACCTACAGGTGTTTTAGGATATTAACAATGGTCCACAACAACTTATGTTATGAAAACATCTTACTCTATAACATCAATATCAAGCTGATTAAGGGTTCGAAATACACCTTCAGTAAATTCAACCATCGTTGCAGATTCAAGTGTTTTGCCTTGTAGTTGAATATGATTTGCATCTGCGATAACTTGTCCAAAAGCTGGATCCATCTGTACCCATTTCCCAACGAACACCTCTGCCCAAAAGTGGTAATAAAATGCATTCTTAGAGAAAACAAGACCAGAACAGATCCTTGCAGGAATACCGACAGAACGTGCTAATGCAATCAGTAAAACGGTATGTTCAGTGCAGTCACCAGTTAATGTTTGTAGCGTTGTAAGTGATGAACTATACCCACCACTTAAGCCTTTATCCTTGATAGATTTATACACCCATTTACATAACTTTTTTGCCGCACGCCATGAATTTTCTTCATCATCAATTATTTCGACTGCTTTATTTCTTATGTCCTGATTGTCTGCTTCTACAAATGCTGTTGCGGAAAGATATTTCCGATTCTCTGGATCCCGAATTGGCAAAACAGGACAATCTATATCTTCAACATGTGACATCTCAATTGTCAGTGTCCCTGTTTGTTTAGACTTTAACGCAATTTTTTGATTATTGTGTGCCATGATAGTATCAACAAGGTTGCCTTTTGATAGTTGAACATTTGCCACGAAACGAGATGCCCCTGTTTTAGGTCTTTTTCCTGTAGGTATAATGCGAGTGTTCAATGTAATATCAACTTCTTCAACTTCACCCAGGGCATTTTTTCTGTCAGTTTTAGTTGCAGAGAAAGATTGACCCATCATATTTGTCTCAGATTTGTATGTAACACCTTCACTGTCAACCCATAAACGCGTATTAATTCCACCTAATATATCCATTTTTTGCTCAAGAATATAGACCTGTTTCTTTATGTGATTATATGTTATTTTATCCTTATCTACGACACTGAGTTCAGATTTTATAGGTTTAAGCATATCAAAGTTGAAAGTATAATAGTTGAGTTTTTCACCTATTTTCAGTAAGTTTTTTGATAGTAGCTTATCCACTGCTACAGCATCGGATGTTGTATTCTGTGGAAGTTCAACCTCTGATTCCGTTTTCTGACCGTTTAATGAAGTTATGATGTGAGCAACACCATCCTTTATTTTTCCTTCAACATGTTTTTCCCCTGATTCATTTGAAGATGAAACAAAATAACGCGGCATATAATCAAGATCAGAATATTCAACACGGTTAGTTTCTACTAATATTTGTTTTCCTAAACCTTTAAATTGCATGACAGTATCTGTTTTGGTTCGTATCATTTCCTCGTCTTCATATTCAGTTTTTTCAATGTATAGATGTATGTGTCCAATTTTCATTCCCATCAAAGTCAGATTATACCAATGTTCTTGAGGATATGTAGAACTCATCTCTTTTTCCACTTGTTCAATTTCCACTGCATCGCAGATTTGTGAAAAAACCATCAATATTAAGGAGGTTAAGCTCATAATGTATATAAATTTCATGGTTTTTATCCTTTAAAGTCAATCTTGTAATTTAGTGATATTACATTAACGTTGCCATTGCAACTGTATGTGTATTCCTCTGTTTTATCTTTTGATAGTTACCAAATACTTCCAAAAAATTCCTTTTGATAAACTCACGCAGACCTGAAATAGTAACGACATAGATTTTCCCATTTTGTCTAAGATGTCTTTTTGCATGTGAGAAAAAGATTTGGAGCAGCTCCTTACCAACATTCGCAGGAAGATTGGAAACAATCACATCAAACTGAATATCGTTTAGGTGGCTAAATCCGTTACTTAGGAGAACTTGGCAATTATTGAGATCATTCTGGATAGCGTTTTTGCGTGCATATTCTACTGCTACAAAATCTTTGTCTACCATATAGACGTTTGCGGTCGGTGAACATTTTGCCATTGTAATACCAATTGCCCCATATCCACACCCAAGATCAAGACATATTGACTGGTCAGCGATTTCTATGTAGTCAATCAATAATTGTGTTCCTGCGTCAACTGCTTTTGGTGAAAATAGTCCCCATGTTGTAGTAAAGGTCAAGTCACATCCACGAAGTTTTTTTTCAAATGTAATTTCTGTTTGGAATTCTGTTGTTCTCATTCTGACTTACAATCTTTACCATTTGATCAATACGCCAAGTGTTTCTCCAGGAGAATTCCACAATAAATCAAATGCATCTTTTGCTTCTGTATAGTTAAAACGGTGTGTAATCATGTCAGAAGCACGGATTTCACCGTTCTGTATTTTTTGTAATGCACGAGTAGCAAGACTGGTACGAGACTCCGTTGTTAGAATACCCGCAACAAACCTTTTATTCATCATTTTTGAGGAATGTAAGGGAAGCGGTTTTTGCTGATAGAGGGCAATGAGTTGTATTATACCGTATTGTCTTACCATGTCTTGTGCTTGTTCAAAGGATTTTACTCCTGCATGTCCACCTACGCAATCAATTACAAGGTCGGCTCCTTTTCCATCTGTTAATTGACGCACTGCTTGGATAGGCTCTTTATCTTCAGCGTTGATTACCACATCAGCACCAAGTTGAAGAGACAGTTTGCAGCGTAGAGATAGTGCATCAACGGTAATAATCCGTTCCGGAGAATAACCGCGTATAACTTGCATCATCAAACTACCAACTAATCCTTGACCTAAAATAACGACTGTGTCACCCTCTTTGACTCCTGATGAATCTGACCAAGCAACTGCACTTGTAGCTAAAGGAAGGAACGTGCCTTCCTCAAAACCGACATCTGTATGAAGGTGAACTGTGCGACCGTCTGTAGGGTTAATATCAGTCACGATGTATTCAGCGTGGGGTGCGACAGACATCACACGGTCTCCAACTTTATAGTCCGCGACCTGATTACCAACTTCATCTACAACTCCTGTGAGTGAATATCCCATGATTGATGGGGAAACCGATTCTTCCATTATGTATCGTCTAAATAGTTCTGATCCACGACTAATCAAGGTTGTATCAGTTTTCACTCTAATCTGATTTGCGTTGACATCGGGAATCGGTACTTCTTCAAGTTGTATATTACCGAATCCTTCTGGTTTGATTACACGATACATTTTATCTTCTCCATAGATATGTTGGTTCATTATTAGATGATATTGATGTCCTAAAGATTCAAACGTTTCACTAAATCCTCACGTGTTGTAGGTTTATTCAAGTCCATTAGGTAAATATGAAAATTATCACTTCGATCCGAAACAAACGCTATATAACGACCATCTGGAGAAAAGGTAGGTTGAATTGATCTTCCTATATCACTTGTTATTTGACGTTCATTTTTACCATCAGCATCAATGAGATATATTTCCCAATCCCCATATCTTGCGGACATATAGACTATTTGTTTTCCATTTGGTGAAACTGATGGAGAATAGCAATCATAACGGTTTGGGTTAAAATGTCTTTCGTTTTTCCCATCAATATCAATAGTGTATAACTGGTTCAGATCATTCCTTGAGGAGACAAATATAATTGTATTTCCATTTGGAAAGAATGCAGGACTTCCTTCATCAGTTTCATTATGGGTAATACGTTTAGATTTGATGTTTTCAGTCATATAATCCGCTAAGTCAAGATCCTTCAAATCAATCAGATACAATTCCAAGTTTCCATCTGTATTGGATTCGTATACAACCATATCACCCGAAGGTGCTGTGCGTGGTACGCGAGCACCGAAACTAATTGGCAATACTGGATGTGTAATCTTGCTATGGATGTGTGTGATGTTAAAACCTGCGTATATTGGGGTTGAACCGCTACTCTGAATGACGAGTTTAATTTCACGTGTTGATTTTGGTTCGCTACTATAGAATATATAATTGGGAGTTTTCAGAAAAGCAGGAGAATTGTCATTAAAATCTGTTGAGTAGGTTACCCGTCGATGAATGCGTCCATTCAAATCCATAATATAGATTTCACCATTATCAAGACGAAATGATGCAAAAGCAATTTGAGAACCGTCTGGTGAAAAGGCAGGTGAATAGTTGTCAGAAACTCCAGTTGTAAGTTGTTTAGAGGTGTAACTATCTCCAACAAGTTCAACAATTCTTCTAATTACTTTAGGGTCTGACGTGGTTTTTTGAACAATATTGAGTATACGATATGCAGAATCTCTGTCACCATATATTAGATATGTGTTTGCTAATTCAAGTCTTGCACTTATAAGGTTTTTTGGTTGTGATGCAAATAGTTGTGATGCTTTTTGAAACTGTAGAACCGCCTCATTGTGCCGTCCCAATTCATTATACCCTTTTCCGAGTAACATCCGTGCTTTGGGATTATCGGGATCTTGTTCGATAATAATTTCCAGTTTTTCTACTGCCTCTTGGGGTATTCCTTCCTCCAGTAGTTTCTCAATCTTTGTTAGTGAATTTATTTGGCATCCTAAAATCAGTGCAAGAAATGAACTGCACAAGAATAATAAATGATAATAATGTATTGCTCTTAACATTATGAGCCAATTTATGTTTAGCAATAATTAAATTGCAGTATAAGAAAATAAATTAAGGAATTAGTCAAATTCCGATGTAGCAACTGACATTTCAGATCTTCCATACCAGCCACTATACATGGCATAAATCCAACATATTAATGCTTGTAAAACAGCAGTAACCTTTAGAAACCAAGATGGTCGAAACATTAAAGTTTTGCCATCTTCAAGCGTCCATATCTGAATAGAATTATCGTGATCGGTATCAGTGTTTAACGAGGAGTTAGATGAGTTATTATTTGTTTCTTTGGGTTGAAAACGTAAGAGATCATCCAATTCTCTTACAGGATAAGAGTTAATGTAGAAGAGTCCTAATGCAGAAACAAATAAAAAAAAGATAAAACATCCTTTTGCAACTTGGTGTAGATATATTTGACCAAGTCCGGGTATAAATGCTGACAAGATCATCGCAACATAAGAACGTGATGTATAGATTTGGGTATTTCTATGAGTATATATGGAATTACCTGAGTGAATATCGGTGTTATTTTTATGCATTATGTTATGGTTCTCCTTGTGCAACAAGATAGACACCGAAACAGATGATTATAGCACCGATAATACGTACTCTGGGGATGGATTCTTTGAAGACTAACCAAGAGAGCGGAATTGCTATTACATATCCTAAACTCAACATGGGATATGCGATACTAAGCTTAACACGGGAAAGGATTACGAGCCAAACAAAAGTAGTAAATCCATAAACCGACACACCACCAACGATATAAGGATTAAGTATTAATTGCCAAAATTTTGATAAGAGTTCACGAAAACCTTCTATACGTCCAATGTTGGTGACGCCCTGTTTTAACATAATTTGACCGAGGACTGTTAAAAACACGTTGAATATTAAAAGGAAATAATCTTTCATAAATGTATTATACCACATATAGTTATGATTTTCAATTTAGTGGAAATATTAATAGTTGTGTTCGGATACAAACATATTATCGTATGTATCCTATGACAGTTCCCAGTTTTGTTGGTATAATTTTAATACCAAATACAATAACTTTACACTATTAGAGATCAAAATCATTTGCATTTTGTATATTAAGTTGTTAAAATTTCGGGTAAGGAGGCAACTATGGTTGAACTTACAAAAGATGACATTCTATTTTTTAAAGAAAATGGTTATTTGATTAAACGTAATGTGCTAAACCCTGAACTTTTGGAACGTGCAAGAGCAAAGTTGTGGGAAGGAGCACCTGAGGGTAGACTACGTGAGGATCCTGACACCTGGGTTGGTCCTTTCAAACCAGAAGAGGAAAATGAAGATAATTCCAATCGGAGAAAGGGATTCCGTTGGAACTATCGCGAACCCGGCGGTGAAGACTGGATGGTTAGACTACTTGCTACCGATACGAATGTATGGCACATGGCAGAGCAATTCTTAGGTAAAGGTAATTTAGTTGTACCTGCACGCGTGCGTGGTATATATTGCACCCTTCCCTATGGGGATGTCCCGAAAAAGTCAATCGGTTGTCATGTAGACGCACACCCCTTTCATCTCGGTGTCGTTGGTTATATTGACGATGTGCCATCAGAAGGGGGTGGATTTACAGTCTGGCCTGGAAGCCACAAAACCTTTTATTACGATTACAAATCACAATATAAGAACGAACCAACCCCGCAATACGATGTTGATCGAGAACGTATCAGTAGAGAATCTGGTGTTGATTGTTATGGGAATGCAGGTGACATTGTCTTTTGGCATCATCGGATAGGACATGCAGCGGGTCATAACTACTCTCGTCAGATTCGTCAGGCTGTCTTATATGATTTCAGAAAGACGGAATTATCGGAAACTCAAGAGGAACCACCAAATGAAGATATGTGGCGGGATTGGCCTGGTATTAAGGCATTAGAGGAAACTGAGACTTAGTTAAACATTGATGTAAATTACATACGAGCGTAGGTCGCGACTGGGTAATCAAGAGGTCAAGAAATCAACGGTATGAATGCCGTTGGCAGAATACGTGTATGGTATTTGTTGGTCGCGACCAGTAGGTCGCTCTTACATGTGTAATGTCCTATTTATCAAATTCACCATAGTTTATCTCAGACCTAATTCATTCAAAGTTCTTGACATCATTTCATAAGCAATTTGTGCTTTTTCCATCCGCATCTGAGGGAAGGTTTCCACAGATATGTATTTGTCATATCCGACTTTGCCTAAACTCTCTGCAAATGTTCTGAAATCCAATTCGTCCTCTTCCTCTCCTGGAATAAGGAAAGTACTATACGGATACATACCTGTTACGCCCTTTACGTGGCAGTGGGTTGTAAGCGGTCCTAACCTTTCTGTCACTTCCGCTATATCCTCACCTAAATGATAGAAATTTGTTATATCGTTTAGCACCCTTAATGCCTTCGACCCAACAAGTTCAATTAAATGCGTAACTTTAGGAGATGAATCTATCGTTGTTGCTTCGTGATTATGGATATTCATCGTAATCCCAAGTTGCTCAGCGCGGGTGCATATTGGTTTTAGTACATCAACGAGGAGTTTCCATGCAAATGCGTCTCCTTTATCTCCACCATAACCGGTAAGGAAATTGACTCCGTGTGCATCGAGTGCTACTGCTACATCTTGTAGGAGGGCATAATGATCAATTGCCTTCTGTTTGTCCTCTAATGCCAGATGATACAGACCTTTACCAGTAAATGGATTGATTACCGAAACTTTTAATCCGTGGTCTGTTATCTTTGATTTTACATCTTTTAGTAGTGTATGTGATATTTCACCTGAGGGGATGTGTGCATCAGGTCCGCACATCATTTCAACGGCATCGTAACCCACATCTGAGAGAATTGATATAACTTCATTTAAAGGTAGGTCTTTCATCCCACCTGCATGATATGAGATTCCGATCATAGGATTCCTTTCTTAATTGAATGTCTAAATGACACTAATACAATTGCTAAATACTTACTTTTTATTTAGTAATCAATAAGTCATGACTAATATGCTTCTATCTGCTATACTTCACCGTATAAACCCAAACTTAATTGGGTAATATTGACTTGCTCTTTCTCATCTTCTGATTGTCATATTAGCAGAAGTTTCAGATGCAGGCAATGAACTTATATGCTAATAATTCATTTTCTACATATTCAGGATTAAACCGTTGTGAATACGAAATATACAATAATCCCAAACGATTATCTGCTACAATATCCAGATCGATATAATACCTCACATAAATCTGAATTAGAAAAACTTGCTCATAGTGGTAAGAAGACGTGGATTCAATTTGATTCAACCATAATTCAGACCCGTTACAGACTGAGAACCGTAGAGTTCAATTTCCAACCATCAGATACACCTGTATCGATCCAGAATATCTTACGTAACTCATTATCTACTTATGAATTAGAATGTGGAGAGGATCCATTTTGTCAGTTGTATCTTGTTGCACAACCCAATGCCAATAGACAATTCTATAATATCACAAGATACATACAACGATGTGTAGCAGGAGATGAATCTGTAGCAGAACGTTTACTTGGGAGGACTGTCTTATTATTCTACCAATCTGATGAGTATTCGTATGATTTACTCAATGCTTCAGGTGTTAACACATTCATACAAGATTATCTCATAAGTTATGTTGAAACTTATGGAACTGATGCATTACTCGGCTTTTCTTTTCATATACCACGTTTTTTGTCCGTTTTTGATGCAGATAGCACATCAATTCCGTGGAGTAACACCTTGTTGAATCAAATTCAGGAAGAGAAATTCATGGATGCTCAAGGTTTATCTGAGAATACGCGATGGAGTTACTTACCATTTCTATTTTATGATAGGTATAATTCTGCTGTGATAAGGAGCGTATTCTGGCAGGAATTGTCATCACACTATGCGCGCTGTTTCCTTGGTGAGATAAGTAATTTCTGTCATCAATATGGTTTAAAATCTGCTGTTTCAATACGAGAAAGTGCCAAATCATTAGAGTATGAATTGGGGGTTTTATTGCATCAGGTAGATTGTCCTATACTTATCTCCGAAGAATCGGATACAACGCGCAGATTTGTTGTAGCAAAATCAGTTTGTAGAAACGCACAGGATGTAGGAATATTGAGGAAAGAGTCACACACATTGAATGATATATGTCACGATGCTGTCAAAGGATTTAATAGGTGGATATCAAACAGGATGATTAAACCGCATGTTAATACCTCACACTCACATATAGAGGAATTATTACAGGTAGGACATCCGAAACGACTAATTCTAATGTTGTCTCCAATGCAGAGTCTTTGGATGAAACCAGATGAGAAACAGTGGAATAGCATAACGAAAGTTTGGGGGTGGTTGTGTCAGACTGTGTGGGAAATGGGTTATGATTTTAATATTGTACCAGAAGTGCAACTAAATGATGCTACAGTAGATAAGAATGCAGGGACAATTTGCCTATATGGTGAAAACTATGGTCTTGTATTGATTCCAAGTTGTCTGTCACTTCATGAAACTACAGTTGAGTGTTTATCTGACTTGACAAAAGTAAAGGGCAGAATAATCGTGAACGCACCTGTTCCGTATCTGCTGAATGGAAAAATCGGACTTGAACCGTATCTCTTGGAAAGACTAATTTATAGTCGTAGGACGACTATATTAGATGGTCCAGAAAGGGAACGGGAAGCCGAAATAAGAATGTTGCTCAGAAAGTGGGTAACCTCAGTTATTTCCGTGTATGTTGGACAGGAGAGACATCTATCTGAATCTGTAAAAGTTCATTACAGAGTGCATGGAAACTCACAAATCTTTTTTCTATACAATACGACAAACCAACCTATTGACACCTTAGTTGAAATAACAGGGGATGTTGAACAAATAGAGGAACATATTTTAGAGACAGGAAAACAGAAAACCGTTGAGTTATGGCATGCAAATGGGAAAACATATCTGAATTGTATGTTTAAAGCAAAACAAGGGAGGTTATTCTATGTTGTCTAATATTCACAGATTGTTTGAAACTATTGTGTAAATGATGTGTATAACAAATTCTACTGATGGCAACTGTGCGGTGTAACATTAGTCTCGAGTTAGGTAAATAATGAGATTTGTTGCAGCAATGATGGTTGAGACAGCAGTACTTACTATTCCCCAATTAATCAGAAACTTTTTGTGGACTTCCATGATGTCTCCAGGAAAAAGTAAAGTTGAATCTATACCAGGTTTGAATCTATGTACAATCGTTGTTCCATCAGTTCTATGGATATGAACTTTATCTCTGTTTGCTTCATTTTCAAAACCTCCCGCTAATGCAATTGCCTTTTGTAAGGTTAAAGGACCACGAACACGATGTGCCCCTGGAGTGCGAACATAACCCGTGACATAGATGGGTTCAACTTTGAAGGCATTAGGAACAAAAAGCACTTCTCCATCGGTTAATGAGATTGTTTCTCGATTCTTATCAACTGATTTCCAAAATTGTTCAGTTACACTTAACTCAGTAAGCGTGCCATCACTATTGACCTTCACAAGTGCCGTCATATCAGCTTCTTGCGTAAACCCTCCTGCTCTTGCTAATGCATCTGCTACGCTAATCTTATTACTAACAAAAAGTTTTCCGGGTGTCTTTACTTCACCTTGTACTTCAATCACGCTGAGTTGTTGGACATACACTAAGTCGTTGATATATACACGGATATTACGGGAAGTTTGGTTTGTTGACAGGTCAAAAAGATCAACCTTTACTGTCGCATCTCCTGATTCATCACTCATTTTGTTCGGTTTTGAATCATTATCCGTATGCGTAATTGTATTAAATCGGATTAGTTGGACCTGTTTTACATCTGCAGTTTCAGACATACCACCTGCAAGTGTGATTGCACGATATAAATCAATGTCAGATTCTGGTGAAATAACATAGCGACCAGGTGTTTTTACTGCACCTCCAACATAAATTGCATTTTCCTGTGAAACCAGAGATACCATGATTACAGGATTACTGACAAGTTCTTCCTTCAACAAAAAATCACTAATAACAGTATTTATTTCTTCAGTTGTCATTCCTGCGACCTGCAAATCACCACCGAAGTAACTTATCCTGCCATCATCACGCACCTGAACTGACTGGTTATATTCAGGTTGTCCAATCACTGCAATTAGAAGATTATCCCCATTTCTAATGCGGTAAACATCACCGAATAATGTTACGGTTTTTAACATCAATAGTAAAACAGTGATAGCCTGCAAGTGACGCGAAGTTCTGCGGATAACTTGCAAGCTACAAATAAAAAAGTTCATAATGAAATCTGTATATGGTCTTGTTTGTATCAATATTGTATATCTAAAACAGAAAAGAATATTTGTGATATTCCTGGTCAATAAGCATCAAAAAGCGGAAGTTGTTCCTTATTCGTAGTAAGATTCTTACGAGCACCAATTTGCCTGCTTGGAGACTTACGCCAATATGCTTTGACTTGTGTGCCATTACCACGTCCGTATCCATTAACAAAGATTTTTCCACTTGTATCAATATGTGTCTTCGTTTCTTTAAATAGGTAGAGTTGCTTCGCCCTCATGGCATTCTACCTTAAGTTTCATTCTTGATTCAGCGAATCGAAATATGCTTTTATGCATTCCTGAGCATGGGTAACACTATAGGTAGGAACGAGAATATCACCCCATTCGGATTTTGCTGCATTCCCTTTTATTCCACCGCTGAGTGGCATCTCGTTTGAGCGTAGATAGACTTCAATTCCTTCATCCTTTAACACATTCGTGAGGATATGTGCAGCTACCTCATTTGACACTGACCTAACTACGATCCAATCAACAGATTCTAATCCCTGTGCGGGTGCTAATGCAGGTAGAAGATCTTCGTTACATTTCGAACATGTCAATGTATTTTGCTTATATTCTGTGTTGCATTCTGGACAAAACGGCATGGTCATTCCCTCCTCATTCGTTGTGTTATTCATTCATGATACCACATGCAATAGTTTAAAACAAGAGTGACGAAAAATCCGGATGTGCAAAGTTATCGGCACGTATTTTCTGCCAGAATCACAAAAAGCTTAGAGAACACAGAACACACAGAAATGGACTACGGTTTTACAAAGTTGTTTTCAAAGGGTTAGTATTTGTATAGGATAGGGTATTCCTTGGTCTACAATGTTCTCTGTGCCCTCTGTGGTTCTGACAAATATTAGTGTCAATTGGCTGGTGTAAAATGTAAAACTTTAGAGTTTTTAGAGTCAATCGTAATTTTTCCAATTTTTGAATTATGCTATAAACCCTTGTAATAAGTGGGTCTACGGCTTATTTATGATAATAATAGTCAGGATTGACTCTAAAACTTTTGCTGTAGGACGTTAGGTTAGTGAATTAGGATTTAATATCATAACAACAACAATTTGTGTGTAAATTGAGCATGGAAATCCATTCAAAAAAAATTCGATTCGAGATAATAAAATGTCCATGGGGAATGACTAAGGAAATTGCCAAAGTTGTAGAGCAGTTTTACCTAAAACCCATTCTCTATCTTCTTGTGTGAAGAAATCCATTTCATCACGGACGACTGACAACGTTTGTGCATAAGTAGCGCGGCTTAAGCAGACGGGCCAATCCGTTCCCCACATAATTCGGTTTCCACCAAAGGTATGATATACTTTCTTAACCTGTTCGTGTGTGTCTGTCCAAGGATAATCTTCTTTAGAAATTGACCATGTGTGGCTTATTTTCACGTAGACACGGGGAAAACGAGCAAGGTCTAACAATAACTGTAGTTTTTCTGGTTCGTCGGGAGAGCAGTCCGCCATGTGGTCTATTACAACATTGAGGTCGGGATGTTCTTCCAACAGTGGTATGAGATCGACTAATCTTTCCGATCTGGTGAGAATAAGCATTGGAACACCGAATGATTCTGCCCGACTAAAAATAGGCGGCATCAATGGTCCTTTGAACCAATCTCCATCAGCACCGACAGATGGACTCAACCGCACACCGTGAAATCCGTGTTCTTCTGTCCAGTGACTGAGATGATCCGATGCATCTGGGTCCTCAGGATTAATACGGCAAACCCCCATAAACTTATCGGGATAACGTTTCATGGCATCAGCTGCATAACTATTATCCCATAGGTAATGGATAACCTGAACTAATACGGTTTTTTCAACACCGTTTTCCTCCATTAATTCCAGTAACATTTCGGGTGTTGCATCATCTTTTGGTTGATTTCTTTCCCTTGCATACGGAAAGCGCGGGTCATTTTTCCATACGTGAACATGTGGATCAATTATTCTCATATTATTCCTCCTTTGGTTTTTTGAAGAAACCGAATATACCTAATGGTAGACAGTATAGCAGAATAAGAAGGTGAAGACTAATACCAGTTGCTACGGCTATATCAAAGGATGTGCCAAATAATTTTAATAACCCTGCAAAAGGGAATTCGGTTGTTCCGAAATTTGCAATTGATTGAATGGGTAAGAGATTGAATCCGTTGGTGAATGCAAGTGCAAAAAGCACTTCAATCAAAGGAATGTCAACACCCATTTCTGTTACAAGATAACATTGAAATCCAAAACGAATTATGAGACACAGTAGCGAGTATACCCAAACTTTCAATAGATGTGTATTCAGACGAAACACCGTTAGGTGATTAACGATAGAGATTATATTGTTGACAATCCAAGTCAGTGGACGTTTTTCCCATCGTAATAGTGGTCTTGCACATTTCATTACTATGGATTTACACAATTCTGGTGCGGTACATGCAAATACCATCACAGACATTAGACCTATACCGATCAACAGTGGAATGAGAAAAAGGATTGTCCGCGAAAAATGACTACTCAGTTTATCAAGTAAAGGCATGACTGAAGCTGCCATCAATCCAACCAGCAAGACCAAGTCAATAAGGCTTGCGATCATAAGTGATGCTATACCTTGTGTCACCTCAACATTCTGTCGCCGTTGCATTAGATAGACATAAGAGATGTCACCTGTCCGCATTGGTAGGAAGTTGCCCCAAAATGTGTGTAATGCAAGTATGGGGTAGACATGATGTACTCTGGAATCCAAGCGGAGTATAGTTCTGAATCTGAGTGTTTTGGCAAGGACAAGTAGACAATAACATATAAATCCAATTGTAATCGCCTTAACTGAGACTCTACTAATCGTTTCAGGTATCTTACTTAGTTCTATTTCTCTTAGAAGAAAAAATGAGATAATAATAACTAAGATGGTTGGTAAAACAATTCTTGCAGTTTTCAGAAGTCGCTTTTTATTCAAAATATCCCTACCGTTGCGACTGTCCATCAAATTGTTCCGAATAAACTTTCACAAGATCCCCTTTCCGAAAACCTGGAACAGCAGTGCCACATTCCATTGCCAAACGTGCATAATCTATCCGATTTAAGCGTGTTAAGATGTCAGAATTGTTTGCTTTTATAAGAATCCACTGCTTATTTCGTTCACACTTTATTGGGTCTGTTTCCCTGCGGGAATAATCTTGCCATCCTTGACACGGCACGGCAAAATCAAAGGTGTTTTGAAAAACTTTTCGTGCGGCAACGGTATTATTATATTGCCAAATTTGAAAATCCTGATGCCGAATAGGTAAAGATTTGTGCTGACGCATATCTTGGTGTGGACTGGGTGAACGTGTCCAGATCTGAAATTCTGTATTAACTGAATATGTCTTACCAGAATCGAGGACAAAGGCATCTCTCTGAAGTGCTAATTTTGAAATAAAGCGCATACTTTCGTTAAGCTGCTTATGGACGATATATTTTCTAAAGTTGACTGGTACAATAAAGGAGACAATATCCGCCAGAATTGCAGCATGATTAAAGAATGCAATTGCCAATTTCCCACGTTTTCCGAATGGTGGGTTACCAATTATAGCAGTTTCATTGGGAAGATGAGGTAGGTCAGTAACTGAAAAGAAATCTTTTTTATTGATATTTTCGCACTTAGGGTGAATATCTATACCCAGTCTACGTTCTGGCGGTAAATGTTTGTAAAATGCCCCTGTACCAGCAGAAGGTTCCAAGAAAAATAGGTCGCTGACAGTCTTGTTGATGGACGGCAACGTTTTCAAAAAATATTCCCAACATAATGCTGCTACTTCTGGTTTTGTGTAAAATAGATTTAATGACGTTTCCACAATTCCGTTCCTTTGATGACATGATGATATAGTACATGTATATTTGCTCTTTGTCAATGAAAATCATGACTATGGACGGAAGTATAAGTGATGCAATGAAAATGGCGAAGCATAATGACTCCGCCTTATAGTTCAATGACGGCTCCCAAACCTAAAGGATTGGGTTTCCTTTGGGGCACTTTCTCAATCCGAGATATTTTTGAAAGTGTGGGCATCTTTTATTTGCTTATAGCAAACTCCCTTGATTTTAAGTCAAGGTGACCAACACAGCATTATGTGGGGGTGTCCGCCAAGACACGACTACGGGGACTACTCAAAACCCAGTTCGTCCCAGATACTTTAGTTTTTGGCGTTCTGTTTATATCGCGGTTGTGGAGGGAACACCTACACAATCTCAAAAAGCGA
>JAPOQK010000076.1 GCA_026710795.1 Candidatus Poribacteria bacterium
GCTTTTGTTCGCAACAACTTGATCTTGTGTTTTTGTCCAAGCATAAGTTTTCTTAGCAACATTAAATCTTTCATTCAACTTGGATGTAGAGAGAAACTCATCATTCTCTAATCCTGACCTAAAATCTGATAAGGCATGATTATATGCAAAACGGGCATAACCACATTGCTGAGCAAACCAATTATACTGCTTGTTATTTGGAATTAAGGCAATCTTATGTGTTTTTAATGGCATATCACTACTTCCTTGAAAGGTGGCTACTTCCCATTTGCGGTGGTGTGCTGATACCATAAATATCGGCACTGAAGTAGTCCTACAAGGATACCATATTTCACGCTAAAAGTCAGGTTATATGGCGGTGTCTACATCCCCGTGCTAAAGCAACGGGGTTTTGACACCAAAGATTGATAATTCTAATGAAGAAAGAAAATAAATTGTACTTTTACAAACCTACTTTTGCTGAACACGTTTTAGGTTATCAGAAGATGAACCCCGGTTGCGAACAGAACGATAAGGACAATCCTGGAAAAGTTGCGTTCTGAAAATCGGCTGTTTAGATACACGCCTGCCTGTACACCGAGTCCAACAAACGGGAGAAGTGCCAATGCTTCAATGAAGATTTCAAATGAAAATAATCCGAGTTGGTAATAGGCAGGTATCTTTGTCAGATTAATGCAGAAGTACAGTAGCGTTGTTGTTGCAACGAATTTACGGTTACCTAATCTTTGCGGCAGAAGATACATAACGATGACCGGTCCAGCCATGTGTGCAAGTGTTGAGAAGATTCCTCCGAGGATACCTAATACGGCACCGTGCCATGCCTTGAATTGTAGTGCTGGCACTTCATCCGTGGTATCCGGGTTGAGTCGTCGTCTTATTCGGGGACGAAAAAATTCTAATACTGAAAATAGACAGGCAATACCTCCGATTGTTTTCTTTAAATGAATATCTGAGATGTCATTTAAGATAAAACTTGCTAATACAATGCCGACGATTGCCCCTGGAATCAAACGCCAGATGCTTTTCCGATGCCACTGTTTCCAGTAATGACTCAAAGAAATAACATCGGTTGAGATTAGAAGAAGAACCATTAGTGGAAGCACTTGGTTCCGAACAGGACGGAATTGTGCAAATAGTGGCACGACTATCATGCCGATACCACCCCCGAAACCTGCTTTGCTTACACCTGTTAACCATGTCCCAAAACAAAAGATTAGTATTTCGTAAATAAAGGTTTCTCCTGATACTGTTTGATATTTGTGTGCTTTATGATAACGAATTATGTCTGTTTTGTCAAGAGTTGTCAGATCTATGTTAGGGTTATTAGTTTTCGATTTTTTCGGATATATTTTTCACAATTCAATATAATCTCTTGCAGGTCGGGTAGAGAGCAGTGAAACCTATATCCGTTAATTTACACTTACATTGTTTATCAGTATGTGCTATAAATTGTGACCTTTTGCACGTCACTGTGACGTATTGAATCCAGTCAGGACAAGGAATGTGACGCGAATTTCGCTTTTTTTTAATTTGCTCCTTTTTGGTCTTTTTCTTCTCTTGACTTACCTTCACAATTTGTAAGACATGAAACTTAGAAAACCCGTATACAGTCCCTTAGACACAAAAACCAAGCACTACACACTTAGTGAATTTGTGTTTATACCTCCTTCTAACGTATTTCAACTCGTGTCATCGAAATAATCTCATATTCTAAACAAATGTTAATTATATAGTATCTTTTTGTGGGTGTCAAATTAAAAAGTGAAATGTTTTATTGGATATATATTGGTATTTTATTCGTATATTATGGTGAACTTTGTAAATAAAGATATATATTTTCTATAGTAGCGATCTCCGAATCACGACGACACTCATTGATAGTCGGGAATCGGAGTTCCCTGCTACATCCCTATATGTCCCATTAATTCTAAAGTTCACCATAGTAAAGAGGATTCATTATCAGTTCAACGTCCATACTGTTTCATCACCTGTTTAAGTCGATCCAATGGAATGGCAGGCATTGTTCGATTGTTACGTCCTGTCGTTGTTGTTGCCATTGTCATTGAATTTATTACAGCCTCCTCAGTTGCCTCCATAGCTGCCTGAAATAGAGAGCTTAAACGACTGTTTACAACCATCTGAATCTGGAATGTTCCGTTTTCTGTACGGCGCGGAAAAACATTTGCCGTTGAAAACGCAATGACGAACTCTCCGCTACTGTCTGTACTTGGTGTTCCTGTGCGCGCAAGACCATGTGTTGCACGAATTGCTAACTGTTTCAACTGACGGTGGGTCAAAGGAGCATTCGTTGCAATGACAATAATAAACGAACCATCCCTACCCGGTTTCAATTGATCTTCATCCAATGCTTTACCGACAGGCACACCATCAATACGTAACTGGTGACGTCGTCCTCCGTTAGAGTTAACCAATACACCTAATGTCCACCCTCCGCTGTTCTGCGGAAGCACTCGAGAGGCTGTCCCTATACCTGCTTTGAAACCGTAACATCGCATACCAGTGCCTGCACCTACACACCCCTCTGCGACCGTACCAGACTTTGCTTTTTCAATCGCTTCAATAGCGTGTTCTGGTTTTACGTGTAGTCCACTGATGTCATTCAGACCTCCGTCATAGCACTCCGCTACTATTGGTAGTATTATGTTATCGTCAGGATATCGCTTAACAATATATCGGACGACCCCATCGTGTACAGCACCAACACTGAGTGTATTCGTCAACAAAATTGGCGATTCAATCCAACCTGCTTGGTTAATACGGGCAATACCGGTGGCTTCACCGTTTCCGTGGATAGTGTATCCAGCACCGAACAAGCGTGATTTCCATATATCATCGTGTGGAAGAACTGCGGTAACACCTGTACGAATGGAATCACCTTCGTTCAATGTTACGTGTCCAACTTTTACTCCTGGAACATCGGTAATAGCATTATGTTCTCCCGTAGGGTATATCCCGATATTGATGCCGATTTCACGGGCGCGGACACGGGAATTCTTTTCCTCTTGTGCATCGGTAAATAATCCAATCTGTATGAAGATTCCACAGAGAATCAATAAAGTGATGTATTTCAATCGTGTATGTAAACAACCGGTAGTTGTTATATCAGATTTTTTGATTGACGACCTACATATATTCATGAGTTGAGCTGCTCCCGATAAATTTCACGTATATGATTAAAAATATTGATGTAAGCTGGAGAACGATAATCCGGATATGTCCATTCCCATGGTTGGAACGTTTTGTGATAAAATCGTAGTGTAATTTCTGCGTAGATATTATCGTTGAGATAGATTCGGTGTGCATGATCTTTCGTTGATGCAAGTACTAACTTTGCCATACAGATATAACCGACATCTAAATTGACACGTCTGTGTGAAGTATTTTCTTCTGTAAACTCCTGTTCTACCTGATTTGTAAAGATTTTTTTGTCCGACAATGCCCCCGCATCAATCAAGTTTTTAAAGCTAATAAATTGCCTTTGGATTCCTTCTCCCATTTCTGTTTCATAATAGGTAGTATAGGTGAACGGTAAAAATTCACTGGTATAGTCCAAGTGACCGAAATGTTCTGTGAGTCTTTGATAGACAGTTGGCAATATGGTTGGTTCTGCTGTCAGCACACCGATGATGGCTTTAACAGGAAATTGTTCTACGAGCGTTCTCATAAGTTTTGCATAGCATTATCTTCTGGTAGATTTGAATTTATTATACATTTGGTCCTGTGCGGTTGGGAAATTGCCCCTATCGTGGGATGAGTGTGCATAATTATTTTCAAAATTAACCATACAAATGCTGTATTTCAATTACAAAATTTGCAGGTTTCAGTCAAAATATTGGTCAAAATTGGAAATATTTACAAAATTTAGCAATTTTTCTTGACATTTAATTGAACCTTGGTGTATAATTTCCGTTAAGCCTTTAAGGAAGTTTTAAAAAGCCTACGTAAATACAACTTAAAAGGTGGTTTTGAGGAAGTATATAACTTCTACAAAAAATTGGCAACTGTTTTTGAAACTAAGTGAATAAAATAACATGTATAATCGTTTGGTTTATACCGGAGGTCGTCTAGTACTTCATCCGCATTTTCTGTCGGGTATGTGAAGTCAAAGGATTTCTCGCGCCTACTACCTGATATTATCAACTAACTTAAATATTACCGTTTTGACATACTACTCCATTGTATGGAGGAATTGAGGCAACAAAGACAAGTCTTAATTTATGCTACCCCCATAACGAAAATAATGAACATCAGTTCTTCTAAGAATTCGGTTCTTCTTGGAAGAAAGACGAATTGATTACCAATTGTTGTTAGCGTGAATAGGTTTCCGACTACTATTTCACTACCTGATATCATACTGTTCTAATATAATAGGAATAGCATTTTTAAAAGTAACTCAACTATAGGTCAGACGATGTGAAGGAACATAAAACAGTGTAGCCCTGTTTTCAATAAGAATCCTATATCCTAAAGTTAAAAGTCACTCTCTACCAACTTGTTCGGAACAGTAGTCCAATCATTAAAACCTTCAATCCATCCGCTACCTTGTAAGGTGAAAATATATGCCTAATATAAGTAAAACTAATGGAAGTCCAGCTGCGTTACGACAGCGCGTCTCCTTTGCTAAAACCCAAACAGATCATGAATTGCCTGATTTAATTGAAACACAAAAGCGTTCATACACCGCGTTTCTGCAACGTTTTGTTTCAGATGATGAACGCGAGTCTAAGGGACTTCAGGCACTGTTCGAAGAAGTTTTTCCGATTTATGACTTTAAAGAAACCACAAGCCTTGAATTTGTCAGTTACACACTCAGTCCACCGACACACGATCTTTCGGATTGCCAAGCACGGGGTCTGAACTATCAGGTTAGATTACAAGCACGTCTAATGTGCGTTGAGCGAGAAAAAGATGATGATACAGGTCAAACGCGTGTGTTAGACATCACTGAATCCGAAGTATATCTGGGTGATATTCCTTTGATGACAGAAAATGGCACTTTTATTATTAACGGATCGGAACGTGTCATCGTGAATCAGTTGCAAAGGTCTCCTGGCGTAATTTTTCTTGATAAATCGCATGCTTCGAGTGTGCAGAAACTTCCTACAGGTCAAATAATTCCTTATCGCGGTGCCTGGATAGAGTTTGAATATGATTCTAAGGATTGCATACATGTCCGATTAGATCGTAAGAAAAAACTACTGGTCACTGTGCTTTTGCGTGCCCTTGGTTGGGAAACTGATGCGGAAATCCTTAAACTATTCGGAAAGACTGAAGTCGTTGCCATGAATCAGGATGTTATCGGACGCGTAATTGCTGAATCTGTAATTAATAAGAAAACCGGTGAAGTTCTGCTTGAAGCAAATACAAAGTTGTCTGAAATAGAATTTGATAGACTGATGGAGGCTAAGATTTCAGAAGTAGAAGTGTTGTTAGAATCGGATGAACAGAAACTTCGCTTTTTGCGAAATACCCTATCGCGTGATACAGTCAAAGCGTATGCAGGTGGAACACTCCAAGAAGGTGCGCTACTTGAGATTTTTCGGACGTTGAGACCTGGTGATGCCCCGACGCGTGAAGCCGCTTCATCCTGTTTGGAACGTCTCTTTTTTGATGGTGCCCGCTACGATTTAGGTGTCGTGGGTAGATACAAAATAAACTCGAAACTTGGTGATCTATCTACTTATCAGGAAGAATCTGGTGAGATGCCGTCAGAAGATATACGGGTACTTCGAAAAGAAGATATTGCTGCCACACTGCAATATCTCATGGATATCCGAAACGGTCACCGAAATGTTGATGACTTAGATCACCTTGGGAATAGGCGGGTGCGAGTTATAGGCGAACTTCTTGAGAATCAATTTCGCATAGCTTTACTTCAGATACGTCGGTCAGCACGGGAAAAGTTGAGCACGACCACCGATGCGCAACTCAAGAATCCTAAAAATATCATTGTCCCGAAACCTCTGATGATGTCACTCCGTGAGTTTTTCGGTTCGAACCAACTTTCGCAATTCATGCAACAGATCAATCCACTGGATGAACTTACGCATAAACGTCGGATTTCTGCGATCGGTCCCGGTGGTTTGCACCGTGACCGCGCCACTGCAGCTGTGCGCGATGTGCACCGTACTCACTATGGACGCGTCTGTCCGTTAGAAACTCCGGAAGGTCCCTCTATCGGTCTCATTGTGTCTTTAGCCACATTTGCCCGAGTTAACCCGTATGGATTTTTAGAAACACCGTACCGTTCAATCCGCAACGGTAAAATTACGAAAGAAGTTGAATACCTTACTGCTGATGCGGAGGATAAATTCAACATTGCTCCCGCAGATGCAATAACAAAAGGGAAAAGAGCAAAAAGTTTACGCAGCCGCAAAGGTGAAGAGGTAATTGAACGCGATATAACAGAGATTGACTACATTGGAATTGCCCCACAACAGATTGTGGGTGTCTCTGCCGCGCTTGTTCCCTTTTTAGAGCATGAAGATGCTAACCGTGCGTTAATGGGTGCAAACCACCAACGCCAAGCAGTGCCGTTAATCCGCCCGGAGGCACCGTGGGTCGGTACAGGGATGGAACATCGTGCTGCACGCGATGCAAATGCAATGGTTGTCGCACAACGTGGCGGAGTCGTTTCCAGCGTTGATGCTGAAGAGATACTGATCCGGACAGGACAAGCACTGCATCAGGAAGAAGGTGAACACACTTTCAGTGAAATGGGATACGATGTCTATAAACTGAAAAATTTCAAACGAAGCAACAGTGGCACTTGTATTCATCAACGTCCACGTGTGAATATCGGAGATACTGTGGAAGTTGGAGATGTTATTGCAGATGGCACCGCTACAGAAGGTGGTGAACTTGCACTTGGAAGAAATATACTATGTTCCTATATGCCATGGGGTGGACATAACTTTGAGGATTCAATCCTCATCAGTGAATCACTTATCAAAGAAGACACATTTACCTCTATCCATATAGAAGAATTTGAAGTTGCAGCAAGGCAAACGAAGATGGGAGACGAGGAAATTACCCGTGATATACCGAACATGTCTCCACGAAGTCTTTCCCAACTTGATGATGAAGGTATCATTCGGATAGGGAGTGTCGTGGGTACAGGTAGTATTCTCGTTGGCAAAATATCTCCGAAAGGCGAAAGTGAATCTGGTCCGGAAGAGAAACTCCTTCGTGCAATTTTTGGAGAGAAAGTCAAAGAAGTGAAAGATGCTTCTGCGTATACACGTCCTGGTGTTGAAGGTGTTGTTATTGATGTG
Source organism: Candidatus Poribacteria bacterium (assembly GCA_026710795.1). Classification (GTDB taxonomy): domain Bacteria; phylum Poribacteria; class WGA-4E; order WGA-4E; family WGA-3G; genus MSPOR6. The sequence goes on from JAPOQK010000076.1 coordinate 7,296, forward strand.
AAGGTCTTCTCTCGACAGGCGACACCAAGTAGCGACCAAACGGCGTGGCGTCAAGAAGCACAGCGAAAACAAATTGAGCAAACACATCAGGAACAGCGTCAACAGGTGTTAGAACGTCTTACTGAAGGACTCCGCGAGACTTTGGTGAACAAAGAACTTGCTTATCCAACGACTTTTGTGATTAGTAATGACAGCGAAGATGCAGACAACGTCGAATCACCCACACAATTGAATGCCGGTGATGTGTTGACGCGTGAATATCTTGAAACACTGTCACAAAGTGAGTTGGAAACGCTTCAGGTTACTGATGAAGGTACAATCAATTATATAAAAAGTCTACAAGAACTTGCTACAGGTCGCATTGATGCGTATACTAAGGAAAAAAATGATGCCTTAGAAAAGCTTGATGCTGGCGAAGAACTGAAACCTGGGGTATTAAAACTTGTAAAAGTTTATGTTGCAAGTCGTCGTCCTATCTCTGTTGGAGATAAAATGGCTGGTCGCTATGGCAATAAAGGTGTGGTAGCAAAGATACTGCCAGAAGAAGATATGCCATACATGCCAGATGGCACACCTGTTGATATTGTTTTGAATCCTCTGGGTGTACCCTCTCGAATGAATGTGGGACAAATCCTTGAAATTCACTTAGGTTTGGCATGCAAGGAACTCGATTTACACATTTCCTCACCGGTATTTGATGGTGCTACGGAGGAAGAGGTGTTTAGCATGCTGGATAAAACTGATTTACCGGAAAACGTTAAAGAGACCGGAAAAAGTGTATTATACGATGGACGCACTGGTGAACCTTTCGGACAAGAAGTGACTGTCGGTTATGTCTATTTTCTCAAGTTGAATCACCTTGTTGCTGATAAGATGCATGCACGGTCAACAGGACCTTACTCACTGGTAACACAGCAGCCACTTGGCGGTAAAGCACAACACGGTGGACAACGTCTCGGTGAGATGGAGGTGTGGGCATTAGAAGCTTATGGTGCAGCACATACTTTGCAAGAGATGTTGACTATCAAATCCGATGATGTTAAAGGTAGAACCAAAATCTATGAATCTATTGTAAAAGGTCAAAGTCCTATGAAACCCGGCACTCCCGAATCTTTCAATGTATTAGTCAGAGAACTACAGAGTCTCGGTTTAAATGTAGAGTTAACTGAGGGGGATCCGGCAGATGCTGACGCAGAACGGAAAGGACTTCATGATACCGATTTCCCACTCTTACATACTTTGGATACAATGGAACCTATAGAAGATGAACCACCTTTGAAACTGACCTGGGACACCGACGATACCGAATAGTTATCTGTTATCAGTTATCGGTTAAGACAGTAAATATACATGAACTACTTCTTAACTGATAACTGACACTATTTATAAGGAGCAGAAATAATGGCAGACAAAGAGAATCGTTTTAATCGTATATCTATCAGTATCGCCTCACCTGATCAGATAAAAGATTGGGCAAAACGCACATCTTGTAAACGGCGAAATCCGGCAAATGATGTATGGTCGTGTGCAGAAAAAGACACTTGTGATTGCGGAGAAATAAAGAAAGCAGAAACGATTAATTACCGCAGTTTTCGTCCTGAACATCAAGGTTTGTTCTGTGAAGCTACATTCGGTCCTCAAAAGGATTTTGAATGCAGTTGTGGGAAATATAAACGGATTAAGCACAAAGGTCTTATTTGTGACCAGTGTGGTGTTGAAGTAACAAAATCACAAGTCCGTAGAGAACGGCTTGGTTATATCAAACTGGCAACCCCAGTCTCACATATATGGTTTTTCAAAGGGATACCGTCCCGTCTCGGTACGTTTCTTGAACTCGCATCGCGACAAGTTGAACGTGTACTCTACTTTGATGCATTTATTGTCACAGAGGTGACAGATGAAAGTTGTGGTTTAGCAGTAAAAGACATACTCACCGAAATAGATGTAAATACTAAGTTACGTGAACACCCAGATGCGTTTAAAGCAGGAACTGGTGCGGAGGCAATTCAGGAACTACTACGCAATATTGATCTACCAGAAGATGTAAAAAAGTTTAGAGAGGAACTTGAGGCTACATCAAGCCATCAGAAAAAAGTAAAGCTTTCAAAGCAGCTCAAAATGGTCGCCGGTTTTGACAAGGCAGAAATGCAACCGGACTGGATGATTCTTGATGTCCTACCAGTCATTAGTCCTGACCTACGTCCTTTGGTTTCTCTTGAGGGTGGTAGATTCGCAACAAGTGACCTCAACGATTTATACCGTCGAGTTATCAACAGGAATAACCGTTTACAGAAACTTATTGACCTTCGGTCACCAGAAGTTATCCTACGTAACGAGAAACGGATGCTGCAAGAATCTGTTGATGCATTTCTGGATAACGGTAGACACGGACGCCGCGTAACAGGTCCTGGGAAACGCGCACTCAAATCTTTGTCCGATATACTAAAAGGTAAAGTCGGAAGGTTCCGTCAAAACCTACTTGGAAAACGGGTGGACTATTCTGGTAGAAGTGTGATTGTTGTCGGTCCTGAATTAGAACTCCATCAGTGTGGATTACCCAAATTAATGGCGGTAGAACTTTTCAAGCCATTTATTATTGAAAAACTATTGACATCCGGAGAAGTCCAAACCATCAAACGTGGAAAATACTTGACAGAACACGTTACACCGGACTCACCTGTTTGGGAAGCATTGGAAGAGGTAATTGCAGATCATCCGGTGCTGTTAAACCGTCCTCCGACACTCCACCGACTTGGTATACAAGCGTTTATGCCAGTGCTCGTTGAGGGGAAATCAATTCGAATTCCGCCACTTGTCTGCAAAGCGTTCAATGCTGACTTTGATGGTGACCAGATGGCAGTGCATGTACCACTGTCTATTGAAGCCCGTGCAGAAGCGAAGATGTTACTCCTTAGTAGTGGTAATATACTCAAGCCCTCACATGGAGAACCTATTTCAGTACCAGAACTTGATATGATTTTGGGTGCAAGTTTTCTAACAAAGGAACTCCCAGAACATCAAGGACGGGCGGAACGACTACACGCTGCATACGCTGAGAAAACAAAGAAAAAGAGCACGTTTGCCAAATTAGAAAACGAGGATTGGGCAAAACGCCGCTTTACATCTTTGGATGAGGTGACACACGCGCACGGTTGTGGAACGCTAAAACTGCATGATTCCGTTGTTCTTTTCTTTAAAGGTGTACGTGAACCGATCCTGACAACCGTCGGACGCGTTATTTTTAATGAAGTGCTTCCACATACAAACGGGTCTTCCTCACTCATATGGAAGGATGAAGTATCAGGACTTGAGTTGCCATTTTTCAATGAAGAAGCTCGCAGTAAGCGATTGTCGGAACTTATCAAAACATGTTTCAACGAACTTGGCACTGCCGAAACTGTATCCCTGTTGGATAGATTACAGAAACTTAGTTTTGAGTATGCTACCCGCAGCGGTATCTCTCCTGGTATCAAGGATTATCCACACCCTATCTACAATGAAGTAAATAAAGAAGTTAATATTAATGCAGCAAAGAGTCTAATTAAACTTTCTGAAGTAGAGAATAAACTTGTCGAAAACCATGATGAGTTAAGTAAATTACTTAAGAATCCCAAGGAAACACAACAGTTGTTTATAAAAAATCGTGAGAATCTTAAACTGTGTACAGACGACTTGAAAATTAATGGAAAACTGTCGTCACAGTATAAGGATGACCTTGATCAGATACGTAACCTGCTCAGGGATTCTGAAGAATCATCACAGTTTATGGACACATTACATAATGAACTACTACAGTTTAAGAACAAAACTGAGAAAGTCATTAAAATGTTTAAAGATTCCAAAGAACTATGTCAAATTATTGATAATCCTGATGAAACAATTGAATTGCTTGAGAAAATCAGAAAGTCAGTAATTGAACGGATTGAGGATCCTAAAAAACTGAAAAAAGTTATGGAAGATTCAGAGAAAGTAAGTAAACTACTTGAGGATCCCGACGATCTGGCAGGACTAAGAACTAACCTTGATAAAGTCGTGTCACATATTAGAGAAAACCTTGTTAGAGAATTACAACAGCATAAAGAAAATGTTGATAAGATAAGTGAACTACCACAGTTTGTAGATAATCTTGATAATACGTGTATACTTATTAAGGATCTCAAAGAACTAAAGAAATTTACGGACAACCTTGATGGAAAACATCAGCAACTTATTGGTATCCTTGGTGAAGTAGGTATAAGACTAGAAGTTCTTGAAGAACTTACCAATCTTAGCGGCAAGTTAGATAAAGATCTACCTAAACTTAAAAACAATCTTGACATAATAAGAGAACCGCTTCAGGATATCACATCTAAGGTAAGTGAATTACTTAAGGATCCCAAGAAACTGATACAGATTGTGGGTAACCTTGATCAAGTACGTAAATTGCTTGAGGATCCCAAGAAACTAATACAGATTAAGGAGTATTTTGTTAATAAAAGTGAACTGTTTGAAGATCCAAAGAATCCCAGGCATCTTAGAAATAACCTTGCCTCAGAATTGCAGCAACTTGCAAGTAACATTGATACAGTAAGTGAGTTACCACAACTTAAGGGGATACTTGAGGATATAAATGAACTGCTTAAGGATCCCAAAAAACTGATACAGAATAAAGGAAACTTTGCTAAATTACTTCGTAAGTTTAGCGAAGAACTTGTTAAGGCAAGTGAACTGCCACAACTTAGGGACAATCTTGATGAACTGCCTAACCTGATTAAGAATCTTATCCCTAAGTCAAAGGAATTAACAGAATATCTTCATGACGAGAAGTCTAAGTTTGAAAACATACTTGGTGATATAAGAACACCACTTAGGAATCTTGACACAGAGGAATTAGACAACGAGAAGATTCGGATATGGTCTATAACTGTTAATAAAGTTGGTGACACGTTATTTACGACTCTCCCAGAGACAAAAGCCTATCTGGTTGAACAAGGGAAAGATGTAGAAGGATTTAGTCCGGTCCATTTGATGGCAGACAGTGGTGCGCGTGCACGTAAGAATCCATTTACGCAAATTAGTGCTATTGTAGGATTGAAGTCAAAACAAAGTGGTGAAATTCTATCCACACCGATCCAATCCTCCTATCGGGAAGGATTAGATGTGCTTGATTACTTTACCTCCACCTACGGTTCACGTAAGGGGTTGGTGGATACTGCTATGAAAACAGCAGCATCAGGCTACCTCACACGGAAACTCGTTGATGTCGCACAAGATGTTATGATAACTGAAGTAGATTGTGGAACAACGCACGGTATTCTTAAATTTACGACAGATGCTGGCTCCATCAGTTTCAAAATTAGTGGACGTGTTACGGTGGAACCTGTAGTACATCCTACGACAGAAGAGGTTATGGCTGAGAGTGATACTTTAATCACACCACAGATAGCACAGATTATAGAAGAAGCTGAAGTTCCAAGCGTTCGAGTCCGATCAATACTGACATGCGAAGCGGAGAAAGGTGTCTGTGCAACCTGCTACGGTGCTGATTTAACATCAGGACAACTCGTCAACGTAGGAGAAGCAATTGGCATTATTGCAGCACAATCCATCGGTGAACCCGGCACACAGTTGACAATGCGTACCTTCCATACAGGTGGCGTGGTTGAAGATGTGAGTGAAGGTCTTGCAAGAAAAATTCTTGCCAAGGCAACGGGAACTGTGCGATATCGAGACTTCATACCTGGACGTACCGTCCGCGAAGAAAGTGGACTGTGGATCGCACAACAGGTCGCTGAACATCTTGACCAAGCAAAATATAAGGTCAAAACCGTCGAACATCCTGAATGTAAACTGCAACCAGACGAACTTCTCACTGAGAAACAAAACCAAGAAAACCTTGAACGTTTCCCCGGTTTTGAAGTAGAAAACGTCGTATATGAAATTGCAAAAGTAAACCATCCTGATTTCATAGATGCGGATGCAGGAGACGACACAGCATTGCAAGAGGGTCAATATCTTACTGAACTTGAATATGCAAAGTTTTCACAAATGTACTCCCTGTTACGATGCTCTGAAGCAAAATATCGGGTTGAGAGTGTAAAACATCAGGATACGACTCTGAAGCCAGGTACAATGCTGACCGAAAGTGAAGCAGATACATGGCGCGCTGAAATTCGACCTTTTGATGGAGAATGGGTATACCTAACAGATGATGGTACTACACTGACAGAAAGTGAATATTTACAAAAGCAGAACAGTGTTACTGCTGAGATGAAGTTTCTAATTAAGTCAGTAACGCATCCAAGTTGTCCGTTTAAGGAAGGTAAGTTACTCGCTACAGAGGAAGAAAGTCAATACCATCTGGAACTCAGTGAACCGGTGTATACCGTGACAGAGGTATGCGAAGGTGTTGATACAAAGATTGGTGAAGAATTGACCGCAGCAGACTTTAAGCGTTTACAAGAGATGCATAAACCATTCGAAGTGCAACGTCCCTCAACTTTACTGTGCAGAGTCACAAATGTCATGCATCCCGAATGTCCGTTAGCACCAGGAGAATACATTGAACTTGATAAGTTAGAGGCACTTAAAGATAAATTTAGCGGATTTACCGCTGATAGGTTAAAGTACCGAATAACTGCTGTACATCACCCAGAATGTAAATTAGATCCCGAAAAACTGCTCACCGAAAATGAGAAAAAAGCAGTCTTAAAGGAATTTCCTGGATTTGAGGTGGATGTCATAAAAAATGAAGACGCATTTGAAATTGATCGCTTATATCGCGTTGTAGCATCACATCACCCAGACTTTCCCGTACCTGTAGATGAACTTATCACGCAATCCGAGTCAAACCGGTATCGTCGCAGCTATAAAGGATTTGATTTTGAAAAACTATACATAAAGGTCGTTGATGGTGTTGAGACTGATGATGTATTAGTTGAAACTGACTACAAAGCACTCGTTAAACAGCACAAAGAGACAGATACACCGTTGCCGGAATTAAAACTTGTGTATCATGTGCTTGCCGTTCATCATGCTGAATGTCCATTCACCGCTGAACAACAGATTGATGAAACTGAATATAAACGTGCACAACGGCTGTACAAAGGTTTTGATACTGAGCGCGTATTTAGGGTGATAAAAGTGAACGATGCTGATTCCAAGGTTACTGTAGATGAAATCCTTAGTGATGCTGACTATAAAAAAGAAGTGGCATCCACTTCAAGGAATACATATAAGGTGACGAAAGTATTGCATCCGAACTGCACACTGGAAATTGGACAAGAACTAAAAGACTGGGAATATAACACTGCTCTTGAACAGTACACTGGTGTTGGTGTTGACGGTCTCATCGAAACCTTCCGAATCGAAATCCACAATCCAGAGGGTGGACACAAATCTCACCTTATTCCTGCTGGGTATTCAGTCTCGGTGAAAGATGGCGAAAAAGTCAAGGCACAACTACCATTAGCAGAACTGCACGAGAAAACTACGAACCTTGACATTGTTGTGGGTATACCACGAGTGACCGAACTTTTTGAAGCACGTCGTCCAAAACGTGAGGATGCTGCCGAAATCGCTGAGATTGACGGAACTATCCAACTCACAGGACAGAAGGCGGGTGTTCCTCAATACCGTATCGTTGATGGTGCATCAAGAAGTCGGTTATATTCTATACCGGATGAGAAACGACGGGTGGACGATGGCGACTGGGTGGAAGCAGGTCAACCCTTAACAGATGGATATCTCAATCCACACGATATTCTCGCAATTGGTAGGACAACGCTAAATGGCCATTCCCTTGAAGGTGAAGAGGCACTTTGGACATATCTCGTTGATGAAGTGCAGGCTGTCTATGGTTCTAACACAATCAACGACAAACACGTGGAAGTGATTGTGCGACAGATGCTACAAAAGATACGTATTCTCACTGTCGGTGATACAACGTTCTATGCGAATGACGAAGTCACGAGATACAAGTTCCACGCTGAAAACAGACGCGTTGAGCAAGATGGCGGTACTCCCGCAACAGGTGAACCTGTCCTGCAAAGTATTAGTAAAGCATCCTTGAGCACGGATAGTTTCATTTCCGCAGCGAGCTTCCAACAGACACCTAAAGTCTTAACTGATGCTGCTGTTGAAGGTCAAACAGACATGCTGACAGGACTGAAAGAGAATGTCATACTCGGACGACTCATTCCTGCAGGAACAGGTTTCTCAGAGTGGCAAGAACTTGATGTCTCTTATGACGCAATTGAGGAGCAAGAACAGGAAGCAATTCCTGAAGAGCTACCAGAACAGATCGCGGAAGTTGTTGAAGATTAGTCGTAAGATAGACTGTTTTGAGTAAAGCAATCAACGCCAAATGCAACACATGCATTTGGCGTTGTTATGCGTACATATTTACAGGGATTGCAGAAACGCTATGAGTGCATCGCGTTCTGTCTTTGTCATCTCTAAGATAGTTTGCCGTGATTTTTCTGCTTCACCGCCATGCCAGAGTACTGCTTCCATTAGGTCTCGTGCCCTACCATCATGAAGAAAGTTAGTATGACCGTTAACAGTTTGTACTAATCCTATACCCCATAATGGTGGTGTCCTCCATTCTGTACCACTGGCATGAAAATCTGGACGATTATCCGCTAAACCTGGTCCCATGTCGTGTAACAATAGGTCTGTGTAAGGGTGTATCGTTTGATTACTAACAGAAGGGACACCTGACAAAGTTCCTGTCCTTAGCGTTGGAATATGACAACTTACACATTTTGCTTGTGCAAAAAGCTGCTCTCCGTGCATGACTTGTGGGTGATTGACGTTTCGTCGTGCGGGGACAGCAAGTGTTTGTACGTAAAAAGTTACAACATCTAATATTTCATCACTTACCTCAGGTCGTGTGTTATTTATTGTGAGTTGTGGTTGACCTATGGAATTCTCATATAAAAAGAGTGATGTTGTTAGTCCCATATCATCGTGATATGCGGATGCAACCTGTTGAAGAAGTGTCGGTTGGTTTGCTTTCCATCCAAAACGACCAAGTGTATAACGTTTATTGACCACATCCCATACGAAATTTGGTTTTCCAGAAATACCATCTCCGTTTACATCTACCTCATCAGCGTAACTTAGAATCGTTTTTTCAGGAATTGCCTCTAACAATCCGAGTCCGAATACAACTGGTGCCACACGAGGTGATACTTCAACATTATCAGGTAGCGGTTGATAGGTGTCCGTAATATTGTAGTTCGGTTGACGAAGATGTATGCGCATTCCATCTTTTGTTGTAATTGTTTGCTCTGTGTAATCAATCTTGATTGAACCTTCTGCTGGTGTTCCGTAAATTGCGCGGTTGTTCAACTGGGTACCGTAACCCGGCACTGGAATTGGTGGTTTTCCACTTACATCATCTTCTGTGTTCGGTAGACTAAGCCTCAAGAGCAACGACACTACTTTTTCATCAAGACCAGGTGGACGACCACGTCCATCCCTACTATGGCAGTTTATGCACGAAACATTGTTGTAGATTGGTCCTAAACCAGGATTTACCTCAGCAGGAGCCGTGACAAAGATCGCTTCAAATTCGACATCACCTTCCAAGTGTTTTTCAAATGCTGCAGCTGAAAGATTAGGGGCTGGTATTGAGAATGCATGACTTGACGCATCATAAATAGTTGTATCCCCACCGGAAAGTGCGCCTGTGGAAACTAAAGGAGATTCGTATTCAAAAACTTCCATCGGTGTTTCTGAGTTACACCCAATAAAAAGAGATACAATGAGTATGAGATATATAATTGTATGATAGTTTTTCATAACTGTTGCTAATACTGTGGGAACAGTCGCTGACTGTTCCCAACAATAGCGAAATAGTCTTACGTGTTGACAAAACACGCTTATGTTGTGCTAATTAAATTCACTCTCCTGAACAAGTGACAATATATCTTGCTCAAGTGTTAACTGGACCTTGCTGACAGCATCAATAGCCGACTGAACAGCTGCTCGATTGGTAGTAATTGAATCTCGGAAGGGATCCGGAATTGCACCGATGGTATCAATCGCCTTCTGCACTTCTGTTTGGAATCGGGTATCTAAGTCAATATCTTTACCGTTCACAAATTCGTTTAACCCTTGTCCATCAATTATGAATTTTCCCGTATAGACATTTTGAATTCCACGTATATTATCTTGGAAATCTGAGATAGAGTTAAAACTGAATTGGGACTCAACAAGTGTTGTATCCTCTTCATTGAAGGGATCAGAGATTTTCCCATTTGCCACTTCATCTGCAATAGTAATCATACCGTTGACCATTTCTTGCACCGCAGAATTCTGTGACGGATAGACTGCATTTCCCTCACCAGCAGAGGCAACAGTATTACTAAAGTTTTCACCGTCTGGTGCCCAAGCCAGTTTTAGTTGTGATGTGCTTGCTTTAAGATTCATTGTCGTAGAAACGAGGTATTTCAATTCACGATCCGTTATATCTGATGCCTTGCGCTGGTCACCATCTCGGAAGAGTATAAACTCAATTGTGTGGAAACCTTTCTGTGTGTCTTCTAATCCACTGACGTACTCTACTGTTAAGTCATCGTTACTATCTAAGACAGATTGTAGGTTGACATGATCCACGGGCCAACTATCTAAAGCTGGGTCAAGTCCTTGTGTATCAACAGGTCCAAACAGGAATGATTCACTCTGTTCCCAAGGTATTCGTGTTGCTTTCCACGCCTGTTGTGCTGTTTCAAGGTTCGCTTGGGTAGTATCAGCATCCAATGCTTTGACAGCAGCCAATAATTCACCAGCTTTGTTATCTAAATCGGTGTAAGTTGCTAATGCGACAGTGTTCGCAAAATCACTTAGCATAGTACTTGCATCAAATACCTCAACTTGATCGTCGTCATCGTCATCACTTGCACATCCTATTACGAATGCAGATGCAAGCAGTAGACAACAAAATAGTGTCCAAATTTTATATAACTTCATAAAAATCTCCATTTTTTATTCTAAATACACGCGGTTTTCAACCGAGATTGTTAGTATTGAAATCCAAAACCGATTGCAAAAGTGTTTTCTTTGTTTAGATCTTTTGTAGCTAAACGTCTTAGCGAATAGTGACTCTTAAATACCAACTGAGAGTTTAGGTGGAAGTTAACGCCACCAGTCAATGTGGTTCTTTCCCAACGAGGATTGTCAAAGATAATACCTTCAACACTTGCCATCGTATCGTAATAATCGTAACGTGCGAATATATCTAATGTAGGAGAGGATTTATCAGATCTAAATAATGACAAAACATCAAATCCTGCTTCAATATAATAACCGAGAGCAGAACTACCTATCGGAGTCCTTTTCACATTAAGATTATTGGAAAGGGTGCGATTGACTTTTGATAATCTATCTGCATTTTGAAGTGATCCATAAAGGAACACTCCACGAATTTTCAGCGGATTTACTTCGTAAAACCCGTGAAAACTGACAATACCGACATAAGCATCAAAATCTACATCGGGTTTAGGACGGTTTGCTGCAGTATCTCCAACATAACCTGAGATGCCAAAGGTAAAGTCCTCATCAAACTCATAATCAAGCCGTCCAACGAAGGCAGGTGCTTCAGCATTGACTGTCTCAAACCGCAGCTGATGTCCGGGTACTATCCAATGACGTGAACTAAATCCTGTTGAGTCCAGTCCGTTGACAATTTGTGTTTGATATTTTAGCGGACCGAAGGATCCAAAAAGTTCAACACCAGTTTCGTGCCAAATAGTTGGAATAATATGTGTTTCAGCTTCAGGACGGGTTGTCGTGAAGTAGTGTTGAGGTCGGTGTCGTTTGGCAACAAGACCGACAGGGACGATGATGTGTCCAACACGGAAGTTAAGCATCTGATGGATGGAAAAAACAGCGGCAAGTTTTTCAACAATTACTTCGCCACCCTTTTCAATTTCCATTTCAAATTCACCAAACTCTTCAAATTTGTCGAATTCCATCGTGTTACCGGTACCACCGTGTTCAAATTCTATTTCCGCTTCAAGTCGGACAGTATTGTTGATGCGATATTTGGGGGCAACGACGAAACGTTCTACATCAATAGCTGCGCGTCTATTTGGGTCAAGTTCCCAATCAAAATGAGCGTAGTTTATTACGCCGTAACCAGAAACCGAAAACGTGTTCGTATCAGCGGAAGTCATAACGTTGAATATAAGGAACATTCCCACAACTTGTAGTAAAATTAATAATTTTTTCATAAAGTAAGATGCACAATATATGATATTGAGACTCAATGTCATATATTGTAGTTGTTCAAACTACTTTTTTCAGGATAGAAATATCTAATAATTGATAACGTATCTCATTATCCTAAATTGGAACATCAACCAAACTAATGTCAAATACATGCGCAAATACTCACATATTTTCACATGCTGGAGGTAATTATACTCAATTATATCTGGAATGTCAAGAAAACTTACAGAAAATGCAAAATATTGTCAATTCGCAATAGTGTATATTGCAGAATCATCACCAACAACGGACAGGATGCTGCTCTGCCTACAATAAAAAAATGAAGTTAACGGTTCTGCATGTTTTCTTTCAATGCTGCTTTTTTCTTTTTCAAACGCCGTAATTGACGTTGACGAATTTGAGATCGTCTTCTTGTTCGTCCGCTTTTACTCCGTGGCATCAGTTATACCTCCTTCATCAATAGTTTTCGCAAGATACATTAAAGCTGATTCACAGTGTGCTTCCAGTGATTCCATCGCATCAGTTAATTCTTCAGCCGAATGTGTATGTAGTTGTACTCTATCTTCTGTTACAGTAATATACAGTGTTTGTTCCTGATTAAATAAATCCAGTTGTATATCTGTTTCTATCTCAAGCGTATCAGTTTGCCATTCTTTCAAAACATCTTTAATTGCCAAACCATTAAAGTTTTTATATAGTGCTTTTGCCGGAAGTGTATCAGTAGATGGGATCGACATTGTCTCATCCAACGGCAAATCGTTGTCTGGAATCAACAAAGATGAATCAGAAACATGGGGTGGTTCTCCTTGTGTCAGTGCAGCCTTTTCCGTTATGGCATCAGAAAACATACTTGACAGTTCTTCATTATCTTGGTTATTAGCATTCTCAGTTTCCAACACTTCTGAAAGGATGTCTCCTACACTTGAATCTCCCTCGTTGGAAGGTAGTTGATTAACCAGAATACCCATAGATTTGAGACCGATATGCTGAACCAACGGATGTTCTACAATTATATGTGGTGGAGCTGCTTCAAAAAGAGAATTAGTGACTAATGCTACATCTGCTTGATCACGATCTCCCTCACGCCTAAGGCGTTTTTCACATGCGGTTAACGCTGAGCACAAGGTAAGCATAAATTTTGGTGTAATTAATTGCGGTAAGATTTCTGTCCGAAATATACCAATAATTTCATCTGGTTCTTGTGAGATTGGTTCTGTAACATCAAATTTCTGAAAATCTGTTTCTTGTTCTTCTGCTACGGTTTGAATTTCAGCAGAAACTTTCGCTTCATTTCTATCTGTTACTTCACAATCAGTGAACATTCTTACCAATGCTTTGTGCATCAGGTCAACATCAAAGTGCACTTTTTCCAATTCAGGTTCTTCAAGCAGATCAAGGCTTTGTACAATACAGGTATGTAACCTTTCCTCGTCCATTTTTCCAGAGTGTAGATTACGTTGTTTCGCAACTGCAATTTGTTTCTGTTTTGATTTCCGGTTGCGATTTCTTTTTTCCCGTTTACGGGCAATATTGGCTGACCTACTTTTTTTCTTTGCCATATCAATATATTCATATTTGATGGAGTTGTTAGATGTACATCTATGTAGAATCAACATACTCAAGTTTAGATTTATATAAGTATACCCATTCATTATCGTTCTGTCAACTTTAATTCTATGGAGACATTTTGTCTCTATGTGAGTCTGTAAGGTTTTTGACATGTATTTCTGTCTGAATCATCGAATACACCAAATCAACCCTACGAAGACCTTAAATTGACAGTTATGGATAGAGCGAAACGAAACCCGAGATACATGAAGTTATATTAAAATGTGAAAATATGGTGGGAATACGAAAACAAAATAACTTGCCATCTTTATGATATTGGATTGACAAACAGACACTGCTATGGTATTATTTACAGCGGTATAACATTCTTGGAAGGATTAATATCTCATGTCAGATGTCTTTGAAACCCTTAAGGAACGCGGTTTTGTCCAACAGTGCACGAATGAAGAAAATGTAGCACATCTGCTATCGGGAAACCCGATAACATATTATGTTGGTTTTGATCCAACAGCAGACAGCCTTCATGCCGGTAGTCTTGTGCCGATAATGGCGATGGCTCATTTGCAACGGGCAGGACACAAACCGATAGCGATTATCGGTGGCGGTACAACGATGATAGGTGACCCAACCGATAAAACAGAGATGCGTCCAATGATCTCTGCTGAACAGGTAGAAAAAAATGGAGAAAGCATTCTCAAACAACTACAGCGTTACCTTGATTTGGATAACACTGAAGGATTTTTTCTGAATAACGCTGAATGGTTACTATCTCTAAACTATATAGATTTTCTTCGTGATATTGGGAAGCATTTCCGTGTCAACGAGATGATCCGTGCTGAAGGATATCGGCAACGACTTGAAAGAGAATTGGGTCTTTCATTCCTTGAATTTAATTATCAATTGCTGCAAGCGTATGATTATCTGTGTCTTTTCCAAAAATACGGGTGTGTCCTCCAACTCGGTGGCGATGACCAGTGGGGTAATATTGTTGCTGGGGTAGATCTTGTACGTCGTATTGAGAGTGAGCGTGTTCACGGTTTGACCTTTCCACTACTCACGACCGCAGGTGGTGCGAAAATGGGTAAAACTGCTGGTGGTGCTGTGTGGCTTGATGGAGAAAAAACGTCTCCATACCAATTCTATCAGTATTGGATCAACATTGATGACCGCGATGTTGAACGGTTCTTGGCATATTTCACCTTTTTACCGATGGACGAGGTACAGCGACTCGGTGGATTAGAACATGATGAGATTCGGGAAGCAAAAGCAGTGCTCGCATATCAAGCAACGAAACTGGCACACGGAAAAGTTGAAGCAGATAAAGCACAGTCAACATCTCGTGCTGCGTTTGGTGGAGGAGGTATGGATCTTGATGCCATGCCTACCACTGTTGTGTCAAGTGATAGACTTAACGCAGGTATTCCTATTATGGAGTTGTTTCATGAAGTTGGCTTAGCTGCATCGAAAAGTGAAGCACGTCGTCTTATTCAACAAGGGGGTGCTTATATCAATGACAAGCAGTATAAGGCTATAGATATTGTCGTTGATGCTAAGATGTTGGAAGAAAACGGTTTGCTTCTACGTGCAGGTAAGAGACGTTATCACAGAGTTGTGCTTGAGTAGACTTGACATTTCCATTTTTATTCCAAATAAAACATCTTGGTAATTAATTTGACTAACAATATAAAATGTGTTATAATATAAAAAATAGTTTTTTAGTATATACTTTGTTTAGAATTACATAATATATTGGTAAGAAAACAGGGAATTGGTTTACAACCAAGGTAAGAATTAGGTGATTTTTGTAATGCAAAAGTTTGACCGCACTGCTACCTCTTCGGTACAACGGTATTTCATATCCATTTTATGGCGTGAAAGTATTAACCTTTGGGTGTTATTTACGTTCGGGTTGTACCCGTTTTTGTACTTCGGCGGTAGGTGGTGTAGTTTGTAAGCACTCATGAAAATGTATTAAACCAATCGCATTCATCACCACCCAGCGTCGAGAAGACTTCGATGTTGGGTTATTTTTTTACAAATTATTCAACATTGACTTGAAACAGAGTTAGTTGTCGGAGGGAATTCAATACAATGGTAGTCATTACCAAACCGAATGCAACACCTGAACAGATTGACGCTATAGTTAAAAGAATTGAAGGTGTGGGATTGAAAGCACAGGTTTCAACTGGTGAACAACGCACCGTCATAGGTGTAATAGGAGATAAAACATTGCTTGGTGATATTCCTTTGGAGTCAATGTCAGGCGTTGAAAGGACGATGCCGATCACCGCGCCTTATAAATTAGCAAGCCGCCAGTTCCGAGATGAATCCACGGTTATTGCAGTCAATGGCACAAAAATTGGTGGCCGGAAACTTGCAGTTATGGCGGGTCCTTGTGCTGTTGAGAGTACTGAGCAGATCGTAACTATTGCGCATCTTGTGAAAAAAGCGGGTGCCGGATTTATTAGAGGTGGTGCCTTTAAACCTCGCACAGGTCCATATAGTTTCCAAGGCTTTGGTTTAGAAGCACTGAAGATGCTTGCGACTGCAAAACAGGAAACAGGTTTGGGTGTCGTCACTGAGGTGTTAACACCACATGAAGTTGAACTCGTCGGTGAACACACAGATATTTTTCAACTCGGTACGCGTAACATGACAAACTTCTATCTATTGCGTGAAGTGGGTCGTGCCAAGAAACCAGTTATCCTCAAACGCGGCATGTCTTCAACTATTGAAGAATGGTTGCTTGCAGCGGAGTACATCCTGTCAGAAGGGAATCCTGATGTCATTTTATGTGAACGGGGAATACGCACCTATGAAACCTACACACGTAATACATTGGATCTCAATGCTGTTCCAGCGATTCATGAATTAAGCCATTTGCCTATCATCGTTGATCCAAGCCATGGTACTGGTATTCGCAGCCTTGTATGTGATATGACAAAGGCATCCGTCGCTGCAGGAGCAGATGGACTGTTATTAGAAGTCCATCATGATCCAGATAATTCTATGACAGGTGATGGTGCCCAGTCGCTATTTCCTGAACAATTTGAGACACTCATCAATGAAATTAAACCGATTGCTATTGCTGTCGGACGTGAAATATAAACGAAGAACTGTTTATGAGAATCGGATAATGCCTGACTACAAATAGGTAACCGTTGGAGGATATAACCGTGGATGACTTTGAATCTAACCAAGAAAAGGTCTATATTTTTGATACAACACTCCGAGACGCTGAACAAACACCTGGAGCTGCCCTTGGTATTGAAGAGAAATTAGAAATAGCGAAGCATCTCGCGAGGTTAAATGTTGATGTGATTGAAGCGGGATTTCCTATTTCGTCTCCGGGTGATTTTGATGCTGTTCAACGTATTGCTCACGAGGTTAAGGGACCTGAAATTTGCGCGCTTTCCCGCGTGGTTGAAAAGGATATTACGGCAGCATGGAAAGCAATTCAGGACGCTCCGCGTGCCCGTATTCATACCTTTGTTGGTACATCCAATATCCACATGGAGCGTATCACCCGAACAACACAAGAAAAAACTTTAGAAATGGCAGTTGATGCGGTTGCTTATGCTAAAAGCTTATGTGTGGATCACCCAGATGCGTCCGTTGAGTTTTCCCCGATGGATGCCGGACGGACAGAATTGACATATCTCTACAAAGTAGTAGAAGCGACTATCGCTGCAGGTGCGACAGTTGTCAATATCCCAGAAACTGTCGGATGGACTGTCCCTGCTGAATTTGGCAATCTTATTGCGGGTATCAAGGAGAATGTATCAAATATTGATGATGCTGTCATTAGTGTTCACTGCCATAACGATTTGGGGTTGGCTGTTGCTAACAGTCTTATTGCGATTGAGCAAGGTGCACGTCAAGTAGAATGTACAATCAATGGACTTGGTGAACGTGCAGGGAATACGTCTTTAGAAGAGGTCGTGATGGCAATTCGGACTCGACGCGATTATTTTAAAGCGTATTACACGGAGATAAATGCAAAAGAGATTGTTCCTATAAGTCGTCGTGTTAGTCGTACTATGGGTATATCTGTACAACCGAACAAGGCAATTGTTGGTGAAAACGCTTTTGCCCATAGTTCTGGTATTCACCAAGATGGTATTATTAAGTCGCGTGTTACATTTGAAATCATTGACCCAAAAGAGATTGGGTGGAAAGAAAGTCAACTCATTCTCAGCCCGCGTTCAGGACGCAATGCCTTAAGACATCGCTTGAGTGAACTCGGATATGAATTGGATCAGGATCAGTTAGAGAAGGTTTATGAACGATTCCTGCGGGTAGCGGATAAGAAAAAATCCATTCACGATGCCGATCTTGAAGCAATTATGAGTGATGAGATACGTGCAGTTCCATCGACCTTTGAGCTTGATTATATTCAGGTTGTTAGCGGTACAAAGATATCATCAACCACTACTGTAGGTATCCGTACTGATGAAGGAATAGTTGAAAACGCCTCTACAGGTGATGGTCCTGTTGATGCTGCCTTCAAAGCGATTAATCAGATTGTGAAAATCAAAGTAAACCTGATTGATTACCAGATTCGTTCTGTTACGGAAGGTGAAGATGCCATAGGTGAGGTGACCTTAAAGATTCAAGACAATGGACACATCATCACAGGTAATGGTGCAAGTACTGATATCATTGAAGCGAGTGCTAAGGCATATATCCACGCTGTCAATAAACTGATTCATCTTCGTTCCGAGGGATAGTTGTACATAACAAAAACACACAGGACTCTACCAAGTTATAGATGTCAATTTAGCATTTAGCAATGTGCATCCGATACACCTTTCAATCTGCTGGGACTAATGTTTCAACATTGTATTTCCAATATAAGATCTTAAGTTGACATCTATAGATTTTGCTTTCATTCTAACCAACCTACATTAAAGTAATTTTGTTTAGTCCTTCAGGATATACTCAATATGTCATGTATTCTTGACGATTAAGAGTTCATGAGATCGTTTGACGTGTCCTGTTCCATTTTCAATTCTATTCTTGCCGATGCGGGTTTCACCTTGTCCTAAGGTGTATTGCCACTGTACTTCAATTATTTGAAAATCTTTATACCATTTTCGGATGGTTTCGCAGTCGTTATATGAAAGGACGAAACCACCTTTATGTGCATGCAGTAGGTCTCGCAGCAATTCGTGATTGAAACCTTTGTGGTGAACAGGAAAATTCCGTTGCGGATAGATGCCTCTGAACATCTTTCCTTCATCAAGATAATAAGGTGGATCGCAATACAGGAAGTTATCAGTGTGTGTTGGAAGTGTTTCCTCAAATCTTCCGGTATGCACTGACAAATTTGGACATGTAAAGTTTCGAATAATCTGTAATGTTCGACTATATCTATCTGGTGATTCATAGATTTTTGACATCCATCCCAAAAAACCTGGTCCATAAGAGAGATTATGATTGAACCAGTAGTGTGCTGCTAATGCTAATGGATCGGAGATGGGTGTTTCACCTGTCCAATGTTCTTTTAGTCTGTTTTTTATTTCAGTGTATTGTGTTTTTGTAGGTTGCCACTTTTCAAGTTGATCCGCAAGGTTTTTACCTGACATCAGTTGTATCTGCCAATAGTTTATAAGTATGTCAAAGATGTCATAGGCACAAACCTGCATGTTGAGTTCTTTGGCACATGCAATTTCGACAGCACCCCCTCCTATAAACGGTGATACGAGTTTTTTAAGTCCGTCAGGGAGTTGCTCGATAATATACCCTACTCCAAGACTTTTCCCACCAGCATATCTCAATGGAAGTCCTCTGTAACGAGCATATTTATATTTCCCTCGACTTTTGAGAGAATCTAAAAATTGGTCTCTTATAGATGTTCCGAAAAGGTCATGTTGTGTTTCTTTTCCTCTCATTCACTACTCTTCCCTTATTCAAAACTTACAAAAGTATAACATATTATATTTTATCGTTAATATTAGTTCAAGTGAATTATGTATTTGGTGCAGAGTCATTCAATATTCTTTAATTCGTAGGTATTATCGTAAGGTCGTGACCGGTAGGTTGCTCCTACAGAATGTAATAAGATGTCGGACTTCGCAAGTTCACTCCGACCTACGCAGATCTGTAATTCAGACAAATAAAATAGGGTGTACATGCACTCCAGCATGAAGGATTGGAGTTAGTGCCAAATACTTTACACACCTTACGTTCTCAATTTTCTTTACAGGGATCTTTATTTATGGTAAATTTGATGTAAATTATATCTTGGAATATGCGTATTGAAACGCACAAAGGAACAAATATGGAACCTCTTCGAATTGGATTTCTTGGTGCTGGTGGCTTTGCAAGACATACGATCTACCCCGCATTGCATTTAGCACCGGTGGCATTGCAAGCGGTTTGTGATGCGGACGAAAATCGAGCAAAAGCAGCTGCTGGCAAGTTTGGTACAGGAAGATACTACTTGGATAGGCACGAAATGTTTGAAAAGGAGGACTTGGAAGCGGTCATTATCTCTATGGGACCGGATCCGAGGCAATCTCTCGTGCTGGAAACGCTGGAGGCGGGTTACCACGTGTTTACACCGAAACCTCCTGCGCCATCGCTTGAAGAGACACTTGCTTTGGCAGAAGCCTCTGAAAAGCATGGGAAGACTCTGATGGTCAACTTCCAACGACGATTTAGCCTTGGTGTACGGGAAGCACGAAACATTATGCAGAGCGAATCTTTTGGTCAACTCACGCAACTTTTCTGTTCGTTCTGTAGTGGTAGGTATGGTTCAGTCAAACATTATCTCCTTGATTTTGCTATTCACCATTTTGATCTAGCACGTCACATTGCTGGTGCTGAAGTTAATGAGCTTAGCGTTTTCCACAATGAAGTTGATGGACAAGGTTCATTCGCTGTAGCGGTAGAGTATTCCAATGGTGCAGTCGGAAGCATGCAATTAAGTAGCCAACGTTTGTGGCAACGAAATTACGATTACATTGAAATTACTGGACAAAGTGAATACATCGTGTTAGACGGATTATGGGGTTATGAACACTATACAGGTGGCGGAAATACATTTAAATCCAACTTTTCTGATGAACGTAATGGTGAGTTGACCGGTGATGGTATTAGTCTTACCGAGTTTGCGAATGCGATTCGTGAAGATCGTGAACCGATAGCAAGCATTCATGACTGTGTGGGAACGATGCGGTTCTATGATGCCGTGCTGCAACGCAAGAAGGGTGTCATCTCACTTGCGAATTAGCGGACACTATTATAGGCGTACTTTTATGTGCGCCTTCTCTTCCTTTCCTTATACAACACTCTCCAAAACTTCCAAGCAGGTCTTTCCGTTGACTAACAGATGATAATACTCTGCAACGCGTTTGGAAAAGTCTCGGTTTTTACTTAAGGCGTTGTCAGAAGTAGGGTTCTGTGGTGCCCATAGGGTTGCATTTGAGAAAATAGTTTCGAGTCGGTTTTCCACGTCTGTTTTTTCAGCACCAAATGCCCCTTTCAGGATATTCTGTATCGTTCGGTCAGGATCTCGGATTTCGTATTCTGTGCCAGTATCCGTGATACCTTTGTAATCGTCATCTCCAGAGATTTTGTGTGGTGTGAGAAATCGGAGTACTGTAGCAAAGGAGTACGCGAAGTCGGATTTGAATAGTTCGGTGCTACTTTGATAGTTCGGTGATCGGACGATGTCGGATGCGCGTTCACGGAGTTTTACGGTTTCAATGATGTTGATACGAGCGTTGTCATCTTTAACGCGGCGTATGCGGTCAACGAATTCCAGGGAATATGCTTCCGCACTCTTTCCTGTTATCGGAATATCCGCTTCAACGATTTTAGCGTATCCGTTCATCAACCGTTCCAGATGTGGTGCAAACAGTGGATGTGATGCTGCCTCATTGACATATTCAATACCGGAGAGCTCGCCTTTGTGTGTAATCCCTGGTACATGTACGGAATTCACAAGAAGCAATTTCCAATCGTGATAAGGTTCAATACTTTCCTGTTTGACAACGACCCCGTAGTCGTCAAGTTCACCGAAGGGGACGCGTAGTCTATCCTCAATGTCTTCCAAGATCATCGGAGTTGCTGGCATCTCTTCTGCATAGGTAATCAATTCATCTGGACCATCAATCTGTGCTTGTGCAGCTTGCTTGATTTCATCAGGAACAGCGTAGACTTGGGGCACAAGACGATCTCCCATCTCGTTGAGAAATCCGACTTTTGTGTCCAACCATTCCGCGTAATTATCAGTCCGTTTGGGATATTCGTTGATAAGAATGTCCCGTATCACATCTCCATTGTTTCGGAGGTTGTCGGTATTGATAACACATAAATCCGTATCCGCTCCGTGCTTACTATAATAGCGATACAGTGTTTCATCTAACACATCCATCGCCAGTTCACCTTTTGCAATACCTGCTTCGGTTACACCGATGAGTATGAGGTCTAACGTGTTTTGGGTTTGTGCGTAGAATTGCTCGCGACCTTCTTCCGTTGCGAGGGTGGTTGCACCTACCACACTGGAAATCTGTTCAATATTATGAATGCCATTGAGGTCGAATGTTACGACATGAAAAACCCCATTTTGTTGGTTAAAAGCGTCTGCTTTTTCAGTGCCTCGTGGTTGCGCGACATAGATACCACCGTTATATAGGTTACGCTGGTTGAGGATATGAACGAATTGATGTGTTAAGGCGCGCTGTAGTCCACCTGCACCGATGGCAAGTATTTTTATTGGGAGCATTTGTGAGTTTGTTCTCCTTTTCATTAAATAACAATCAGCGAATCAATGCATAATGCGTCAATAAATCGCGACCAGTAGGTCACTCCTACATAAGAGGACAACTGGTGATGTTACACCTCTTGTTTATCTCTTGTTAGAATGTCTTCATAGAGGGATAGGTATGCGTCTGCGATGTTTTTCCAGTTGTAGCGTTCATTGCGTTTTAGTTTTTCAACACTTGCATTGCCCATATCAATGCGCGCTTTACCATTGTTAATAAGTTTTATGATGCAATCTGCTAATCCGTCAACATCGCCTGGATCAAACAGCGCGCCGTTTAGATCATCCTCTACAAGTTCATCAATTCCTTCCACACGACTTGCAATTATGGGTAATCCAGTCCCCATCGCTTCTAAGACAACAAGTGGCATGCCTTCCGCTAATGAAGGTAGGATGAAGATGTCCGCACCTCGGTACTTTTGTGGTAAGTCTGGATACTTCACACTGCCAGCAAAGTTGATGTGAGTGTTGACACCGAGTTCTTCTGCTAATTCTACCAAAGTTTCCTCATAGGGACCATCACCGACAATCTCTATTTCAAATTGATTATTAACCTTGTCAATAATCTGCGGTAGTGCACGAATAAGTAACTGAAAGCCTTTGCGCGGGATAAGTCTGCCGATTGCAAGGCAGCGGATAACATCTGGATTCGGATCGCGTTGTATCGGTTCAAAACTATCTGAGTCGAACCCGTCAGGAATGATGTCAATTTTGACATCTGCGTCTGTTGCGCGTGCCAGGTCGCGTAAGCCGTCACTACAGGAGACGACTGCTGCTGCATTGTCCCATATTGCTCTGATAATAGGATTTAACAGCATATATAACCAGCGATAGTAGGGTGGATCAGGATCGGGACGTGGTACATCTCTCCCACCTAAAAACACTACGTATGGCACATCCCTAAATTTCTTGAGAAGAAATGCACCGCCACCTGCTGGAATGCCAAAGAACACTTGAACGATATCGGGTTTGAATTGCTTTGCAAATTTTAGTCCGTATATGCTGGAACTGATTGTATAAGTCAACATCTCGTGGACAGCACATACATTGGGATTTTTTCTGAGTGTGGGTACTCGATGAATGTTGATACCATCTACTTGCTCTCTTTTGGCACAGTCACGGAATTGTGATGTAATCAGATGTACATCGTGTCCTATATCTGCGAAGTGTTTGCCCAAATAATAACTTACCCAACCTCCGCCGCCGCCAATAGGTGGAAACTCGTGATTGAACATCAATATCTTTCGTTGATGAGAAACCAATTAATTACCCGTGCCTTTTCGGGAGTGATTTTCAGCTAACTGAACAGCGAAGTCAATCATTGTTTTAGCAATATCTATTCCGGTGACGGACTGGAGTTCTTCAAAACCGGGTGAAGGATTAACTTCAAGGATGACCGGTCCGTTTTTTGTTTGAAGTAGATCTACACCTGCTATATTTAGTTGTAGTGCGTCAGCTGCAGCAGTTGCTATTCGTTTGTATTCTTCTGTTAGTTTTATTGCTTCCCCATTTGCGCCTTGGTGTATGTTTGCACGGAATTCTCCTTTGACTGCACGTCTTTTCATCGCTGCTATTGCTTTACCTCCAACGACGAGTATTCGGATATCCACACCTGCCGCTTCGGCAATAAAAGATTGGATGACATAATCCCTATGCATGTCACACAGTGCATCAACGGTTGATGTGAGTGATGTAGGCGTATCTAACAACATAACTCCTACGCCGTGTGTGCCGTGAAATGGTTTTAAAATAAACGGGTATTCTCCTATCTCAGATGAGATGTCTTCTAAATATGTTGCGGAACCGACAGTGAGGCTTGGTGGAATTGGCAACCCGTGTTGTGCCAGAATGCGTAGGGAACGGAACTTGTGTCGGGCATCCGTAATTGCGTGTACTGAGTTTACTATTGGAATACCGAGCCATTCATAGTGATGCAGTACCTCTCCACCATATCTTGCTGTCGCGCTTGAGAGTCGTGGGATAATGACATCATATTCTTCTGCTGGTTGTCCGTTATATGTGATTCGATTTCCGTTTCCACCTATTAGTAGATAGAAACCGAATGGATCATGGACATTTGCAGTGTGTCCTGCTTTTTCGGCTGCTTCAACAAGGCTACGGGTTGAGTGGTTATCGGGTCCACGGGAAAGGATGGATATATTCATATTCAAGGTAGTTTTCAGTTTTCTGAACAAGGATTTTCAAATCAACGGTATGAATGCCCTTTAGCATTCCTCGGTTCGCTCTTTCAAACATAAAAGAGACGCAATAAATTGTGATTAAATGCTTTTGTATCAAATCAGACTAATTAAGTCCTCACACAAGAGAACTCCGTAACAATTTAAACAGTACTTTGCACTACCCAAACTATGGATTAAATTGTGACGTTTTTAAACGTCACTGTGACGTGCAGAAGTCAATCAGGACAAGGAAAGTGACGCGATTTTTAGTTTTTTTATTTTCTCACTTTTGTTCTGTTGTCACCCGAATTGACACGACTATTTTATTATGTAAAATATAGATTAACATAAATGCAATAGTTTGTCAAGTTAAATTTGTTAAATCTTGTTTGGTGTCAATTAGTTTTACACCTATTTCAAGTATTGTTTGTATTATACGTGATTTTCAGAAATTCGTCCAATTCTTCAAAGGTATCAAATATCTTATCGCAAAGGTTTTCGAAGAAGATGCTACGGGTTTCATTGTAGACAGCATAGACTGGCTTGTTATGACGGGTGGCGTAGTTCATCTCGCTTAGGACACCGGGGGATAATTTGTCTGTTGGATAGATGACCACGACAAAATCACTCTGGTGGACAAACTGGTAATCCCGTGAAATCGTTCTGGTTTTTATCTGCTCAATGACATCATCGTCTAATTCACTCATCGTTTCAGGAACATTCAGCATATCGTCATCTGCCTCTGCTTTGGAGAAGGTGACAAGTGCCATATCCTTTATGGCAAGTGGGTCGAAGCAGATATATGATTGTGCGAGTGTGTCTCCCAATTTGCGTATTCTCTGTATTTCCTTGGGTGTATCTCTCAAAAGTGTAATCGGGTAACTGAGATAGAATTTGGGTTTGGCTGAAAAGAGTAGTTCATAGAAATTTACGAGATTATGTTGTCTTGCGACGGTATAGTGCGGTTTTTCTGTTAGGTGTGCGAGTTGTCTTGTTAGAAATTCTTCCTCGTCTAACCAAACGTTAAGTGCTGCTTTTCTGATGCCTGACCATTGTGAGCTTTTTTCCATGCGTCCGTAGATGTCGGCAATGTTGTCTACAACGTTGATGAACATATCGGGTGGAATTATATCAATGTCTTTGAATGAGAAACCTTCCAGTAGACTGCCACGCCATCGGAAGCATGCGTGTAACCCTATGATTGCATGTTGATATGCGGCAGCATCCTGTGCGATTTCGTAGAATGCGGTGCGTCGCGCTAATGATAGGACAGCTGGATCGGAATCGAGGACTTTTTCTGTGAAGTGGACGCGCGATTCTGCTGCGACTCGGTGCATGTAATCTCCGACGTTGAAGAATCCGATGTTGAGTTGTCGCTGGACGCAGAGTGCTTCGAAGTCTTTGAGGAGTTCTTTGCGTCCTGAGCAACTGATGCCTGTGCAGATGATTTTCATGGTTTTGGTGCCTGTATTAAAATTGTCTGAATCTTGGAATATCGCGGATTTCACAGATTACGCAGATTACTGACTAAAACCTTTGTTAACATTTTGTATAATACATATTAACATAGTATTTATCGTTTGTCAAATTAAAATTACTATATTGGATATTTTTATAGTTTTCGTTTGATCCTTATATTATATACACCTTTCGCCCCGCTGGGGCTATCATTGATTGTTTTATATTAACCCAAGTTGCTACCTACAAGTTTATAGATAGTCTAACACCTTTGTAAATTAGTAATAATCCATATTTCGCAAGTATTCGTAACGCAATCTGTCAGTTACGCATCCATAGGCACAATCTAAATGAAGATTAAGTTATTAATTCGGCAATAATCCGACATAGCGTAGCAATGACTGTGATCCTCCTATGAACTGCGACATAAAGGTAATCACCTTGCTTTTAAGAGTTTTCCAGTCCTCAC
>JAPOQK010000034.1 GCA_026710795.1 Candidatus Poribacteria bacterium
ACGGTAACTTTTGGTATTTTTCACTGGTTTTAGTTACTGTCTGAGTTTAGGGGTTGTTTTCATCGGTTTTTTTGAATGTAAAAAAAAAGAAAAACGGTAACCTTTGTTCTGCTTGATTTTGTCTGTTTTTCAGCCATTTTGAATTGTCTAATATAACTCAAGTTGCTACCTACAAAATTTTAGACATGCGGATACTGTTTTAATGAAAAAAGGTATTATTCTCGAAAATATTGTAGCCAAACTGTTCGTTTGCGTCTATTCGGACACAATCTAACAGATTGTGCTACATTATATAGCAACTTGAGTTAATATACTGTCGGAGGTCGCTTCGCTCGCTCCGACCTACGAATCGTGTTATTTTTCTCCGTTTTAAAAAGATACAGTTTTGTGCCTTTTTTTACATGACTGTATCTTTACTGTGTTGTAGTCTGGTTGTTGTGCCTGCCTGAGTTTATGGGTTGTTTTTACCGGTTTACTGTGTAATAAAAAACTTGAAAAACTGTATCTTTTGTTTTTGGCTATTTGTCGGAGGTCGGTTCTACAGAATGTAAGATGTCGGAGGTCGCTGCGCTCGCTCCGACCTACGAATACGGTTATGTTGGGTTTGTATGTGGTTTTGTTTTTCATAGTGATAGTATTATAACACGGGTTGTTGAGGGTTGGAAGGGGGACGTGGGGTTCAGAACAATATGTTTCATGTATGTTTCATGTAGTTTTCAGTTTTCAGTTTTTGGGATTGTCTGAACCAGGATTTACCAAATCAACGGTATGAATGCCTTTTGGCATTCCCCGGGATTTCAGGATTAGCAAGATAAGAAAAGAGGATATTTTGTCTGAATCGCTGAAGGCACAGAGGACACTGAAGGGGTTTTTGGTATATTGGTGTAGTTTTTCAAAAGTATAGTGTATGGGTAGGATACGGATTTCTGTGTACTTCTGTGTTCTTCGCGCTTTCCGTGATTCTGACAGAAAATACATGCGAAGATATCTACACACATGAACCTGTACATGAATTTACACTACTATATTACATTATCTAATCAGGTTCCTACTGTGTATTGTCTTTGACGTATTTCCACCCATCAATTAACACAGGAAATCCACGTATTAGACACATAACAACAGCAATAATTGCAATAACAAAGGTTGTCGTTGAAAAAATTTCAGTGATTGAGTTATCAAGTTGAGATTCCTCAAGGATAGGTACGGTAGCGAGGAAAAGGAAGGCAACAACTTTGGTAAAACCGTATAAGAATCTGGAAAAACGGGAACTTGTCAGGGCAC
This sequence comes from Candidatus Poribacteria bacterium, assembly GCA_026710795.1. Taxonomy (GTDB): domain Bacteria; phylum Poribacteria; class WGA-4E; order WGA-4E; family WGA-3G; genus MSPOR6. The sequence goes on from JAPOQK010000034.1 coordinate 1,285, forward strand.
GTGTCCAAGGTATAGTCATCATCTCAAACGCTGTTTTGCCATCTGTGAGTGCAATACTCCGTATGCCATCAATTAAAAAGCCACGTGACACAACAGCAATGGGCATCCAGACCGGGATTAAATCAATATAAGCAAAGTAAATCCAGAATACATTTTCAACGACCCTATCAGCTGCAATATCAAAAACTGCACCGAAAGTAGAGGTTTCACCTCGTTTTCGAGCAACGATACCATCAACGGTATCAAGTAAAAATATAATAAATATTGCTATGACACATGCAATATCTATATAGTAATGTTGACCAAAGACGGCAAGGACAACGAAAGTTAAAAACAGACGAAATAATGTAATAGCGTTTGCTGACATAAAATATATACTCCAGATTCTGTATCAATGTGACCTATATTTTAGCAGATACAAGTATACATATCAATTAATTTTGTGGGAATGTAAGAACACGTGATAATATCCGCCCAAATGCTAATCTTGAAAACCATAATCCCCTTCTGTATTCTCCGCGTTTTCTGTGCTGTCCGCGATTCTGACAGAATACTTGACAAAACTTTACACCCCTTTTAGATTTTCGCTTGACTTCTAACAGAAAAATAAGATAAAATCTATAGAATAAAATAGTGACGAGGAGAAGTATATGAGAACAGTCAAATTAGGTTTAATTGGTGCTGGTGGTATTTCACAAGCACATTGTGGTACGCTTGAGAAGATAAAAGGCACAGAAATAATCGCAGCAGCAGATCTGGCTCCTGCCAATTTAGAACGAGCCAAAGAAAAATGGGGCATAAAAAACACATTTTCTGATTATAACGAAATGCTCAAAATGGATGAAATTGAGGCAGTGTATGTCTGTACCCCGACAGGTGTGCATTCAGCACCAACCGTTGCTGCACTAAATGCAGGTAAACATGTGTTCTGTGAAAAGCCAATGGAAGCAACATTGGACGCAGCAGCTGCTATGTGGCGCGCATCTGTAGAAAATGATAAAATACTTATGATCGGTCTAAAACTCCGTTATTCCCCTCAAGTCATCAAGGCGAAAGAGATAGTCGACGCTGGAACACTTGGCGATATATACTATGTTGAAACCGTTGCAGACAGACGACGTGGAAATCCCGGTGGGAGTTTCATCCGCAAAGCAACTGCTGGCTTAGGAGCATCCGCAGACATCGGAGTCTACGCTTTGGATACAGCACTCTATCTAATGGGACACCCAAAACCTGTTGCTGTCTCTGGTATTACTTCTAATTATCTTAGTCTACACAACACCTGGAATGCCGCACTTAAAGAGACAGAAGTAGAAGACTTTGGAGTCGGTTGGGTTGTTTTTGAAAACGGTGCGCGCATGGTTTTCAAAACTTGTTGGTGTATGAATATGGATTCACTCGGTGGAACCATTTTCCTCGGTAAAAAAGCTGGACTCAGAATCGGTATCGGTGAAGTCCGAGGTCCACAAGAAGGTGTTCGCGTTTATGGTGATAAAGATGGACAGATTCATGACGAAACATACACTGACTTTGAATCCGTAAGTGTCTTCCACGAAGAAGATAGTGCATTTATTGATGCAGTACGCGAAGGAAAACCTTCACCTATTGACCCTTATGGTGTTCTACTAACAAACGTGATTATTCAGGGAGTCATTGATTCCTCAGAAGCAGGTGGACGAGAAGTAGAAGTTACGGTGCCAACATCGTAACTATACGATTTGACTATCCTTTCAACTTTGGAAGACTCAATATATAATATAAGTGTGGTGGAGAAAACCCGAAATTTTGTCTTTTACAATATAAACCCGCTTACACATACATCAAAAACGGGTTTTCTCAATATTATGAGGATTGCCTATAATGAACTTAATTGAAATTGCAGGGAAAAAATTAAAATTAGGTTCCAGAATGGCTCGGATGTTCGCGCTCTTCCTGGATGGGATGATTACATTTTGGGCAGCCGTGATTGCGACTTCAATCATTGGAGCTATGTTTCGAATCAGTGGTAATTGGCTAATGTTCTTTCTATATACAGGATTATGGAGCGCAGGTCTACTGTTTATGGATGGATTCAAAAACGGACAAGGTCTTGGTAAGCGACTTCTGTCTTTACAAGTTATCCGATTGAAAGATGGAAAACCGTGTACCTTTAAAGACTCATTCATACGTCGTCTCACATGCTTATTCCAACCGTTTGATATGCTTTTTTCACTTGGGGACAAAAAGCAGCGGATGGGAGATAAATTTGCTGAAACGGTTGTTGTCAAATATGAACCTCACGTAGAAAGTGTTCCCATCCAAACAGAAGATCCTGAAAAGGTATTAGACAACGCAATCGACGAGATTTCGAGCCGTTTAGCGGAAGCAAGAGAAAAAGTTGCTGCATCAATCGGAATCGAAAAGCAGTTCCAAAACGCTTATGAAGGTGCTCTTATCCAAGCAGAAAGGTGTGAAGAACGCGCTACTATTGCTATCAAAGCTGAACGCGAAGACTTAGCAAGAGAAGATATCGCACAACGAAATGAATACAGACAACTCGCTGAACGATACAAAACACAGTGGGAAGAACAAAAACATGTCGTAACAGAACTAACAAATCTGCTTGAAACGTTAACAATGAAGACCGAAGAAGCAGAAAGAAAAAGAGATGTTCTCATAGCACAACAAAGAAATGTTGACGCACAAAAACATTTGCAGCAGACTTTGACAGAAGTCCAGGACGGTGCAGCGTTTGAAATAATCCAACGGATGGAACAAAATGTGAGTGAAGCTGCAACATTAGCAAAAGCAGCAGCTGATGTTGATAGTGATCTATCAGACACCAAACTTAATCGAGAATTTTCAGATTATGCTGAAGAAGCATCTATAGACAACGACTTAGCAGATTTAAAAGCAAAATTACAATAACGTTAACCGCGTCCCGTACTCTGGTTTTACATTTCACATAACAGTGTTGTTAGTTCCATTACTGCTTACATAACCCAACAATCCAATTTATCACCCTTTTAATCTCTACATTTCAGAGTTACATTTATGTCAATAGTTAGAATTGCTGGAGAGAAATTCAAATTAGCATCTCGTTGGGCAAGGTTCGGTGCGTTTTTGCTGGACATCGGTTTCTTGGTGTTCTGTCAAGGAGTGTTATGGCTAATAGGTCTATTACAATCTGTAATGTTCACAGATCATAGCGAATATATGATGTTTGGTGAGGATCCCGCAGTAGTTACCTTCTTTGTCCTAAGCATTTTATTGTGGAATTACGGTTATTTTTTTATGGATGGACGTGATAATGGGGGAGGCTTCGGAAAGAAATTACTGTCCCTAAAAATTATCCGTTTGAAGGATGGAGAACAAGCAAACTATAAAGATGCGTTCGTTAGACGTTTCGCTGCCATATTTCAACCTATTGACTGGCTTTTTGCTTTAGGTAAGGGCAGACAGCGAATGGGTGATAAACTCGCGAAAACAGTTGTTGTCAAATTAGATTCTCCAAATGTTGAAATTGTAACCGAAGAAGAAACAGAAGAGAATGAAACTGATCTGGAAAAAGTGTTAGAGGATGTCATTCTGGAAATTACAAACCGATTCTCAGAAGCAAAGCAGAAGGTTGACGCATCCATTGGAATAGAAAAACAATTTCAAAATGCACACGATGGGGCAATAGCACAAGCAGAAAAATGTGAAGAACGAGCCGTTATCTCACTTAAGGCGGGACGTGAAGATTTGGCAAAGGAAGACCTCGCACAACGAAATGAATATAGACAAATCGCAAACCGATATAAAGAACAGTGGGAAGAACAGAAAAGGACAGTCGAACACCTCACAACACTTCTTGACACACTACAGCAAAAAACCCAACAGACACAACGAGAAAGAGAAGTTGTAATCGCACAACACAAAAATGTTGACGCACAGGAACACTTGCAACAAACCCTTACAGAACTGCAGGAAAATAAGGCTTTTGAGATGCTTAAGAAAATGGGGCAAAATGTTACTGAAGCTGCTGCCCTTGCAAAAGCTGCATCTGAAGTAGATGTTGAATTCCAAGATGTAGAACTAAATCGTGAATTTGCAAATTACGCAGAGGACGAAGCAATTAACAAAGATCTTGCAGAATTAAAGGAGAGATTACAATAAGAGGAATAAATAGTTATTTCCTTGGTGTATACTATGGATAATCAAAAACTACCGAATATCGTTTTTATAATGGCAGATGATATGGGTTATGGTGATGTTGGCTGCTATAATCCAGATTCAAAAATACCCACCCCAAATATGGATCAACTTGCACAAGAAGGGATCCGCTTCACTGACGCACATTCCCCATCCGCAGTTTGCACACCTACGCGATATGGTGTCCTTACAGGTAGATATTGCTGGCGAAGCCGACTAAAACGAGGTGTGCTTTACGGATATGAACCCGCTTTGATTGAGCCTGACCGCTTGACTGTACCAAGTATGTTAAAAAAATCAGGATACAACACAGCGTGTATTGGAAAGTGGCATTTAGGTATCGGTTTTTCAACAAAACCGGAATACGATTACGATTTTGATGCACCACTACCTTGGGGTAACGCGAAACGTGAGTTGGAAGAAAATATAGATTTTCACGCACCTTTGACAGGTGGTCCAACTGATATCGGTTTTGATTATTTCTACGGAACTGCAGGATGTCCAACGTGTCAACCACCTTATGGATTTATAGAGAATGAATCTTTTGTTGAAATACCGAGTGAATACCGCGGAGAACCAGATTTTACTGGTCGCCCCGGAATGACCGCACCAAGTTGGCACCACAAAGACGCAGACCCTGTGATTGCACAAAAGGCTGTTGAATATATTGATTCACAAGCCGATGAACCATTTTTTCTTTACATGACTCCCTCTGCACCGCATGAACCCTGTGTTGAGGAAGTAGTGCCAGAATTCGCTCGCGGACAAAGTGACGCAGGACCACGCGGCGATCTGGTCTGGTTAGTAGACTGGATGGTAGGTGAGGTCATGCAGGCTTTAGATCGCACAGGAAAAACTGATGATACGCTGATTTTCGTCACCAGTGATAATGGAGCACTACCCGGCGATAGAATTAAAGGTGGTAAAGGTCCTATGCCATACAATATTTACGACCACAAATCCTGTGGAGATTGGCGTGGGTACAAAGCACACATCTGGGAAGGTGGACACCGAGAACCTTTGATAGCAAGATGGAACGGGGTTATTGAACCAAATACTGAATCAGATGCTTTAGTCTGTCTAACAGATCTCATGGAAACATGTGCCGCCATAGTTGAAACGGATGTGCCTGATGATGCTGGACAGGACAGTTGCAACATCTTACCTGCACTATTAGGACAAGAAACTATACGACCTCTACGCGAAGCAATCGTACATCATTCCAGCAATGGTGTATTTTCTATACGACACAACGAATGGAAACTGGTCATTGGTACGGAGGGTTCTGGAGGTTGGCCCCCACCAAGTGATGGTGGTCCCAAACCAGATTCACCAGGGCAGTTATACCATATTTACGACGATCCGTATGAAACAGATAATCAATGGTCTAATCGTCCAGAGATTGTCCAAAAATTAACGAACTTATTGGAGAAGTTTGAACAGGAAGGTCATAGTAGAATGTAAAGACTACACATCTTCGGATATAAATGGGAGTGTCCGCAACCGAACTCGGTCTTCGGTTACTGTAAGCAAAACACCTTTATCTAAGGTAGATTGGTGTTGATGTATTATTTGGACTAACAAATTACCCAAAGTCTGAGGCATAACGTCCTTGGACCGGACTTGAATGACACTTGGACCGTGTGCATTGGTAGTTGCGAGTAGTGTGCCAAAATCAAGATCTCTTGTAAACACAACATAACCGTTGTCGCGCGCCCACGTCATAATAGTGATATCTTCCGCTTTAGGGTCACCTATTTCTCTCCAATGAACAGCGTACAATCCGTTTTCGTCAAAGACGTTTACCCACTCAGGAGATAGGTTCATATCAATTAGCACTTTCATAAAGACTTAATGGAATTTCAATCTCTTGAACTCGCCACGCAGCGTAAGAAAGCGATTGACGTATATCCTCTTCTTCCAAGTAAGGGTAGGCTTTCAAAATTTCAGTATGAGAATAACCCGAGGCAACTAACCCAACAACTGTTCCAACGGTGACCCGCATACCACGGATACACGCTTTACCACCCATCACTTTTGGATTGAATGTGATGCGATTGAGATTTTGCACTGTCTCTTCTCCTATGGTCAAATTTTGTATGTTGCATTATTTTATTGACATATCAACAAAGAGTAGTAAAATTGTACTCCTAAAGAAATCAAAAGTCAATTAAAACTACCAATTGGAGGGAGAATTAGTTCTTGTATGTAAGGAATATTATTATGGAAACAGCTAAAATTGATACACTCTTCCGTCTATCCGGTCCATCACAGCAAGACATTGATTCATTTCATAACGATGGATATATCGCATATCCAGATGTCTTCACAGACGATGGCAGAGAAGGTTTAATTGAGGAAATTACCCAACACTTTCAACCAACTCACCAATACATTGAATCGCTGAAAAACGGTGACAAACCAGAACGTTCTTATTTCATACGACCATGGAACGAACGCCGTAAGTACAGCGACAGACTTATTGACGATCCATTTATCACCACACTTATACGTGCAACCATTGGTGACGATTACCACTTCTGTCACTCTGCCCTCAACATCGCACCTCGCGGTATCGGTCCAGTAGGGTTTCATCAAGACCATCACCACTGGAAGCATGAAAATCCTATCAACCTTGCGGAACGTGATAACTATTATATACAGATTCTTTATTATCCCAACGGATTCACACGCGGTGACCGCAATCTCAAAGTGATACCGGGAAGCCACAAGGTCGCACCGACAAATGAAGCAACACCAGAACGAATGCTCGCAGGGGAATACGACAAAGAAGCCGGACAACCTTTGCAAGAAAAACGTCTTGAGTTACCGCCAGGAAGTATGGTTTATATTGACGCTCGTATCTTCCATGCTGTGGAAGCAAAACCTGAGGATTCTCCGCAGCTATATCGTATCTTCGTTATAGACATCTTCAAAGAAGCCGGTCCACCACATCGTTATACACAACATATCCCATCAGAATGGATAGAACAGGCAACACCACATCGCCAAAAGCTATTTAATCGTGAAGGATACACAGAAGGTTGTTGGAACTAAAACATTCAATCACTGTCAGAAAGGTAATACAAATGAACACGTCAGATCGTCCGAATATCCTCTGGATATCATTAGAAGACACAACACCCAGATTCGGTTGCTACGGTGATCCCATCGCAAGAACACCGAATATCGACCGTCTTGCAGCAGGAGGTTGCAGATTTCCAAACGCCTTTTCCACTGCTGGGGTCTGTGCACCAAGCCGTTCCGCCATCATCACTGGAATGTATCAGACATCTATCGGGACACACCACATGCGGACAGGACATTCAAACAAAAATGCCCCAAACATGGCTACACCATATTCCGCTGTCCCACCACCTTATGTCAAAACATTCACCGAATATCTTAGAGCTGCAGGGTACTACTGCACCAACAATAACAAAACTGACTATCAATTTACACCTCCCATAACAGCGTGGGATGACAATAGCAACAGTGGACACTGGAGAAATCGTGAGGAAGGACAACCATTCTTCTCCGTATTCAATCCAACCGTTACACACGAAAGTGGTATGTGGGAAAGGAAAGACCGTCCATTAACTACAACGACTAATCCAGATGATGTTCAATTACCACCGTATCTTCCCGATACACCAAAAGCAAGGCAGGCATTGGCTCGACAATACGATAACCTTGCAACATCAGATGCTCGTGTTGGAGAATTATTAGATCAGTTGGAAGAAGATGGACTCGCAGAAAATACTATTGTTTTTCTCTGGAGTGACCACGGTGAAGGACTACCCCGTGGAAAACGATGGCCCTATGATGCAGGCATAAGAATTCCACTTATTGTTCGTTGGAATGGAGAACTTACTCCAGGCAGTGATACCGATCAATTGGTGAGTTTAATAGATCTCGGTCCAACTGTATTATCTTTATGCGGAGTGCAGATACCACAACACATACAAGGACAACCTTTTCTTGGTCCCCAAAAAGTTGAACGTGATTATATCTTTGCAACTCGTGATAGATACGATGAATCTTATGACATGATACGTGCTGTCCGTGATAAAAGGTATAAATACATTAGAAACTATTACCCTGAAAAGCCTTATCTGCTCTGGATTCCCTACCGTAACCGGCACCCTGTGATGCAAGAGATGTGGAGACTTCATGCCGAAGGAAAGTTAGAGGGAGATCAATTGACCATGTTCCGTTATCCACGTCCCACAGAAGAGCTATATGATACCGAAAATGACAAGTTCGAACTCAACAACTTGGCAGAAGATGCATCACATACAAATATACTTGAACGGATGCGGAATACACTTGCAGAATGGCAATCTGAATATGGAGACATGGGAGACATATCCGAAGAACACATGGTTGCAAGTTGGCATCCCAATGGAATACAACCCCAAACTGCATCACCAATTTTCATTCCAATTAACGAGTCAAACCCCGGCAGAGAACCTGCAAGTGAAAATGGTGAGTGGGAAGCACCACTGCTTCTGCAACTCCACTGTTCAACACATGGGGCATCTATTGCATATACAATGGAACAAGGTGAAGATGTTCATTGGAAATTGTATACTGAACCTTTACGTATACCAAAAGGAAAAACAACAGTACGGACAAAAGCAATTCGAATTGGATACAAAGAAAGCGACGAGAACACCCTAAATGTCTCAGTTTCATAGTCCAAGAATAATCTTCATTTCAGTAAAAGCGAACTCCAATACAAGACATGGTAGTACAAGAGGTTAAAGGTCGCTATTCGGAGATCACTCCTACAATATTCAGACAACTAAATGCTCCTGAATACTTAGACGACCCTATTGACATATATCACCGTTTAGGGTAAAATCATTGTCAAACAGGGAGTCATAATGAACACATCAGATCGTCCGAATATCCTGTGGATATCTTTAGAAGATACAACACCGAGATTCGGCTGCTATGGAGACGCTATTGCACGTACACCAAACATTGATCAACTCGCTGCAAGTGGGTGTCGGTTTCCAAATGCATTTTCAACAGCAGGGGTCTGTGCACCAAGTCGTGCCGCTATCATCACAGGTATGTATCAGACCTCTATTGGTACACACCACATGCGGACAGGACTTAGAAACCGCAATACGCCGCAAAACCTAATACCGTATTCCGCTGTTCCACCACCTTATGTCAAAACCTTTACAGAATACCTAAGAGGTGCTGGTTATTATTGCACAAATAATAGCAAAACTGACTACCAATTTACCCCTCCCATAACTGCATGGGATGACAACAGCAACAATGGACACTGGAGAAATCGTGAGGAAGGACAACCCTTCTTCTCCGTATTCAATCCAACCGTTACACACGAAAGTGGTATGTGGGATCAAGGTGATAGACCCTTGACGACAAATCCAGACGATGTGCAGTTACCACCCTATCTGCCTGATACACCGAAAGCAAGACAGTCGTTGGCTCGCCATTATGATAACCTTACCACTGCTGATGCACGGGTCGGAGAATTGTTAGATCAATTGGAAGAAGATGGACTCGCAGAAAATACAATTGTCTTTCTCTGGAGTGACCACGGTGAAGGACTACCACGCGGAAAGCGGTGGCTCTATGATGCTGGAATTCGAATTCCATTGATCATCCGTTGGTACGGTGAACTTAAGCCAGGGAGTAAAAGTGACCAATTGGTGAGTTTGATTGACCTCGGTCCAACGGTGTTGTCGTTATGTGATGTGCAAACCCCGCAACATCTACAAGGACAACCTTTTCTCGGCATACATACAGTTAAACGTGATTATATCTTTGCATCGCGCGACCGAATTGGTGCATCCTATGACACGGTTCGTGCTGTCCGGAATAAAAGATATAAATACATTAGAAATTACTATCCAGAAAAGACATATCTACCCTGGAGTCCTTATCGCAACCGGCACTCCGTGATGCAGGAAATGTGGAGACTATATCCTGAAGGCAAATTAGAGGGGGACCAATTGACCATGTTCCGTTCTCGTCCTGCTGAAGAACTCTACGATGTTGAAAATGACGAGCATGAACTTAACAACTTAGCAGAGGATATAGCATATATAAATGTGCTTGAAGAGTTGCGGGGTACTTTAACGAAGTGGCAATCTGAATTTGGGGATATGGGCGATATTTCCGAAGAACAGATGGTCGCAAGTTGGTATCCTGGTGGGATACAACCCCAAACAGCATCACCAATTTTCATTCCAATTAACGCATCAAACCCAGGTAGGGAACCTGCAAACGAGAATGGCGAATGGGAAGCACCACTGCTCCTACAACTCCACTGTTCAACACAAGGAGCATCTATTGCATATACAATGGAACAAGGTGAAGATGTTCATTGGAAATTGTATACTGAACCTTTACGTATACCAAAAGGAAAAACAACAGTACGGACGAAAGCAATTCGAATTGGATACAAAGAAAGCGACGAGAACACCTTAAATATCTCAGTTTCATAAACTGATTGCTTTTGAAATTTCTGACACATACATATTATTATTGACGTGCGTTGCAACCACGTAGACAAACGTGATTGAGAATAATAACAACTACTTAAAAGGAGAAACAATCAATGGCGAAAGAAAACAATCAAGATTATTATGTGTACATTGGCACATACACACATGGTGACAGCGAAGGCATATACGTCTATCGTTTGGATAACGAAACAGGGGCATTAGAATATTCCAGTAGTATCACTGGCGTTGAGAATCCTTCCTTTTTGGATATTCACCCAAGCGGACGTTATCTCTTTTCAGTAAATGAAATCGGTGAATTTGAAGGAAAACCGAGCGGGGCTGTTACGGCATTTTACATTCATGGAAGTTCAGGAGAATTAAGCTTCCTAAACCAACGACCCACAGGCGGTGGAGCACCATGTCATGTCAGTGTTGATGCAACAGGAAAATATCTTCTCGTTGCAAACTACGGTGGTGGAAGTGTGGCTGCATTCCCAATCGGAAAGGATGGAAGACTTGGGGAAGCATCTGATTTCGTCCAACATCAAGGCACCAGCGTCAATCCAAGCAGACAATCTGAACCGCATGCCCATGCAATAATGATTGACCCAGATAACCGCTACGCTTTCGCACCAGACCTCGGACTGGACAAAATACTTATCTACCAAATGGATCTGGAAAACGGTACTTTAAACGCAAACTCACAACCATGGGCACGCGTACACCCAGGAGCAGGACCACGCCATCTTGATTTTCATCCGAACAGCAAATATGCTTATGTGATAAATGAATTGGATTCTACCTTTACCGCATTTAGATATGACGCAGATACAGGCAGCCTTACCGAAATCCAGACAATCTCTACACTTCCTGAAGACTTTGAGGGCACCAGTCACTGTGCTGATGTTCACGTCCACCCTTCAGGGAAATTCTTATACGGGTCAAATCGTGGGCATGATAGCATTGTTATCTGCGAAATAGATATCAATACAGGTTTACTGAGTTACATCGGTTGTGAATCAACACAAGGGAAGGCACCACGAAACTTCGCATTGAATCCGGAAGGAACTTTCCTTTTAGCAGCCAATCAATCAACAAATACGATTGTAACATTTGCAGTTAATGCAGACACAGGTGAACTGACTGCAACAGGAAATGTCACCGAAGTACCCACACCAGTCTGCCTAAAAATGTTGGCATGCAGTTGAAACAAACAGAAAAATATCAATTCATATATAACGAAATCAATATAAATAATGAATGCAAGTAACCGATGCGTTACTTGCATTTTCCTCAAACTTTATCGTTTTGATTCTTCTGCTAACAATTTTGTTATCTGTTCAATCTCTTTACCAAGTTCGTTATATAGTAGAATTACTCGTTGAAACCGCTGAATGAGTCCAGATAACCCGTCAGCATAAGTTTCCTGACTTACAACTTCATCTGCTTTTGAACTCTTCTTCTGTTGCGTCGGTTCTTTCTTTTCAGAAGACTTTGACTGATTCACCTTTTCATCATTGACTCGTCTCCACGCCGATACACATTTATTCATACTAAATGTTTCTTCAACACCATCCGTCCGTACAATACAAAACGCACGTGCACCCGCTTGTGGATGCTCACTAACCTTGAAGTATTCAGGTTGTAAGTCACCCAACTTTTCTTCTGCTTGAGGGTGGTGTAAGAAAAGCTCATGAATCAATTTGCCATCATCATCAGATAACGGCTCGTCAAGTGGGGCATTCGTTAATAGATTATGAATATATTTCCGCATCTCTGCTATTGATGGGAATGTTTGCCCACCTATTTCAATCATCGTTTCCTCCCATTCTTATCTATAGAATTTAAAACCCTCCGGGGCTTGTTATATGTGGATCAACGCTAACTATACACCTTTCGCCTCTCCGAGGCTATCGTAAAATGCCTCCCCAGCACCAGAGGTGCGGAAAGTATATAGAACATGCATCTCATAACGAAGCAAAGCACCAGCGGTGCGAAAGGTGTTTAGCAACATTCGGGTATTCAATATCTCTCAACCAAAGACATGATCTTATTTGACATCTGAGTGCTGTTAGGAAACCGCACTTACCGGACCTAATGAAAATTGGAATTACCGATTTAATAACTTAATCTTCATTTAGATTGTGCCAAAATAGACGCAAACGAACAGTTTGCACTACAATATTTTCGAGAATAATGCCCTTTTTTCTTTCAAACAGTATCCACATGTCTAAAAATTTGTAGGTAGCAACTTGAATTAATTAGAGATATTTATTTCTGTTGACGACGCTGTCTACGGTGTTCTTGGAGTTTATCCCAAGGATAGATAAAACAACGATTTGCCCAATCCTGATACAAACCATCTAACTCTTTTACTTTTTGCGGATGTTTGTCAGCAATATTGTTGATTTCTGTCCGTTCCGCTTGTAAATCGTAAAGTTCCCATTCTCCAGGGAATCTACAAACAAGTTTCATATCTCCCTGCCGAATAGCACAATTCCCCTCGTGTTCCCAAGACAAAATTTCCTTACCGTTATCTTTATCGTCAAAGATTGGCAATAAACTTGTTCCTTCTAACGGTAGTATCGGCTCTCCATCATGTTCATCAGGATATGTCGCGCCAGAAACTTCCAGACATGTTGCCATAATATCGGTAAGTTGTCCGGGTTGATGCCGTAACTCACCTGTAGACTCTATGCCATCAGGCCAGTGTGCGATCAGCGGGGTAGCGATCCCACCTTCATGCACCCAGTGCTTATATAAACGGAACGGGGTATTAGACAAATTTGCCCACGGAACACCATAACTCTGATACGTTGTTTCCGGTCCAGGCATAATACTCGGATCATTACCTCGATATACAGGTTTTCCATCAGAGGTTAATTCAGTACTGATGTGAGTATCCCTATCACGTATTGCAGGAGGACCACCAAGTTCCTCTGCGCAGCCACCATTATCAGCTAAAAATAGGATTATTGTGTTGTCCAATTGACCAGTTTCTTCCAACGTATTGATGATTCTACCTATGCCAGCATCCATACGTGTAATTTGGGCAGCATATACCTCCATACGCCGTTGGTTCCACTCCTTATATTCCGCTTCAGTCCAAGGCTTTTGTGATGGATCGCGGTCCGTCAATCGCCACGATTCATTCAGGAGATTCATCTCACGCATACGGTCCAACCGTTCTTCTCGTAAGTCATCCCAACCTGCAGCAAACCGACCATTATATGACGCTATATCTTCCTCATGAGCATGGAGAGGCCAATGCGGTGCGGTGTATGCAACATAAGTAAAAAACGGACTATCTGCTTTCTGATCGTGGTGTTTCTGAATAAAATTCACCGCTTCATCACTCACAGCATCCGTAAAGAAATATCCTTCTGGGAGATCATCACTATCAAGCCGTGTATTATTCCGTGTCAAAGTGTTTGGTTTCCAAAAATTGGCTGCGCCAGTAATAATACCATAGTATTCATCAAAACCACGTTGACAAGGCCAACTATGTTTGGGTCCATCTGGACCGATATGTCGTGAGATATGCCATTTTCCACTCATATAAGTGCCATATCCCTCCGAACGCACCGCATCAGCAATCGTTATACAACGGTCGTTCAAATCACCGCGATATCCTTCCAAACCATCGTCACCCATCATGTGTCCCACACCAGTTTGATGCGGATGAAGTCCTGTAAGCATAGAGGCACGAGAAGGACAACACCGCGCAGTATTATAAAACTGTGTAAACCGTAGTCCACCAGATGCAAGACGATCTAAATTCGGGGTATTAACCTCTCCACCATAGCACCCTAAATCCGAAAAACCCATATCATCGTTCAATATTAATACAATATTCGGTTTTGTGTTCTCAGCCATATAATATGCTCCTCATTTAATATTGATAGTGAATTCTGAAAATAATATTACATTACACACGTCAGTCGGAGTGAGCGTAACGAACTCCGACCTACGGACTACAACTGTCAGAGTAATAAAACCCACTAAAAGCCTGTTGAAGATAGCCTTTTACTTTTCCTATTTATCAGTAAACGACTACCATCTTCCCTTGCAAGCAGATTAAAAAACCTTTTTGCTTCAACATAATCAGTAGGAGGGATTATCCGCTCCTTTAATGTATATACCAGATGATAGATAACACTGTCATCAAGTTGTCTATAATTCCTTTCCATTGCAGCAAAACTTGTAGAAAGTTTAATATCTTTAGGAAGTACGACAGTCATCTCATCTGGTAAGTGTATCTCGATTGTTTTTTCTATTGTTATGGGATAACTTAACTCAAGCGGATATTTCCGATTGTCAGCTGCAACGATTTCTGCATATTCTGAAAACTCATCTATTGGCAACGGCAGAAGCGTTTGTTGATTTAACTCAATAGCGTAATTCTCTACATGAAAATCAATTGCAATTTCGACGGGTGTATCAGGATTATCTAACTCAGATATAATCGCTTCGTCAATAGAAATATTCGGAAATAGCTGGCTTAGTTCTGTGGCAAGAGTTTCCTTCCAATCGGTAGGGGAAACCTGTTTGTATTTCCATCGGGCATCAAGGTTAAATTGCCCCGTATAATGCATGTAAATTTGTCCACGCACCCCATCATCACTATTCAACCACAACTTTGTACTAGACACGAGTTTATTCTTTTCTGCAGGATAAACAGGAATCTCAACAAACTTTCCCTCTGTATCACCTATGAGCAATCCTACCCGACCTTGGTTCATATACGGCAAGTCTCCAAAACTACAAGTTGATGAAGTGGGGTCTAACCAAATATAGTTATCCTTGTCAGTAGGAATCGCTGCAATCATATGGTTAAACTGACTTAGAGATGGCAAGGAAGTATCAACTCTCTCATACGGTGATGCACTAATCATAACAGGATATGCTTTTATACCGACTATATCAAGCATTGATATAAGCAATGCAGTTTTATCTTTGCAATCTCCGTATTGTTTCTGAAGCACTTCTGACGCGTGAGATGGTTGATACGCACTCTGACCCAGTTCAATACCCACATAACGGATTTGCTTTGCAACATAATGATATATTACCGCGATAACTGCTTCATCAGTTGACAAATTTGCCGTTAGTTTATCAACAGTTTCCTGAATCTGTATATCAGATGCGTAGCGTCCTTTTGCCAGATCCTTATACCATTTGTAGACTTCGTCCCATGACAAAATTGAACTATAACTCAATCTCGGTGTAATGTCATTGATATGCGGCATACCGTCTTCTAACTTCAAGGCAGGCATTTCACCATACTGCCAAATATACAAAACCATCTCATCTTCATGGTAAGATATTGTCGGTTCAATATCAAAATTGTCAGTCTTCCATTGAAATCTATATTCTCGTGGCAATCTAAGTGCGAATGTTGTTTCAAGTCTTACTTCTGTTGATTGAAAATTGTATCCACCAGTAATCCAAGTTTTATTTCCCGTCAAATTCTCTAATTTATCTTCAAGTGTCACTTGATATTCAATGCATACACCAGGTTTAAGTCCTACCATTGAGATGACTCGCCACATCTGATCAGAATAGAGATTATATGAAATTAAACCAGGTGGTGTTACATCGTTGAATGCCTCATCTGGAGGAATATGCACAGTACCATCCGCGTCAATTGTCCGAGCAATGTTTACACCGATATTTTGCGAATTTGGTTGATAGGGAATGGCAATATCCCCATATTTTTGGATCCCTCTTTCATTCAATAGCTTAACAACTTGGTGCGTAGTGTATCGTGATTGTCCAGTCGGCAAAACATCATGACTGAAGTGGTTTAACAGAATTAAGACATCTGCGTGCGGATAATCGCTTGCAGTCGGGGAATTTGCTATAATCTGTGAAACGTCAGCTTCAAGGATGGATACAGGTGGAACTACGACTGTCACACTCGGTGTGAGATTCAGATTTGAAAGTTCTTGTAAACGCGACACAGCAAGGAGATTGTTCGGATCTACTTCCAGTAATTCTTGATATTGAAGTTGTGCTTCAAAGTAGCGTTGATGGTCTTCATAGATTGAAGCAAGTCGTTGTCTTGCCCAAATATCGTTTGGAAAGAATCTTATGGATTCACGTAGATGCGCAATTGCTTCTCCCACCTCTCCACGCTGTAGATATATTAAACCTAAGTAATTATGTAAATTTTCACAATCCGCATTCTCACATTCTGGATCAATCGACAAGGCTTTGCGAAGCATAGATTCTGCCTCATCAAGACGGTTCAACTGTTTATATGCCAATCCGAGATGGTTTAACGCATATAGGTCTTCTTTAGAAATACTAAGCACTCGCTCATAATATTGCGCTGCCATTTCATAATTATTCAGTATCTCAAAGGTATATCCAACATAATTAAGTGCCGTGATATGACTCGGCTCAAGTTTCAAGAATGCAATAAAAGCTTCACATGAATTCTCATATTCCTCAAGTTGCAAGTATATTTCAGCTATTTTAAATTGCGGAGAACTGGAATTTGGACGAATTTTTTTGGCAGATTGGAAAGCAGCAAGTGCCTCTCGTAGTTTTCCGTCTTGCAATGCAGCATCACCTGCTGCAACATGTTCTCGCCACTGTTGATTTCGCTCTACCAATGGATCTACAATCTCTTGTGAACTGGATTGTGTTTTTGGCAAGATACCACAACCAACAAGAAAAAATAAATACAACAGAATTAAATAATTAAAACACCTATGGAACATTATCCTGTTCTCCGCTATCCAATTGAAGTTTTGGATTATTAGCATGTCTATCTTTATCACGCAGTGTCTTTTTTATCATTGATTTTTTGAATGCGTCTTCAAGTTGAATTCCGGTTTGATTTGCCAAACATATTAGCACAAAAAGAATATCTGCCATCTCCTCAGCAAGATCCATATCTTTTTCATTTTCCTTAAAACTCTGATCACCATAGCGACGCGACATAATTCTCGCCAATTCACCCACCTCTTCCATGAGGATCGCAGTATTCGTTAATTCTGAAAAATAACGCACACCAACCGAGTCTATCCATTCATCAACTATTTTTTGGCAATTTTCAAGAGTGTAGTCCATGGAGTGTTCCATTGTGCTCACAACGTATATCGGTATTGTAGCAGCATTCGTTATTGATGTAAACTTTTTTCCATTTCAATGCGTTTATTAATTATTGTAGAACATAGAATGTATTGAGTATGAATCATTCAATACTCAATCTAAAATATATTCATAAAAGTAGTAGACTACACCCTGTCCTGTCAACATGTCAAAAAGGACGAAACGAATTGCGCGAATACAAATAGGTATTAGGATATTGATTTTGATGAATACAATATGTTAATTATGCTCTGAAAAACCCTTCATCTGAACTTATGGAATACCTTGATATTTTTGAAATTATGATGTATACTTTACACATATTTTACTGAAAATGAGGATCTACACATGGGTATTTCAGATAATGAATTGCAATTTTATGAATCCAACGGTTATCTCCTAAAAAAAGGACTTGTCTCCTCAGAAGACATATCAAACATCATGGAAGAAATTGACGATATTCACAACCGTATGGCAGAAAATCCAACTCAAGGCATAGGTATTTCATGGGAAGTTTACGAAGACGATCCCGATCATCCGCCTCTTATCAAACAGTTAATGCACAGTGAATTAGTAAGTCCAACGCTTAATAAACTCCTCCGTTCCGATGATGTTCTTGATGTGCTGGAAGGCATGATGGGACCCGACATATCACTATTTCACAGTAAATTGCTTCCAAAAGCTGGAACAGACGGAACTGCAATCCCATGGCATCAAGATTACGCCTATTGGAAAAACGACAACAACAAACCAGTTATGATAAATTGCCAATTAGCTATCAGTGAAGCAAATCTTGGTAATGGATGTATACAATTTGTTCCCGGAAGTCATGATTGGGGATTACAGGAACACGAACGTAAACATCAAACATTTGGTGTTTTTCTACCAGGGCATTATCAAGAACGTGAAGATGCAGTCGCTGTGGAAATGGAACCAGGGGACGGTATCTTTTTTAACGCACTAATTATACACGGTTCCGCACCAAACGTTTCTAAAAAAGATCGGTTAATGAACACATTCGCATATAATGTTACTGGAAATGGAACAACACAATCACGTGAAATTCTGAGAGGTAAGGAATTCAACGCATGAAAAGGTTACGTTGCATCTGGATTTTTCTCTTTTGCTTTATTACCATTATTCTCGCTGGTTGCGGTAGCGATGTAACGGTAAACGGTAATTTAGCACCCATCATTTCAGTCTTTGAAACAGATTCAGAGATTGTTCCTCCAGGGACACAAGTTTCTATCAAACTACAAGCAAACGACCTCGAAAATGATATACTCACATACACATGGTATGCGTCAGATGGTGAAATAAATGGAGATGCAACCGGAGCAATTTGGAACGCACCTGAAACTGAGCAGAAATACCATATAAAGGTAACTGTTAGCGATGGTGAAAAATCCACAACAAGCACAATTGATATACAAGTTTGGCGGATTCGTCCGGGAAACTACTATCCATTAGCAGTTGGTAATACATGGAGATACCGTGATGCAGAAAACACAATAATTACATTTAAAATCATAGATACTATACAGATTCAGATGCAAGATGGAGAAACTGTTGAAAGCTTTGTGCTTGAAAAAACAAACTCCGCAGAGGAACTGGAAAACATTGCCGACTATTCTTATCTCGGATACTCTTATGACGAAGAAGGTAACGTTACAGGAGTACTCCAACATGCAACAAATATTACACCGGGGTCCGAAGACACAGTAATGTTTGTTCCATTTTTACCTCTGTATAAATTTCCGCTAATTACCGGTTGGCAATGGCAGGTAAGATTTGAAGCACAATTAGTTTCTGAACTATTTCCTTTAGATGGTGGACTTGACGAATTTGAGGTGCTTACCGAAGAAACTGTTACTGTACCAGCAGGAACTTTTGAGAACGTATTTCAGATACAAGAGTCTTTCCATTGGATATACGAACTTAATGGACCCGACTTCACACTTGACACTACCATCACACAGAAATGGCTCGCTCCGAATATCGGTATTATAAAATTTACCCAATCCCAAACACGAGGGGATGTGACAGTCGAAGCGGAATTTGAACTTGAATCTTATGAACTCATAAATAACTGAGATTGCACAAAAAGGACTTAATATTTGACTATTGAAACAAATAAACCGCGTATCTTGACGACAACCGTCGGTTCTTATCCTGTACCAGCCTGGCTCAACTCAATGCCGTCAGAACAAACTTTAATTGATGCTACACGGGTTGTTGTTGATATTCAACGACAACACGGTATAGATCTTCCCACTGACGGTGAGTTATACCGTTTTGATGTCAACCATCCCGATACCAACGGTATGATTGACTATTTCATCAGACCCCTTTCAGGGATCAGACCCGATGTAGGACGTCAAGAATGGTCCGAATTCCGACAGATGCAAACGATGGCATTCCGGGCGAAACCTGCAGGTGTTGTTGAAAATGCTCTGGGAGAAGGCACATTAAACCTCGTTTCCGATTGTGAACGCGCTGTAAATGTTGCTGGCACTAACATCAAATTTACTGTAACAAGTCCTTATATGCTTGCCAGAACTCTACTGGACAAATATTATGATGACTTTGACGCATTACTCTCGGCATTAGCGGTAACATTATCTGCTCAAGTAGCAGAACTCAATTGCAGATGCTTACAAATTGATGAGGCAAATATACCGGGAAATCCTGATGACGGACCTCGTGCTGCAGCAGCAATTAATACCGTCCTTGATGCTTTCAACGGAGAAAAGGCAGTACATTTTTGCTTCGGTAACTATGGTGGACAGGTTATACAAGAAGGTAATTGGAAAGCTTTGATTGACTTCTTGAACATGCTCAGGTGTGACCATCTGGTCTTAGAGTTAAAACACCGTCCAGATGATGACCTCCAAGCACTCAAGGATGTATCAACAAATATCAGTATAGGGATCGGAGTGATTGACGTGAAGGTTAACCCCGTTGAGACACCTGACGATGTTGCATCCAACATAGAAAAAGCAGAAGAAGTGTTAGGAAACGGAAGAGTAGGGTGGGTGCACCCTGATTGCGGTTTCTGGATGCTACAACGTTCAGTAGTTGACAGAAAAATTGAAGCACTGGTAAAAGGTAGAGACAAATACCTCGGTATCTCCTAAGAACAATATCACCTTCACCATGACAATCAATCCTTTTCCGTCAAGACTAACAAGAAATGTTTCTAAACCTTTGTTGGTGGTGTGTGCATCAGACACGCACCACCTAATATTTTATGATACAACACACTTGTTGTCGTTAGTTTTGCAATGGTAAGTTGATTACAAAGGAGATGCATGTTTCAAATACATCTTCCACAATTAAAAAAGTATCAGAACATTGCCGGTATTGCTGGTTGCATCGGATTTATGCTTGGTATAGGTATACCAGGGATAGGTTTTCTTACCCTTGGCTGGAGCAACCCATTTGGAAACGGCACAATCCAGATAATTTGCTTTTTAGCACTAACTGGGGTCATTACTGCCATAATCATCGGAAATCTCGCTGCTTTATTACTTATTAGAATAGCCAAATCGAGACATATCGCACAGAAAACATATAAGGAAGGAGCCTCTAATGGGAATAGAGATATTCAATCTTGACCTACTATATATTATACTACTCATGACAGTAGGAATGTTTGCAGGGTTTTTAAACACCGTTGCTTTTGGTGGTTCACTATTGACATTACCTACCCTTGTCTATATGCTACCATTTGCAATTGATATCACATCTCTCCCTCAAGGCACTGATGAGACTAACATAGCAAATGGAACGAACAGAGTAGCAATCATTTTTCAAAACTTTAGTGCGATCTTAGGATTCCGCAGTAAAGGCGTATCAGATTTCCGTCACGCCATTGCACTTACAATACCCGCTGTTGTCGGAGCAAGTATAGGGGCATACACTGCTACTATAACACCCTATACGGTTTTTAAGCCTATTCTTGCTATTGTAATGGTAACTATGCTTTTGTTAACTCTGTTTAATCCAACTGAATGGTTACAAGGCAAGTTAAATCCAAGTGGCGCACAACATAAAATCATTACATACGCCGCACTGTTTATTGTTGGGATATACGGTGGTTTTATTCAGGCAGGTGTCGGTTTGCTCGTTATAGCAACTTTGCGTATTATTGATGGTGGCGATTTTGTCATTACTAACGCACATAAAGTGTTTATCATTTTCTTTTATACAATCATAGCTTTAGGTATCTTTATTAGCAAGGGACATGTCAATTGGGTCTTAGGACTAACACTTGCAGTTGGAAATGCCACAGGTGCTTGGATTGGTAGTAATTTGGCAGTAAAGATGGGTGACAAATGGATTAAAGTTGTGTTAATTGTCGCAGTTATTGCTTATGTGATTAAACTGCTATGGGATACCGTACAAGGAGTATTGATTCCCTAAGGTTATGAAGTTTAATTAACTACCACAATGAAATTGGTCAATTAAAATCACTATTCTTTTTTGCATAGCGATGAAGACATTCTAAACGATTTGCGATTAATACCTCCTTCTCCACATTTGACAATATATTAATTAGATCGATTATTTCATCCGATATTTCTGTTGATCTGTCTACCATTCTTAGGTTTTCTTGATTAAATTCACTTACTTCTATTGAATTATCCGCATCAGGTTTTACAATAACCTTTCCGTCCACCCATTCCAGTTCCTCCTCAACCACAGACACCCGCATATAATTCTCATCACAAACTGATATGATAGGTTGTGGCACCCGTAGTAATTGTAATTTCGTGTCATGAATTACGGTTCCCAATGCCAATGAAGTATGGTGTTGGTTGGATGCAACATACATAATAGATAAATTCCATAACAATATCGGTTTATTTAATCGGTGTGCAAGGTTGATTAAGCGGAGGAAACGTCTCCAATCAGCAGGTTGTGAAAGACTATCAGAATTGCCTATTAGTATAACAATCTGTATATCTTTAAGTTCGGCTAATCCTGCAAATTCAAAGTTACCTTGTCCACCTGCTCTATCACCGTAAAGTTGAATTGTCTTTTCAAACAGTGGATGATGATAGTTAAAATTAAGTGATTGCATTGTTTCTATAAAAAAAGCAGGGAGGTGCGAATACACGACCTCCCTGCCAAAATTGTTTTGGGAATTTACTTATTCCCCGCTACGTCCGCCAATAATGTTAAGAGCAAACCAACCTATACCTGCTGCAACTGTAGTGATAACGACTATCGCGCGTTTGGTTGATGACACTTCCTCATGCACACCTTTCGCATCTTCAATCATCATCTTCAGTTCATTGATACCTTTCTGATTTGTCTCAATCTGTGTCAATGCAGTTTTAACATCACCCTGAACGGTATTGATACTACCCTGTACAGCTTTCAGATCTTTCTGAAGACCAGATAACATTTCATTGGTTGAATCATGGTGTCCCTTCAGATCTTCCAATTGCCTTTGAAGAGTATTTCTGTTTGTTCTTACTGCCCTTTTGACATCATTAGCTGCGTCAGTACTGGCTTTATTAATCGCATCAAGCAAGGCTTTTTGCACTTTTTGGTTGCTTTCAAGTGCTTTTATCTGACCCTCTAACTTTGCAATGTTAGCATTTAAAGCCTTAATTTCAGCCATCAACTTTTCCTGAGTTGCCTCAGACTCTTCAAGTTCAGAACGTAATCTCTCTAACTCAGCATTTTTTTCTGCTATCTCATCCTCAGCCATTTCAACAACTTCTTTAGCCATTGACAACGGTATACGGAGTTTTTCGCCAGGGTAAATCAAATGTGGGTTAGTAAAATCATTATATTTACTTAATTCTCTCCATCGGAGAGGGTCTTTCAAATGTTCCTGACAGAGATCCCAAAGGGTATCACCCTTTACAATTGTGATGAGTTTTGTCTCCTCACCACCTTCATGAGGTGTGATTCTTGCAGAGGCAGATAAGACATACACACCGCTGAGTGCCACACAGAGATAGAGAATCATCGTCAATTTCAGTGTGGATTTTATCATATTCATCAGTATTCTCCTCTTAGGTGTTAATATCCATAGGATAGGGAAAGATAGTGTGTGATTCCAACACCATGGATTGCATTCATACCATCTTGGATAGCATAGTCAACTTGTAGACCAGCGACGTTCACACCAAAACCACCGAAGATGTCCTGGACATCACGTGATGCTCTGACTCCAGCGCGTATCGAAAATTCGGTTGATTTGTTTGTGACTATTGAATATTCAACACCGGTGCGCATGCTAAATGCGCTCTCGTCAAGGTTGACAAACTCTTGTTCAATATCAGCTGAGAATGTAACTACATTACCCATATATAGGTTATAAGCAACACCCACATCAACAATCATTGGCACAACACCACCATCATAAGAAGCACCGAGGTGTTTTGCAACAATCCCATAATGAAATGTTGGAACTTGTGCCTCGTCTACATCTATATGTAACGCATGTCCCATGAAACCTATATCTACACCACCAAAACCACTTTGGTCTTCATCACTCTCTACACCGAAACTATCCATCATCATTCTACCAGTGAGACCGACATTGTAGTTTCCAAAACCAATGCCATAAGAAAGCGAGTAAGCATTCGCACCATAATCAGCTTTCCCTTCGTAGTCCCCAGAGGCACTATAGACCTCATAATCAGCTACACCGAAATTAGTAGCAGCAATGCCAATGGCACCATAGGTTCCGAGTGCTTTCGTCAACGCAATAAAGTGTTTGGTCTGTCCAAGCATACCTTGGTCAGAAATTTGTTGTGTAGATAAATTCAAACTCAGATCTGCCGCTGAACCAAGTCCTGCTGGATTCCAAACAGTGGCAGTAGCATCATCTGCAATTGCTGTGACAGCACCCCCTAAGCCAATTGAACGGGCACCCGCACCGAGACGCAGATGTGGCATAGCATTAATATACTCACCATCCTGAGCAAAACTTACAGGTGTCACAGCAAGGATAAGAAATACAACGGATATTACACCGTATAGCAATCTTTGCTTTGTGATATACATTTATATCCTCCTTCGTAGACGCAGCATCGGAATGGGTATTACACCCAATTCCGATTGCGTTCTACTGTTTACTTAGCGTGTCAGAGCGAGCTTAAGATTGGCGTATTCCGGCTCAAAACCACCTGTTACAATGATTTGGCAATAGTAAATGCCTCGAGCTAACTCTTCGCCATTACTGGATTTTCCATCCCAACCAATTCCATTCTGACCTGTGTAATTACCTGCAGCCATTATCGCATTATCACGCAATGTCATCACTGGACGTTGTGTGCTGTCATAAATGACAATTGTCACTGTAGACATTTGATTTAGACCGAAGGAAATACGAGTATTCTTCTCAAATGGATTGGGGAAGTTAAACACCCTCTTCAACACAGGAGCATCCATATGTTCTACTGAGAAGGTGAACTTATAGACAGCCATGTTAGCTGTACGAGCTCCATCACTCTCTTCAGAAACATTACCTTCTTGATGGGCATTATCGGAGACTTCAAGTGTTACTGTATACTGTCCTGCCACATCAAACCCTCGTGGGAAGGTAGGGGCAGCAGGTGTGTAAATCACCTGAGTCGCAGACATCTGTTCATCAGTTAGGTTGATCGGTCGTGCTTGACTTCCGCCATCTGCTTCCGGATATTCAATCACGAGTCGAATCGAATCGGGATTGATACCTGTTTCAGCATCAGCGAAAGTGACAGAAATAACCGGTCTTGCTTCCTCATCATGGTTATACATCAGTCGGGCACCGTTCTGAGGTGAGGCTGATGTAATGATCGGGGCAGCCGTATCAAAGTCAATTGTAAAACCACCTTTTGACGTAGACGAATTTCCGAATGTATCAGTCGCCCTAACTTCTATCGAGTAAGTACCCTCTGAAAGTGGTGCTTCAGGATGGAAATCTAAACGAGTAATACCTGCGTTTATTCTATCTTCAGCGTCATCGCTGGTTTCACCTGCAACCTCTTCACCATTGCTATCAATAACAACAATTGTTATTTCCTGCACACCAGATGCGTCAGTAGCACTCGCCGATATTGTCGGGAGTCCTGCGTGAATAGTTCCAGCAGGTGTGATAGATGAAATAACAGGTGTGGTTTTATCAACTTCCAGCACGAATTGCCAACTGTGCGACTGTGTTCCACCTTCACTTGATACACTCAAACTGATTTTGTGTGTACCCGGTGAGAAACTTTCCGTTATTTCAAACTTATTGGCAGCACGTTCAACCGGATAAGTACTACGTGGACCGTCATTAATAGTATATTCCACATTTGTAATTGAAGATTGCTCTTCAACAATAACTGCGGAAATAGTTATCGCCATATTTTCAGCAAGTACATCCGCTTGATTGAGCCTAACCAAACCAGATGGAGAAACCTCTGCAATTATAGGTGGAGTAGTATCTTTCGGTATTGCTACACCAAAGATTACCACAGACCTTGCTGTTTTTCCATTAGCATCTGTAACCTCAACAACGACAGTGTGTTCACCATCTCCTAATGCTGGATCAGGTGTGTAAGTGAGATGATTATCTTCAACAGCATCTTCACCTAACGCAACATCTTCACCATTAAGAGTGAATGTGGTTACTTCAACATCGGTCATACCGGAAAATTCAGCTCTGATAACAGGTTCACCATGTTCATAAGTTTGACCCGGAGCAGGTGAAAGGATAGCAACTGATGGACCAGGAATGTCAACTATGAATTCAGAAGAAGTCATTGCTGACTCACCATTCGCATCTGTAACTTCAACAGCAACCGTATGATTACCATGACCTAATGCGGGATCCGGTGTATAAGTGAATCCATTACCATTAACATCAGCTTCAACTTCCTCACCATCAACGGTAAGATTCACAGCAACTTCGCCTACGCCTGTAAACTCACCACTGACAATAGGTGTCCCATTGTTATATGTGTGACCAGCCGTAGGTGATAGTATCGTAACTGATACCATCGGAAATTCTACTGAGAATACAGCAGTTGCTTGTGCCGTTTTACCATTAGCATCGG
This sequence comes from Candidatus Poribacteria bacterium, assembly GCA_026710795.1. Lineage (GTDB taxonomy): Bacteria > Poribacteria > WGA-4E > WGA-4E > WGA-3G > MSPOR6. The sequence goes on from JAPOQK010000034.1 coordinate 28,094, forward strand.
TTGCCATAATTACTACAGTGTGTTCACCTTCACCTATTCCTTCATCAGGTGTATAACTATCTGCACCATCGGCTAATTCTACCGCCTCACCATTTAAGGTAAGTGAAACAGAAACAGGTTCTGCTACACCAGATGCTTCCCAAGATATGTTTGGCATATCATGGTTATACATTTGACCATGAGCAGGTGAATGTATCGCCACAGATGGACCAGGTATCTCTACTGAGAATATAACTGTCGCTTCAGCAGTCTTACCATTAGCATCTGTCGCAGTAGCAACAACTATATGCTCGCCATCACCTAAAGCAGAGGCAGGTGAATAAGTGCCATCATCATTCATGGTCGCTGCTTCACCATTAACCATTACTGATACGGATACAGGTTCCGCTACACCAGATGATTCTACTGATATTGACGGCATACCATGATCATACATTTGACCCGCTGCTGGGGAATGTATTGCAACTGATGGACCAGGTATCTCTACTGAGAATATAACTGTTGATTCATCAGTCTTACCACTGGCATCTGTCGCAGTAGCAACAACTGTATGCTCGCCATCACCTAAAGCAGAGGCAGGTGAATAAGTGCCATCATCATTCATGGTCGCTGCTTCACCATTAACCATTACTGATACAGTTATAGGTTCCGCTACACCAGATGATTCTACTGTTATTGACGGCATACCATGATCATACATTTGACCCGCTGCTGGCGAAAGAATTTCAATAGATGGTCCAGGAATCATGACTGTAAAGGTCAATGCTGTTTGTGCGGTTAAACCGTTTTCATCCATTACCTCTACAGAGACTGCATGAGCATCTTCACTGAAGCCTTCAGCAGGCATATAAGTGAAGTTACTTCCATCTACTGTTACCGATTCTGAAACATCTACGTCATTTACGGTAAACTTGGAAATACTTACTTCACCACCACCAGCAAAGAAACCAGTGACACTTGCAGGACTTGCATCAAATGATTGTCCTGAAGCAGGCGCAGTAATTACGACTGTTGGGTTGAGACCTTCAATAGCAAAATTAACAGACGCTTCACCGACGTTTCCGAGCATATCTGAAACTTGCACTGTGAACATATATGCTCCACCAGCAAGTTTGTCTATGCGGGTATAGACAACAGAGTCTATATCCTGCTCAACCATACTCTGATCAACATCAATCGGAACTGCGTCCTGATCTACCTCTTCGGGACGGAGTCGTGCTAAACTGACAACTGCTGTGCTTTCAGCACTAACACCAACACCCAAATCACCATCGCCAAAACCTGCAAGTAATGTTGGTAAGTCATTGACTGTATGTCCTTCTGCAGGTGTTTCAATAGCAATCATCGGTCCAGTGTTGTCTAAGTTAATCATCGCTAATGGGAAGTCTACAAAACGTTCACGTATAGTAACACGACCTTGCGGTGTATACCATCCATCTGTTACTGACATAAGGTCACTTGCTGCAAGTGAGAAAGCATTGCCTTCACCACCAGCCATAAATGTAACACCATGTCCATCAAGATAAACACCTGTCAAGTCATTAACAAACAGTGTACCATTGTTGACATTGAAACTTACGGCAATAGACTCGCGGAGAGGAATTCTCTCTGGAAGTTCACCATCTACTGCTACGCCGTCAACTGACGTTACCATAAGATCCATTATGTCACTTACTCGGAAGTTTAGCACATGAACGGTGACAACTGGTGATGGCATATCTGCTTCACCCTGCACCTGAACATTACCAAATTCATCAGCAACAAGTGCATGATACATATAGGTACCATTTGCAAGTTGTCCGATATCAACCGTAACGGATCCTTCGTCAAGGCTACCATCTGCTTCAGTTACTGTTCCATCTGGAGCAGTTTGAACCAGAACGGTCTTACCACCAGCATAGGTTATTGGATTTGCTGTCGGTTCAATCGTAAATGTAACTTTCGTTGACTCTACGCCAGGATCAACAATTCCACGTGCTGTGAAACTGCCATCTTCGTTTGCTACAAGTGAACCAACATGGTCAGCGACATCTGTAATATTTGTCGGACCGAGTGGTGGCACATCGTCAACATTGTCTAATGAGAAAGATGCTTCAACACCTTCTCGTGGACCATATTCATTTTGTACCGGATTTTTCGGTGTGAGTGAAATCGCTCGAACCACATACTGGTTATCATCTGCGGAGACATCGCGTTCAGCATCATCACCACGTTCAATCGTATCATCTAATTTGATGGTATCATCAGGAGCGTCTGTGTCTTCAAGTGCTAACGCACGGGTATCAACTGTATACGTCCATTTCATAAGATGCGTAGGACTACCTTCTGATTCCCCGCTGGAAATATCAATAAGAGCACTGATTACACCGGAATTAGTAATTCCTGCAGAATTAGATATAATATCTGGTAAATCTGCAACTGCCACTTCGGATACTTCAACTACATCACCCTCTTCAGCAGTTCCTGTAATACGTTCCCACGTACTATCATTGGGTCGTTGCAGCTCAACACGTATACCATCTGTTGGAGCTGAAGTCCTATAGTAGGTATATACACTGAAAGTGAGTTCACCTTGCGGGGCACCACTATCAGGATTTACCATGCCATCCGAATTTTCAACAGTAACCGCTATCACACCCGGATCGGGTCTGTAGGAATTTTGTACACTTACCGTGACTTCGTCGTCTTCATATTCATCTGCTTGAATGTTTCCGTATTCAAGGAACACTTCGTCAGCAGCTGTGACATCGTCATACGGTTCAGCTTTATCATAAGCCAAGGCGTGGACAGTAAACATGAAGGCTTCACCCTTTGGATTATAAATAAATTCCATCGGATTTTCATGATAGATGTCTTCAAGATACCTGTCATTGTAAGAATTAGCAGGATCATCATCATCCATCAATGTGCCAACATCAACAGTTACTGTAAAGACACCGCTACCTTCTGCAGTTTCAGTAATGTCACCGATAATTGCACCTTCTGGAAGGTCCGTTAGTAACTTCACTGAAGCGTAAGTGTTACGTTCTGCTGTCGGAGTAAGAGTCAAAGTAATGACAGGAGAACTGACTTCATGGTCATACTTATCTACCAATCCACCAACCACGACATTACCATCATCGTCTGTCATAAAGACAGCATCAACAGCATCAACGCTTGTCACTTCAACATTGGTAGGTCCAAGTGGAGCAACATCGTCATCGTTGTCTACAGAGAACATCTCTGTATAATCTTCACCTTCAGCAACCGGATTCTCATTCGGATTTTCAGGTAAGGAACCATCAACAACTGGAGTTGCGCGAACCATGTAACGGTTGTCATCCATTTCTACATTTCGTGCACCAGGATTATCCTTAGTAATGGAATCTTCCAACATAGTCGTATCAACAGTAATCAACCATTTGAGATAACTGCTGGTCGCATCTACGTGGATCATTGACGTATCAGATGGATAGATTTCACCTAATGTTTTACCTTTAAACATTATAGCGGCTGTATCTTCTCCACCCATACCATTAACATCGCTAACTTCCGCAGCACCAATCGTTGTCCATGCATCATCACTTGCCCGTTTAACAACTAATTGAATTGATGTAATATCGGGATAAGTCACGCGTGGTGTGTAGGCAATAAGTGAAATTGTACCTTGTGGTGCACCACTATCAGGATTGGTCATTTCAAATGATGTTTCATCAACATCAACAACCAAGACCTTCGGATCAACAGGATGAACATCATCAACAAGTTCAAGGGTTAATACATCTGATTCGTCTGTGAGTTGCAGACCGTTTGTTGTTACTGTACGAAGGTTTACAACACCATTTTCCACATTTTCCACTAAATCATCGAAATCAGTGAAGTCATGGGTAATTGCAGCAGGATCTGTAATCGAATCTGCACCTTCATCTATTGAAAGTTCACCGATGGTCTGCCAATCACCATTCGCATCTTGATACTGAACCATGATAGTGGCAGGATGCTTTTCGTTTGAACGACCATCATCGTTAATCGCAACGGTCAATGTTACTTCTGTAGCATTCTTATAAAGTTTACCACTTTCATAAGGTTCGTCTGCATCACCATCACCATTGAGGTCACCCAAACTTGCATGTGTGATACTCATTCTATCCCATTCGGGCGGAACAACTCTAATCCTCGTCGGAGGAACATGAGAACCGACATTAAAGAGAGTATCAATACCCATCGCACGTACACCGATGTCACCTAATAATAGTGGTAACTGATCACCTTGGATAGGAATCGACATAACCCGTGTAGGATCAGATGTAACCGGTATCATATTGATGTCATCAATCACAGCACCCAATAACTCATGGATCTTAGCACTCTGTTCCTCACTAAGATTAATTCCTAATCCCATGAAGAAAGGACTCGCAAACTGATGAATCAATGCCGGATTGATAAGACCAAGGACTGTATTCAAATCCAAACCAGCAGCTGTCTCAAGAACAGTTTTTATAGTGGGATCGGTCTGTGTTGCCGCTATACCAGGTAACTGGGCTTTGACAGCATCCCAAATATCAGAGGCAAGCATTGAATTTTCTACTGTCAACGGAAGCCAAGTAGTTTCTGGATTTCCATCCCTGTCCAAACCGATTATCTGGTATATTAGATAACCATCTTGACCCATGAGATCAAACCCAGATGCCAAATTACTATCCGCTGTAGGTGTGCTTGTTATATTTAATATCGATGCACCCTCACCCGGAGCAGTCGCAACAAAGATAATATCTTTGTTTAAGTAACCTGTTGTGTTAGCATTCCCAAGATCAACATCAATTGTCGCTTCAGGAGCAGTAGTATCAGCAGTGAAGTCAACAGATATCAGATCCACTGGATCACCATTTGCATTGTAGACAACTGCTTCAATGTTGTAATCATCATCGGCACTTAATGCTATATTTGCATGCCAAAGCGAATGTGTTTCAATATCTACCCGTGGAACACTAAACACAGATGCTAACAAGGGATCAAAATTTTTCTCAAAACTACTGGTCAATTTGTTTGTATTGTCAAGCAAAAGGCTCTGTAGTTTAATGAGATCTCTCCCATCAACTTGGAGAGCAGGAGTTTCACCAGCAAGTACACCTGTAATTAATGGAGTTGCAATTCTTACAATTTCATCAACTACATCAGGTGTAAACAACGCATCAAATATGCCTCGTTCAGCAAGTTGAAGGTTACGCGGATCAGGCATTGACCAACTACTGATCAAATATTCTCTTGTGGCTGGTAATGTTGTTGTGCCATCAGGAGAAGACAATACCTCAGCAAGTGCGTCACGATTGATTATCTCTAACTTCACGGGTTCAGCAAGTGTAACTTCAAAATAGTAATTAATATTTTGACCTGGATCAATACCAATATCAAATTCCCATACGGTCCCTTTTTCACCATCGTTAGGCACCATTTCATGAGAATCATAAAATCCATCTAATCCAGTTCTTGAATATCGAAGAACAACACTTGAGAAAAGTCGGTTACCCAAATCTGGCCATGCAGGTAAATTAGTAGCAGCAAGACTTTCTTCCAAACGGAAAGTGTAAGGAATCGTGTCCTCTTGAAATACTTCTGTAGTAATTCTATTACTGCCAATTTCTGTACTACCACTGTGCCTGCTATGGAGTCTATATCTAACATCTCCACCTTCAAGCGGGGATGGAACACGAACATACACGTCCATACTATTGCTTGCAAGGTATTTTGTAACATTAGGAACGTTAGTATAGATAAATTCAGCAAGATCTGGAGCAATAGCATTACCAAAGTTCTCATGGTCTAACTGGGACTCATCACCTTGGAAAATTGATGAAGCTTGTGTCGCTGTTAATATCTGTCTAATCTGTGCCTTCGGGAGAATTCCTTGCGGGACCTGTGCCAAAATGAAGTCAACCACAGGTTCAACAAACGCATCCGAAGCTGCTGAATCAAGTCCAGCTGAGGCAATCAGGTTTCTGATAAATGCCCTACCATGAACCGGATTAAGTGAAAGTCCACCAAGTCTTGATTTACCATTTAGGTTTGAAACAACAACATTAATTGGATCATCTGGACTTACTGGCGGTGGCGGTTCCACTGGTGGATCTACTGGCGGTTCCACTGGTGGATCTACTGGCGGTTCTACTGGTGGATCTACTGGCGGTTCCACTGGTGGATCTACTGGCGGTTGAGCCGTCCTACCTGCCGCAATTAAACCCGTAAGTGCTATAACCGCTTCCGTATCCTGCAGCAAAGCCCGAACATTTTTATTCCTTAAAAACCCACGGATATCCTCGTCATTTGTAAGTAAAGCAATGATGCTGGCATCTGCGTCTGGCACAACAAGTGTTATAAGACCAGGACTTACAAGCAGCTGATCTAATGCTGCATCAAGACCGAGACCAGCAATTACAGGATTCTGTAAAGTAGCAGGATCGCTCAACGCTTCAAGAACTTGATCAACTAACGTCGCAAGATCTTCACGTAAAAGCGTCGCACTATACTCATCATATACCGTTTGGGCGAGTTCAGCAGATGTTGGCTCCGCATCTTGCCCAAACACAGTACCTGGTATTGAACTATGAAATACACACAATATAAAAATCAAAAAACAAACAAGTGTTCGTTTTTTCATTAACTCTTCCTCCTCGTTAAGTCTACGCGAAAACGAGACTAAATACTGAAGTTTTAGATAGGCAAGCGGGAAACACGACAAAAACGACCGGAGGTAGGTGTTTGCCCATCCAAAATTAACATCCTACAACCAAGTAGTAAAATTTTCTCCATAAGTACATAAATCAACCTATACAACGCGTCAGTCCATCCACAATGAAGGTCAAAGGAAACCAAATCGGGCACCGAAACTTTGTTTTTGACCCACGCGCACCTCTATGAATGTTTAACATAACTGATTCTGGCGATTATGTTGATAATATTTTATTGACTTAAAGATGCCTATTAGAAAAGAACATTGGTCATTTTAACATAAAGTGACAAATTAAAGCAAGCATTTTAATCTTCACACGGCGTTTTAATTTAGAAATTCGTTTAAAATTCCCCGCCTATTTGGAATTATGATTAAATTGCAATCAGTTTAAATATAATACCATAATTAATAAAATATGTCAAATCAAAATCCCTAATATTTTCCTTGAAAAATAAGTAATTTTGAACATATTCTCATTATTCAATTGACATAGTAATAAAAAGTGGATAAATTGTCAATATAATATTGTGTTTGAGGCAGAACCATCCAATTGTCTTGTCTCGAATCGCATTTATTGAAGGGATTCCAAACTCAATTCACACACTTATTGGTGTATCATGGATTTATCGCACAAACTATCTGACTTATAAAAAAATGTAAAACTTTAGAGTCAATCCTGACTATATTAGTCATAAATAAGCCGTAAACCCAGCACTGACATAGTTCTATAGATTTAGAGTAAAATAATCAAAATTGCGATTGACTCTAAAAACTCTAAAGTATGACATTTTTGAACCACTCTTATGAAAAGTTTGCTTACTGATATTTCAATAGAAATTTGTCTCCGCAAACTGAATAATCCGAGGAATACCAAAAGGTATTCATGCCGTTGATTTTTTAATTTGACGTAAATCCGTGATTCTGAAAATGTTAAATCGCGACAATTGAATGACTCTGGTATTTGAGGATATCAACTTATGATGGCAACTGCTGAAAAAACTAAACTTGACCAGAACGGTATTCTGCTTCTGGAAAAGTTAATTGACTTAGATACAACGCTCCAACTCAGAGAACGTTCCTTAGAACTTGCTACAGAAGAGCAAAAAGCAGGTAATGGACACACCTATCTGAAAAATGATACTGCACAACGTGTATGGAATTTGATCAACAAAGGTGAGATATTTGAGGAAGCTATACAACACCCCAAAATGCTCGCAGCGATGGAATATCTACTTGGATCAGATTGCACACTAAGTTCTTTCACAGTGAATATCCTTTATCCCGGCGCACCAGATGCCGGTCTCCACATTGACTACCCATTGTCTGCCCTTCCAACACCGCGTCCAAGTTTTCCAATAGTTGCAAACAGCGTTTGGTTTTTAGATGACTTTACTCTTGAAAACGGGGCTACCAGCTGCATCCCTGGAAGCCACAAACGACTTGAGGCATTACCAGAATCCAGTGTTGAATACTCGGATAAACAACAAATATGTGGACCTCGCGGTTCTGTCCTCATTGTCAACGGTTCTATATGGCACGGGTCTTCAGAAAATAGAACCAATTCACCGAGAGTCGCACTGCTCGGATTCTTCTGCCGTTCCATTTTAAAACCTCAACAAGATCATTTGAAAATAGTATCAGATGAGGTAATTGAACGTGCAACGCCAACATTAAAGCGGTTACTCGGTCTCAATTCATTACCAAATCTAAATACGTAGACCAACTTTCGTCTATAATCTATAGTTGTTGACAAGTCGGATAAATCCATCTATCACGGAACTAAGCTGCTCACCTCCTCCATTAGAACCCATTCAGATTCTGGTGTTTTTGGTGTCAGTTGATACTTTAATTGCACCTTTAGCGTCTGTCCTGCGGCAACATCAAAAGTATAGGTTCGCTTCTCATCTGGTAAAAGACGGTTCTCTGTTTTTTCAGATATTAATTCCTGTTTTTTCTCAAGCTGCGTCCCATCAGGTCCAAACGGTGTTACTTCAAAAACAATAATACGTAACGTTCCACCAGGTAATAGATGTCCCGCTCTATTTTCAAGAACGACAGACGCCTTCTTTCCAGCAAACTCAACCTTAAGGGATGCAGCACTTTTAAGCTGCGCAACACTACGACTACCTCGCCAAGTATGTTTCCTTCCTTTAATACTCTCATAACTTGCAGTGCTTTGTAGGCGATTGACAATCGGCATGTGGCATGTCGCACAACTCTTCTTTTCTGTCGCGAACCTACTCTCAAGAAAACTGGATACTTGATCATGTTCCGGCACCTTCGGTTGACCATGACACGTAGCACATAACTTTGTCGGAGATTCATAGATCGGATTGGTCACATTTACATGAAAGTTAGTCTCAGCACTCGCTTGTGGTCCATGCATCGCACCATCCGTATCAAGGTGACACACAAGACATGAAACGCCTGAGTCACGTTGGGTATTACGTAATTTTGGCATTTTCCCAATACCAGACACAAGAATGGGTTCTGGTGCATGGCATGGGTCGCAACTTTTTTCTCTATCAGGAATCAGCTTTGCAGCATCTTGATATATTTCATCTACCCACGCTTGCGCATGCATCGACTTCTCCCACTCACGCCAGATTGCTGGATGACAACTCTTACACTTCCCATCTTCAAACCCGCGATACATATCCTTATACTTATTCTCATCACTTTCCACAATCGGTGCAAAATTCAAATATAAAACAAAAATGCTTAGTCCTGATAGTAATAAACACATACCGATGAGACATCGAGAAATAATTAAATCATTGCGCATATCTGAACCTATATGAAATTAAGAAGTGTTCTTGCTGCCTGCTCTCCGCTGTTAATACAATCAGGAATCCCAATGCCGTGATACGCATTCCCTGCTAATGCCAAACCCGGCAAGTTTTTTACACGTTCATCAACTTCTTCAACAAGTTTTTCATGACCAACCTGATACTGTGCCATAGATTGTGAATGTTGACTTACTATTGAAAAAGTAGGTGGGTTAGTTATACCAAGTAATTGCGATACGTCTATTAAAGCAGAGGAGGTAATATCATTCAATTTTGTATTATTGTTTGCAGCGCGTTTATAATTAGGTGCATTTTCACTTACAAATGCGCGTAGCAACACATGGTTCGTTGGGGCACGGTTCTCAAATTTCACACTACTAAATGAACACCCTATCAGACTGAGTTGCTCTTTAATTGGCACGACAAATCCCATGCCGTTGAGTGGATGCATCACATCCTCACGACGAAAAGCTAAATTTACCGTCGCAGATGATGTATATGGTATATTGGAGAGTTTTTCTGATAGGATGGGAGAGACTTCTGACAAAACTTTACTTGTCTGTGGTGCTGGCAACGCAATGCAAAGTAGGTCTGTTTCCAACACTTCATCGTTATCAAGACAAACACGCCAATCCACTTGATGCTCTTTTTTTTGAATCGTAGTAACACGGCAACCTAAACGGATACATTTAGAAAGGTTCTCTTCAAGTGAGTCTACCAAAGTCTGCATTCCATCAACAAAAGATAAAAACAGACTATATCGCGGTCCACTTGTATCACGACTTGTTTGGGCAGTCTTCCGTTTTTGTATCAATAGGGCTTTGATAATACTGCCATGTTCTTGTTCCATCTCCAAAAATCTTGGAAATGTGGATTTAAGACTTAGATCCTCCGCATCCGATGTATAGATGCCACCTATCATCGGTTGTGCCATTCGCTCAAACGCCTCAGTACCCAGCCTACGTCTAACGAAATTTGCTACCGATTCATCTTCTATACCACTTTGACGTGAGATAAATAGGTCAAGGGCTATCCGTAATTTACCGCGCAAACTAAATATAGGACTTTTCAAAAAAGGCACGAAAGAACCCGGTGCCATCATGTAAAAGCCTTCAGGAACAGGTATCAGTTTGCCTTTTCGGACAACAAAACTCCGTCGCACCTTTGGGTTCGTACCGATCAACTTATCGTCAATACCAAGTTCCTCACACAATGCCTTTGCCCACGGTTTTGTTGATATAAAGGCATCAGGACCGTGTTCAATAATAAACCCATCTCGGTGTTCTGTGTGTATTACACCTCCAACCCTATCATTCGCTTCCAACAGTGTAATATCAAGCGGAATTACCCTTTTTTCTGCTTCGCGTTTCAAACGATACGCTGCAGCTAAACCGGTAATTCCCCCGCCTACTACAATTGCTTGTTTCCGTTTCTGTCCCATCACAGTGTTCCTTAGTTGGACAAACATGTGAGGAATTGATACATAACTCTATTTACGTAGACTTCTCACAGACAAAATCCGCTAACATATTAATGAATTTAGGATGATTTCCTACAGTCCCCGCACGGATAAACTCAATTCCGCATGCATTCGCGGTCTCCTTCGCCTCTATATCCAAATCATAAAGCACTTCAACATGATCACACAAGAACCCAATCGGTGATGCAACGACGGTATCAACACCTTCTTCTTTTTTAGTTTTAAGCCAATCGTTGATATCGGGTTGTGTCCATGGTATTGGACTGGATTCTACCTCACTTTGGTATGCAAAACTGTATTGTGTTTTGCCTAACTTCTGAGCCACTGCTTCACCAGTCTTTTCATACTGTAGTGAGTAAGGGGATGTATCCGCCGCGACTTGCGGAATTGCGTGTGCTGTAAAGACCAATTCAGCACGGTCTAACTTATCGCCACATGCGGTTTGGATAATCTCTGCGATAGCACCTACATAACCATCATGTGTATACCATTGATCGAGATAGTCAACAGCCGGTTTTTCACCTTCAACTGCTTCAATACCTTTCTTCACTGTCTGTTGATACCATTCCCAACTAACTTTGGCTCGGTGTGGTGCCATGATAATACCAAGAATTTTACGGTGTCCTTTTTCTGCCATTTCAGCGATTACGTCCTTTAAGTACGGTGTCCAATGCCTAAATCCAGCATAAACAGGAAGTGGTAAGTCACGCTGTTGCAATGCGATTTGTAATGCTTTTGCTTGTTTAAAAGTCAATTCGTTGAATGGCGAAAATCCACCTAATTTCACATAATGACTGGAAATATCTTTCACACGTTCCTTTTGAGATTCTGCTTCACCGGCAATCCCTTCAACAAAACAGTACGCCTCACCAGGGCAATCCTTTGTATCATATTTTTTACAGCATCCCGGTGTTGGACCGCCAAAAGCAACCAGTAAAACGCTATCGTATCTCATTTTCTCTCCTATACCATATTCGCAAATTGTGCAGGCATAAAACTTGGATCCACTGCAATCGCCTGCGCGAATGCTTCACGTGCAAGTTTCTCATCTGAATTTGTCCGATGTGCAAGTCCGATAGAAAAATACGCTTGTGCCAGTTGTGTGCCATCTATTCCACACACTAACGCTTTATAAATCGAATCCATTCCCGGAGTAGGGTCATCACCGTTTCGGAACGCTGATAAAATATGATTGTAACCACGCAAAAGATGTGCTGGAGCATAATCTGCATCCAATTCAAGTGCAGTATTGAGTGCATTTTTTGCCTCAAAGAAAAAATCTCCCTTCTCAAGAACACTTGGCACAGTGCGAGATGCTTGTGTGAGTAAGTTCGCGTATTCCGTCCACACTTCCGGCAGATCAGCAAATCTTTCTGTCGCCATTTTTAGAATAGCAATTGCCAAACCAAAATCGTTTCCTTCTGCTACCTCTTCCGCAGTTTCACGATACGATTCAAAGTCCTTTAGTTCTTGTGTTCGTTGGCAAAGCTTCTCAGAATCTGCAGTTGGAATCGCAGAAGGTTTGAAATGTTGCCAACCAAGCTCAGGGTCATCAATCAACCCGCGATATACTCTAAGAATAGCATAGCGAGGTGTACCCCATACTTCTGCAATGTCACGAATCCAATTCGGCATGTTGCCTTCCATATCAGCAAGCAATTCCGCTAAAGACATCTCTTGTTCAACCCGTCTACGAACCTCTGTTAGAAAATAGTCCTCTATTTTTAGTAGTAAATCCATTTCTGCATCATGTGCTAAGGGACCATGTCCAGGTAGCACATGCTCAGGAGAATAGGTTCTTAGTTCCTGAATAGTGTTAATCCAATCGTGGTTCGCCATGAGACCTTCATTCATCACAGGTTGTCCAAAAATAGGAAAACTTCCTGTCATCACGGTATCACCAGAAACGATACATCCCTCAGCAGGTATTCTAATCGCACTCGCATCATCTGTCTCTGCCTTTCCTAAGTGAACAAGATGTAAAGGTTGATTACCTAAATCAAGTTCGGTCTCATGTGAAAACGTCTTCTGTGGCAGAAATGGTGGATCTCCCAGGAAAAAACCTCGGGAACGCAGAAAATCCTCTTGACGCGGTGCCCTATTCACCATAAAGTCTTTCGTCATCTCTCGCGCAACAACGGTTGCACCTTCTTCGCGGAAAATGATATTACCATTTGTATGATCCCAATGATAATGTGTATTTATTGCATACAGAATCGGTTTATCGGTGATGGAACGAATCGCATGTAGTAACCGTTTACCCATCATCTGGTTCACCTGTGTATCTACCACTGCAACACCATCGTCCCCAATAATAATTGAAGAGTTAACGATATTACGAAATAGATACACGCTTTCGGTTACCTTAACAAGTTCTCCATATTGACGTGGGGCAAAAGGGTTTTCTTGAATGTTTCTCATCAATTATCCTAAAAAGTCTTTGCAATTTTTACAAAATGTTTAACATTTTCAAATGGTGTGTCTCTATGTAGTCCATGACTTAAGTTTAGTATGTGTCCCGTTTTTCCACCTTGTTCAATGCAATCGTGCACTGCCTCTGTAATATCTGAAAATGTACCGTCACGCAAAACATCGTTATCAACATTACCCTGAAAGGCAACTGAACCCCCTATTTGCTTTCTGGCTTTTTCAATATCAATACATTTTCCAACACTCAATACATCAGCACCACTCTGATGCATTAAATCAATGAATGGACACTCCTTAGCAAACATGATACTCGGTGCATCTCGGTTGAGTTCAGCAAATATCTTCTGATGATACGGAAGTGCGAATTTGGAATACATATCACGTGATAACACATCTGCGATTGACTCAAAAAGTTGGACTATCTGAGCACCCATACTTATTTGGTAATTCAGATAGTTAATTGTCATTTCTGTCAACTTATCTAATAGTTGGCATAGAAGCTCAGGTGCATTTTCCATCATTTCAAAAACTGGAGCAGCTTTGTTCGATATACCCTCACCTTTTTTCATTGGGCTTTCTCCGGCAATCAGAAAAAAGGCAAGTGTTAATGGTGCACCAGCAAAACCGATAAGCGGCAGTTCACCCTCCAACGTTTCGCGCAGCGAACGGATAACATGCCCCGTGTATTCTAATTGAATGTGCGGTCCATCTACCGGACATAATGCATCAACTTGAGATTGTGTACGAATTGGGGTGTGTAAAACTGGTCCAGGTGTAAATTGGAAATGTGCACCCATTGGTGCAAGGGGTGTGAGAATATCTTTATAGACAATTATCGCATCTACACCAATACGCTTAGGAAGAAGCGATATTTTAACCGCAGCCTCAACATCGGATTGAGATATTGGCATAGGACAAGTTCGGAACAGACGTTCCAATGGAAGGTTAAGTTTTTCTCGGGTCTGCCGATAGAGTGGATCTGACCTACCTGCCTGCCGCATCATCCATACAGGTACTCGTTCAACAGGCAAACACTTTGCTGCGCGAAGAAGTAAGTCATTTTTTAATTGTTGTTCCATATTAAAAGGAAAACCGCTTTACCGTGCTTTTAGACGTTCAAGTTCCTCTCGAAGTCGTTGGTTTTCAGCAATAATTACGTAAGGTCATCATAAATGGCTATTGTATTCTGCAGGGCAATTAAATTATATTTCATTCAGATATACTTTTCTTCTGAAAACGTTCAATAAATTGCCTTAATTTGGCAAAACTCTTAACATTTTTCATTATCCTGCCGCTTTCACGTTCTTCAAGATACAATAAAAAACCCATAACATAAAGACTAACCAAAAACAGCAAAAAACCTACAACGCACTGTGTAATCGCGCCATAATTAAGAGCAAAACTAAGGTATGGGGTGACTTTCACGTCATCAACTGTTGTTCCAGAGGAACTCTGTTCAGGCCACTCTATTGATACAAAGTCACCCCAACCTGTTATACAAAGAGATAAAAATACTATTGACAAGGCAAAAACGATAAAAAATGGTATGCCCATACAATATACCGATTAAGAGGATACTTTTATCAACCCTTTCGTACAGCTATCTTCGCGATTACGAACCTTGGTAATACCTTCAACGAGTGAATCAAGAGGAAATTCATGGCTAATGATTTTATCCATATTGACATCACCACTGGAAATGAGTTGAACTGCCTCTTCCCATGTGTCCGGTGCTAACCATGAAAACCTGATGGTTTTATCCATCAATATTGTATCAAGAATCGGCACCTGCATGACATCCTTGTCTCCAGGAAGACCAAAAATCACAACGGTTGCATGTCTACCTGTAACTTCAAGGGCAGTATGAATGGCATCAAGAGAACTCGTTGCAGTAATAGCACGATCCGCCAATTCACCATCATTAAGTTCCTGAATTGTTTCTCCCAGGTCTTCAACATAGTGTGGAGAATCGGTCTCTTTTACGTTGACAATTAGATCCGCTCCCAGTTCCTTACCACATTCCAAACGATAATCGCGAGTTCCAACAAGTAGTACATTTTTCAAACCGCGACTTTTCAGCACTTGCACCATCATCAAACCAATCGGTCCCGGACCGAAAACTACAGCAGTCTGTCCTGCTTCAGCATTGAGATTGTTAACAGCATACAATCCACATGCAAGTGGCTCTGTGAGTGCACCCTGCTCATACGTAACGTTTTCAGGCAATTTTACAGTCCAGCGATAATCAGAGACTGCATATTCAGCAAAACCACCATCAACACCTACACCTAAAATACGTTTTTCTGGACATAAATTAGATAATCCTTTTTGACTCCAAAAAGAATTCGGGTTTGATTGAACAGGATTGACTACAACCCTATCGCCAACTTTAAATCCACCAGTATTTCCTGCAACACTACCGACTTCAACGACTTCTCCAGTAAATTCATGTCCCAAGATGAGCGGACCTTTTCCATCATCTGTTTCAAGAGAACTATAACCGAAATAATACGCTACATCCGATCCACAGATACCTACTGAACGTACCTGAACTAATAGATCATTATCACCAGCAGTAGGCACCGGACGATCTTCAAGACTCATTGATTCAGGTTCATAAAATATTTGGGATTTCATTAGATACCTCCTTAACTAAAATGAATACCGTTAGTTTAACATACGTCCATTTATTTTACAATAGAATTAACCCCTTATTGCATCAAATTCATCAGCATATATTTGATAAAATTTACTCCTATTAAAACACAAACTGCATTGACAAAAACAGATAACGACTACAAAACTCACCCAAAAATACAGTAATAATTGCAATGAAAAGAAAACCCGTTGCTGCACGCGTTGCACCTACTTCATCCTTCGCAACAGATTTAGGTCGTAAACAGTCCCAAGAAATAAAATAGAGTATTAATGTTCCAGCATATCCAATTCCCAACCGCATCCAAAAAATAAGTTCGTAATGAAAATTAAATGAAACCGTATTTTGTGCTTGAGACCTAATCAACATATTTACACCAAACAGAGAAATTGATAGTACGAGCGAACAAAGCAACACAATATTATACCTTCTCAAATAGGCTACAGGCAATTCAGGTATAACAAGATACCAGTGACCAAACCACATACCAGTATGAACAGCACCCAGCAGAACTGCAGATGTTAAAAATTGGAGAGTTAACAGATATTTTACACCAGGAAATTGGACGACTTCAATATAGTTGAACGCACTAAACAGAATCCATACGATACCAATGATCATGCCAAGATAGAATAGTACATCG
Organism: Candidatus Poribacteria bacterium; assembly: GCA_026710795.1. Classification (GTDB taxonomy): domain Bacteria; phylum Poribacteria; class WGA-4E; order WGA-4E; family WGA-3G; genus MSPOR6. The sequence goes on from JAPOQK010000034.1 coordinate 44,798, forward strand.
GTAAGTAAAGAAGATTTGAACCACCAACTCAGTGTATAAATAAAGACAATGAGAACGAAACATAGTACAAGAGCAGATTCAACATTCACCCAACTCCCAAAAAAGTTGAAAACGGTAACCTGTGTTTCATTCAGATATAGATTAGCACAACGCGCTAATACAACCACAAGTAGGTATATACCACCCATCAAACGATAGTAGTTAGCACCCACCACGCCTTTCGGTATGAAAAGCATGACTGCAAACCCACCTACTGCAAGTTGGCTAAAAACAAGATAAAAAATCTCTGCAATACTAAACATACATTTGAAAGAGAAACCCCATTACAGCTTGTGACCATAACGGGGTTTGCATAAATTTACTTGTCAGATGATTTCATAGGTTGAAGAAATTAAATACACTATTGAATTTCAACCACCGCGCCGATGGCTTCAAGCTGCTCTTTTGTCTTTTCTGCATCCTCTTTGCTGACACCTTCTTGAATGACAACTGGTGCAGATTCGACTTTCTCTTTAGCTTCTTTCAAGCCTAATCCGGTAATAGCGCGCACCTCTTTAATTACTGGTATTTTCTGTCCGCCGATTTCTTTGAGTTGGACATCAAACTCGGTTTTCTCTGCTGCCTCTTCCTCTTCAGCATCTCCAGCTGCCCCTGCAGCAGGAACTGCACCCGCTACTGCCATCGCTGGCATCGCAGACGCACTCACACCAAATTTTTCTTCCAAGGCTTTCACCAACTCAGAGAGTTCCAGAACAGACATCTCACTTATTTCATCTATCAATTTTTCTATATCTGCCATTGTTAATTCCTTTCTTAATCTTATTAATTATGCCTATTCGGCTGCTTTCTTCTGTTCACTGATCTGTGTCAGCACAGATGTTACTTGACCTATTGTCCTACTAAGTACATTGACGAAACGCGTCATAGGTGACCCGTTATTCAAGACATTAACAAGTCCATACAACGGAGCACTGATGCCACCGATAGCCTGACCAATCAATACCTCTTTTGAAGGCATGTCCTGAAGTGCTTTAACGGCATCTGCGTCAACTACCTGTTTACCAAGAACACCACCTTTAACTTGCAAACTCTCGTGTTCCTCGCTAAATTCAAAGAGAATTTTACTAACTGCAGCAGGATCATCGCTCGCAGCAAGGGCAGTGTTACCTTTTAAATATGGCGCAAGTCCTTCAATTTCTCTTTCTTGCGCAACAACGTTAATTAACGTATTCTTACAGACCTTATATTGAATATTCGCAGAACGCAACTGCTGACGTAAGTCATTTACCTCGGCAACAGAAAGTCCTTGAAAATCTGTTAACAGAACTACGTCTGAGCTTTCGAATAGCTCACGAATCTGTCCAACCTGCTGAACATTGGCTTCATTCGGCATAGGTTAGCTCCTTTCACATCATGACAACTCAATCCAGAAATAGAAAAACCCCCAGATACCTGGAGGCTTGACCTAACTACGGTAGTCTAAAACTTACACCAATACGGATGAAAGTAATCCTGACTTTATCCGAGTCTCGGTAGGTAATTAAGCCCTAAGCCCCTACTTTCTGCAACTCTATTCTGTTTTACAAAATTGTCAACTATTCCTTATTATCCATTTCCACTGGTTACAGCGGAAGCCATTTCTCTACAGTTCTAATTCCTACAAAAACTGTTGAGGATCAATCCGTATACTTGCACCCATCGTTGCGGATATCGCTACACTACGAATATATCTTCCTTTAGTCGCAGCAGGACGCGCTTTGACAAGGGAATCCATCACAATGTTCAGATTATCCTTTATTTGGGGTTCTTCAAATGAGACCTTACCAATCGGCACATGAACAATACCGGATGTCCGCTCAACACGATATTCTATTTGTCCCGCCTTAATATTCTGAAGTGTCTCAGTAACATCATTCGTAACAGTACCTGCTTTTGGGTTAGGCATCAATCCACGCGGACCTAAAACCCTCCCTAACTTCGGCATAATACTCCGCATCAGGTCAGGTGTAGCAACCGTCGCATCAAAATCAAGCCAACCATCAACGATTTTTTCAACTAAATCATCGGTACCAACAAAATCAGCACCAGCTTCTTCTGCTTCACGCGCCTTATCACCCTCGGCAAACACAACAACACGAACAGACTTACCTGTACCGTGTGGAAGTGATACGGTACCACGGATATTTTCCTCGGCATTACGCGCATCTATACCAAGACGAGATGCCAAATCTATAGTTTCATCAAACTTCGCTGTACTTGTTTTCTTTAAAAGTGAAATAGCATCATCAACCGTGTATAAATTGAGTCTCTCAACCTGTTGTGCTATATCACGATAACGTTTACCTCTTCTCGCCATATTGTTCTCCAAATGTAAGATTAAAACCTAACTTCTTATGCTATACAAAACTATTCTCAAAATGTCTCTGAGTACTAAGTGATATTTAATCCCATACTGCGCGCTGTACCTTCAACCATACGTACAGCAGCTTCAATATCAGTTGTATTCAGATCAGGTAATTTCGTTTGCGCAATCTCTCGAATCTGATCTGTAGTTACATTAGCCACCTTAGTCCGATTTGGTTCGCCAGAACCTTTTACAATCTTTGCAGCGGATTTGAGCAACACTGCTGCAGGTGGAGATTTGACTGCAAAGGTAAATGAACGATCACTATAACAAGTTATAATCGTGGTAACAATCATACCACTTTGCTGTTGAGTTTGCGCATTGAAGGTCTTGATGAATTCCTGCAGGTTAATCATATAAGGTGCAAGACTTGGACCGACCGGTGGTTGTGGAGTCGCCTGTCCAGAAACTAATTGCAGTTTTACTTCACCTGCCACTTTTTTTGCCATTATGTTACTTCTCCCTATCTTACATAATATTTAGAGTCTTTCAACTCCCATGAATCCCAATTCAAGCGGGGTTGAACGTCCAAAGATTGTAATTGAAAGGCTTAAACGTTGACGTTGTGCGTCAATTCCAAGGATTTCTGCTGTAAAGGAACTGAAAGGTCCCTCAATAACACGAACCTTATCACCAACAGAGTAAGTAATCTCTGGCACTGGGGCTGATTCTTCTACAGTGGAACTTTCCAACATACGTTCAACATCTTCTGAACTCAGTGGAATTGGGTTAGCATTTCCAAGAAAATTCATCACACCTGGTGTCTCTTGCACAAATGCCCAACTCTTTTGTCCAATCTTATTTTCAGCATGCGGACCAATTTCATGCATGCTGTTGATAAGCACGTAACCAGGATACGTAGGATTACTCCTTACCTTCCGGTTTCCGTCTACATTCCTTACAGTAGTGGACATTGGAACGCTAATCTGCAAGATCTCATCACGAAGTTCCTTGTCGGAATCCGAGTCAGAGGCAAGCCGCCTTTCAAGATTAAACTGTATTTTCTTTTCATGTCCAGTGTAGACCTGAACGATATACCAGTATCCATTCATGATCAATTCCCACTGAGAAATAACTCTCTTAAGAAAGACATCCCAAATCCTTTCATCGATTCATCAAGATTCAGGACATAGGTACCAACAAGAACCACAACAAGAGGAACACAAGCAACAGCAGTCATGTGTAACCGACGATTCTCCGAATCTTTAGAAAGGACAAATACTAATATAGGGATTGCAATTAATATTAAATTTGCAGGCCATATCCATTCTGGATTCACAGGACTACCATCAACTAACCAGATAAATACACCTAACATCGCTGAAGCAATCAATACAACAATAGTACTTCCACGAACCTGTTCTGCATCCGGTTTAGTTACCTTCTGCCATTCCAACATTATATTCTGTATGTAATCTTTTATTCGTTTTATCATGATACAAGGCAGGCCAGGAGGGATTCGAACCCCCAACATCCGGTTTTGGAGACCGGCGCTCTACCAGTTGGAGCTACTGGCCTATGCTATATAATTTATCTCGTCTCCTTATGGAGTGTATGCTTACGACAGAAACGACAATACTTCTTACGCTCATATCGATCCTGCTGTGTACGACGATTGCGAGTTGTTACATAATTACGTTGTTTGCACGCATCACATGCTAAGGTCACAATATCTCTGGGCATTATTTCTACCTTTATATATATTAAGTGGAGCCGACGACCGGGATTGAACCGGTGACCTCGTCCTTACCAAGGACGCGCTCTACCGACTGAGCTACGCCGGCAATTCATTCAAGGAACAAGCGGGAGACGGGATTCGAACCCGCGACGCATGGCTTGGAAGGCCAATGCTCTACCAGCTGAGCTACTCCCGCAAAATATAAATGGGGGCGGACGGATTCGAACCGCCGTAGGCATAGCCAACAGATTTACAGTCTGCCCTTTTTGACCGCTCAAGCACACCCCCAAACAGAAGCTGACGAGAGGAATCGAACCTCCAACCTAGTGATTACAAATCACTTGCTCTACCATTGAGCCACGTCAGCACAAATGTGCTAATATAAACTCGTCTGTCAAATTAAAATACCTCAGGCTTATGCTGAAGTATTTGGATTCTTCACCCCTTTAAGTATACAAACTTTATCCACGTTTGTCAAAAAAACCTAACCTAAACTCAATTACGCTGTATCATCCTCAGATACAACTTCCCCCTCTTCCGCATTCTCCTCAACTTCCTTCTCGCTATCTTCAGTCGATTTTTCACCATATAATTCTGCCAAATGATCTTCTCCTTCAACAGAATCATAACCTTCAGATTCAGATGTGAACTGAGAGTTTTCCCCAGATTCAGCCGTTTCAGTATCAACTATCTTATACGACAATTCACCTGATGATAATTCATCTGTTGCTATTGAGACCGGTTTTTGTTTTTTCGATAAACCCGCACCCAACAACTCGTCATTTAATGAACGAGCTCGTTTCGCAATTACATTAACGGCAAGATACTTATTTGGCACATGTTTAACCAACTCTTCAAGATAGACAATAGCCATTTTATTACTCCATTTGATTGCAAGACTCATTACTATAATTATACTGAAATTCTAAGGTGAAGTCAAATTAAATTTTGACATACACTCAGCAAAATGGTAAAATATATCAATAAACATGACACCACTTGTAAAAGGATAATAAATGCGAATGGATACTACCGTTCAACACATTTTGGAAAAAGTTCTCTCAGAAGAACGTTTAGACTTTGACGATGCATTAACACTTTTCAAAAGTCATGACCTACTTGCACTCGGACATGCCGCTGATATCATTCGAACAAAAATGCATCCAGATGGATATGTAACTTACATTGTCGACAGAAACATAAACTATACCAACTGGTGTTATGTTGATTGCGACTTTTGTGCTTTCTATCGACACAGAAAAGACCCTGACGCTTATGTGATGGAACGCGATGAACTCGGACAAAAAATACAAGAAACACTTGATCTGGGTGGAGAACTAATTCTTATGCAAGGCGGATTACACCCAAAACTCAAATTGGAGTGGTACGAGGATTTACTCCGATGGATAAAAGCAAACTACAAAATACATATCCACGGGTTTTCTCCTCCTGAACTGGATTGGTTTGCAAAAATAAATCGTATGTCCTTGCAAGAAATGCTTATTCGACTAAAAGAAGCAGGTCTGGATTCTATTCCCGGTGGAGGAGCTGAAATTCTTACCGACCATGCACGCAACATAATCAGTCCAAAAAAGTGCACTGCTGATGAATGGCTTGAAGTAATGAGACAAGGACACCTCATAGGACTAAAATCAAGTGCTACTATGATGTACGGACACGTAGAAAGTTATGCTGAACGGGTGGAACATCTCATGCGATTGCGTGATCTACAAGATGAAACAGGTGGGTTCACAGCATTTATATGTTGGTCATTTCAACCCAGTAACACTGAACTTGCACATATACCACCTGCGGGAAGTTATGAATACCTAAAGACCTTAGCAATCTCACGACTATTTCTGGATAATATCAAAAACTTCCAATCCTCCTGGGTTACACAAGGTCCAAAAATTGGGCAACTTTCACTGAAGTTTGGAGCAAACGATATGGGAGGAACGATGATAGAAGAAAACGTCGTCAGTAAAGCTGGAACAGTCTATTGCATGCCAATAGATGAAATCGAACGAACCATCTCAGAATTAGGATACATTCCAAAACGGAGAAACTTCTTCTACGACATCCTCAACTAACGATAATCCTCGTGCACCCAAACATTCGCAATCTCTTTGCGTGCAGCAAACCAATTATCATACGCATCCTGTTTCTTCTGTTGAAGTATAGTCTGATACCGTTTAGTTTTTTGGCTTGGGTCCGTTCGGAACAATTCCAAATCCGGTTCCACTCGTTCAACTAATTCAATAATGTATGCCGATGAATCTCCTTGATACGGTCCACGCACATCTCCAACAGACATATTAAACGCACCAAACATCACATCCTTTGAGTTCCCCATACCTGAAACATAAGAACTCCCAGCTGTCCGATTAAAGAGACTGCTCTCTTGAACTGTTTTCTCACCCGCTAATACATCTTCTTCAGCTTTATACTTTTTGACCAACGAATCCAACAACTCACCATCAGCTCGTTGATTATAAAGCTTTTCTGCAGCAGCAACTGCACGCTCTTTAGATTTTTCCGTGCGTAGGTGGTTAACCACATCAACCTTAACTTCATCAAATGTAGGAATTGCCGATGCTTTCTTTCCAAGAACAGTCGCAACAAAATAGGCTGCAACATCCCCGTTATATTTCTTCGTTTCTATTGTATTTGTTACACCCACTCCCATATCAAAGAGTTCATCAATCAATCCACCGTAAGTCCATTTTGAACCTATTCCACCCGGAATAATGTCAGCATCCTTGGCGAAAAATCCCGTCTCACCAACAGCAAGTAATAAATCCTTGTACCGATCAAGTCCTATTGCCGTCTCATAATCACCTACTTCAATATCAAAGAGTAGGTTCTCAGCTACCTCTTTCGCATTATCTACACCATTGATCTTAACAAGTTTGTCCTTGATTTCTATCTCTACTCCAGTGAAAGGTTTAAGAGTCGGGGCAAATTTTTCTTCCAAACTGATAATATGATATCCAAACCGTGTTTCCACCAATTCACTTACCTCTCCAGGTTTCAGTATATCAAAACACGCTTCTTCAAAAGGTTTCACCATCTGTCCACGTCCAAAATACTTACCCGGAGGAAGATCAGGATTGGTTGTTCCTAAAGCACCACCATCCGTTCCTGATGGACCTTCTGAGTGTGTCTTTGCCAAGTCAGCAAAAGATGTTCCCGCTGCTAATTCTTCAGTAATAGTCTTCAGTAATTCTTCTGCAGCTGTTTTCGTTTCCGCTTTTTGTTCCTCGGTCGCATTATCAGGAAACTTTTTCAATATGTGGCGCGCTCTAACAAGTTCTGATGTCATAAATTCACTTTGGTTATCCGCGTAATATTTTTCAATATCCGCTTTCGATACAAAGTCAATAGGATCTATCTTAATAAACTTGACATTCACCTGTTCCTCAGTCTTGTAGTTTTCCTTATTTTTATTAAAATATTCTTCAACTTCCGAATCGTCTATATAAATTGTAGTTATATAGTCACTATGCCGAAATTCAATATATTTTACCTTCGCCTTCTCTGACTCAAGCAAATAATCTTGTTCTGCTTCAGTATCTGTCACCAATTCAAGTGTTTGAATACCATCCCGTAACGCTGTTGAACTCAAAAATACACGTACATTCTGTTTATATAGATCAGCAATTTCCGGTCCAAATTGGTTATATTGTTGAACTCGATTTTTATCACTTCTTATATAATGTTCAACCTCACCGTCTGTAATCTGCGCGCTGCTTTCAATCGCACGCCTTATCAAGGAATTGATAACAGTTTGTTCTACGTTTTTACGGTCAATTTCACCACCAAAATTTTGACTCCGCTGCTGCTGCGAACGCATTTGCTGTGATACCACATCCTCAAAATGACCTCTTGTTACCTCTAATGCATCAATCTTAAGTACCACTTCATCTTCAGCACCTGCACCACGTTGACCACTGGAACCACTATAAAGTAAAACGGATGCAATAACAAATACGACAGCGATAATCCACATAAATATTTGGGCAATGAATTTCTCCCGCAGAAAGATCATCATAACGACACGTATTCTCCTCTATTTCAAATTAATCTGCTGTTAATGATAACCTATTATGGCATTTTTTTCAATTAAAATTGCCTTAAACACTTGCATTTTCTTGTGTTTTATCTTATAATTTGTTGAAAAGTGGAAATAATAATAAAAAATGTAACAGATTTTAACCTAAAATATACTTTAGAATCTGGACAATCATTTAGATGGAATTGGGTAGATGATGCATATTTCGGTGTTGTTCAGAGGCAAATACTCAAAATCCAACAGAAAAATGACACCTTAATCATACACAGTTCTTACGAACAAGATAAAACATCTTTCTTAACACATTTGCATCATTATCTTGATCTACATCGTGATTTGGCAAATATCTTGAATGCCGTCAATGTTGATGCATACATCGCTCGCGCAATTGATATGTTTTGGGGAATGCGTCTACTGAACCAAGAATTATGGGAAACCATAGCATCGTTTATTTTATCCCAAAACAACAACATAGCGCGTATTCGCAACATTATCCGAACTATTTCTCAGCGGTTCGGACAAAAATTGGAATATGAAGGTTACGTGGATTACACTTTTCCCGATCCTAAAACACTTGCTGATGCAGGGAGAGATAAAATTTTTGACTGCGGTACTGGGTACCGCGCCAGTTATCTTTGGAACGCTGCCAACAACGTTGCCAACGGAGAATTATCCCTTGACGCATTAAAACTGATGGAATACGGCTGTGCAAAACAAGAGTTAATGAAATTGAAAGGAGTCGGGGAAAAAGTAGCTGACTGCATCTGTCTGTTTTCGCTCGGACATCAACAAGCATTACCAATTGATGTCTGGATTAAACGGATTTTTGAGCGAGTTTACCTACGTAAACGTGCAAAACCACAAGAAATACAAGATTTTGCAAAAAACTATTTCGGAGAATTTGTAGGTTACGCACAACAATATCTATTTCACTATGCACAACAACAACCTGACTGGGATAATGGAGACCATCTAACTTTAAGCTTCAAACATAAATAATTTGAATATAGTTTCTTGCAATTTTTGCCACACATAATAAGAATATTAAGAGATGTGTTGAATAAATTGGATAATTCAGAAATACAATAAACTATATATGATTAGGAGGATTCAATGTCCGAAACAACTGGGAAAAACGTAGTAACTCTTTTGGAAGAACGTGTTGACCTTGCCATCTCAACCGTCAAAAGATTAAGAGATGAAAAACTCGAACTTGAAGCTGAAATCGCACGCCTTAACAGCGATGTCATACAACGCGAAGCAAGAATTCAAGAGTTGGAAACTCTCAATAATGAAATGCGTGAAGCATCAGAACTCGCTCGATTAGCAACCGAAGAAGAACGTTCTGATATTAGAAAGCAGCTTGAAGAGTTAATGGATGGTCTTGCTGAACCAGATGCAACATCAGAAAACTCTGGTGAATCACCTACAAATACTGAAGCTGAAGTAGAATTTACCGCGAATGATTAACATCCTTCGGTCAAATCCCACGCTTTACCTTACGGGATGCAGACGGCTAATATGTGCAGGGGTGGAACGACAGTAAAACGTTTATTTTCTTTAAAAACGAACGCAGTTGTGAAGAAACCGAAACCCCTACTTTTAGGTAATGGGCGGTATCACGAGGTGTACTCAAAAATCATACATACGTGCGTGTATTAGTACTTTCTCACTCTTATATAATGAAACCGTATCGGAGAAAGTTTAATCTCATCGCAGCAATGCCAGATGTTACAATGCGGGTTGTTACTCCTGAACGCTGGTACGAAAGTTTCCAAGAAATTAACTTCGAACCAGAATCTGACATTCACTGCGAGGAGATAGCTTGTCCTATACGGTTTTCTGGTTATGGTAGTCGGTTTTATTATCGACGGGGCATAACACAACACTTCAAAATCTTCCAACCCGATATTATCCACCTTGAAGAGGAAGCATGGAGCATAAATGCATTGCAAACTGTCCGGTTGAAGCGAAAGTATTCCACAGATAGCAAATTCATTTTCCGAACATCTTTGAGCATTCCTTCAAAACAACGTTTTGGTCCGCTACCTGTTTGGATTGAAAAACGTGTATTTCGTGAAACTGATATTGCCTTCCCTCTCAGTGAAAATGCAGGTAAAATCCTGAAACAAAGAGGATATCATGGAGAACAGATTCCCTTTCCAAACGGGGTTGATATATCACTATTTCAAAAACAGGATATGCCACAACTGAAGAAATCACTCAAAATTGCCGACAGTTTCGTTATCGGTTATGTTGGTAGGTTAATTCAGATGAAGGGAATTGATACACTCATTGAAGCAGCAGCAATGTTGAACTTCCCCTTCAAACTTCTAATCGTTGGTAGCGGTGAAGATAAACCATTTTACAAAGAATTGGCTGCAAAACATCGTATAACAGAAAACATTGTCTGGATAGATGCCGTTCCACCCGAAGAAGTCCCCAATTACATCAACTGTATGGATACATTGGTATTACCATCACGCACAACACCAGATTGGGTAGAATTTTTCGGTAGAGTGCTAATTGAGGGAATGGCATGTGAGGTGCCTGTCATCGGATCAGATTCAGGTGAAATCCCACATGTAATTGGTGATGCCGGTCTAATCTTTCCTGAAGGCGATATCCCAACTTTAGCAGAAAGGATAAAACAGATCGCATCCGATCCAACGCTTTATCAAAACCTACAAAAACTAGGTCTGGTAAGAGTACAGAATTTTACATGGGAAACAATTGCACAACGTACTTACGAAGTGTATCAGCAACTATTATCATCTTGAGAAAGTAAAAAATAAATGATTTATATTTGGAAAGAATTGAATGCCCCCGACTGGACTCGAACCAGCATGCCAACTAAGGCACAGGTCCTTAACCTGCTGTGTATACCAAATTCCACCACAGGGGCAATTTAACGGTATTAATTATACTTCACAACAATCAAAATGTCAAATTAATCAAAATAGAACCATATTAAAGAAAATACTTGTTTTTCTAAACACTTTTTGGCATACTTATGGACTAATATCAATAGAAAATTGAACATAGGAACGAAAAACGGATGCAGAAATCTGACCCAGAATTACAAATTACGCTCACCAATGAACTTGATGGAGAAGTACGCTTTGACGCATACTCAAAAGCTCTTTATAGCACGGATGCAAGCCTTTACCAAATCGAACCTATAGGGGTTGTAGTTCCAAAACATAAACAAGATGTAATCACAACCATAAAGATCGCTTCAGAACACAAAATACCGATACTCCCCAGAGGTGGTGGAACAAGTTTAGCAGGACAATGTGTTGGGCAAGCGATCGTCTTGGATATGTCTAAGTTCATGAACCAACTTATTGAGGTTAACGTTGATGAACACTGGGCACGAGTCCAACCGGGAATCGTTCTTGACGAATTAAATCACCAACTCAAACCACACGGTCTCATGTATGCCCCAGATGTGGCAACAAGCAGTCGCGCGAACGTCGGTGGCACCATCGGGAATAACTCCGCAGGTTCTCATTCTCTTATCTATGGGAAAACAATTGACCATGTAATGTCGTTGGACCTTGTCCTTGCCAACGGTGATGAAATAACCGCCGCCCCTTTATCCTTTACAGAAGTTGCAACCAAAAAAGACGGAAAATCCTTAGAAGCAAACATATATCGTGAACTTTGCAGAATCTGTGCTGAAAATACTGATGAAATACGTAAACAATATCCAAGAATATTACGTAGAGTCGCAGGTTACAACCTTGATGAATACATCGCAGATGCTGGTTCAAAGGAGGTAACACCGTATCGTAGAGACGGATGCGATGCACACCGTCCATTCAGTTTAGCAAAGATCGTTGTCGGATCAGAAGGAACACTCGCAACAATCGTTGAGACAAAAGTCAATTTAGTTCCCGTCCCAAAAATGACCTGCCTATGTGTCGTTCATTTTAACTCTCTTATTGCATCCATGGAAGCAATGCAACCAATCTTAGATTGCAACCCCACTGCTGTTGAACTAATAGATAAAACTATACTTGATATGGCACGCGGGTCAATTGAGTTTTCACGACTCACGAGTTTTATTCAAGGTGAACCAGAAGCACTCCTTGCAGTGGAATTTTATGGTGAAAATGAAGATGAATTGCACCAACAAATAAACCATCTTGAAAACACTTTGAAAAATGCTGGATTCGGTTATGCTGTTGTTCGTTGCTTTACTGCAGAAGAAAAAGCAAAAGTTTGGGAAACACGTAAGGCAGGACTCGGATTGCTTATGGGAATGAAAGGTGATGCAAAACCGATCGGATTTGTTGAAGATGCAGCTGTCGCAATTGAACATCTACCTGAATATGTCCGACGATTCGACGAAATTGTCACCAGACATGATACCACAGCATCCTACTATGCACACGCAAGCGTCGGATTACTACATAACCGTCCAATTATCAATCTGAAATCCGAAAACGATATCAAAAAGATGCATAACATTGCTCGTGAGGTACGAGATCTACTGATGGAACTCGGTGGGGCAATGAGTGGAGAACACGGGGATGGACTGGTCCGAAGTGAATGGATTGAGAGTATGTTCGGACCCAAAATCTATCAAGCACTCCGAGAGGTGAAAAATGCTTTCGACCCCGACGGTATTATGAATCCTGGAAAAATCATTGACCCACCACCAATGACTGAAAACCTACGATTCGGAACTCAATATAATACTATTAAAATTGATACCTATTTTGACTACTCTGCACAAGATGGATTCGGAAGGGCAATTGAAATGTGCAACGGGGTCGGCGCATGTCGTAAAACCCTCACCGGCACAATGTGTCCATCATTTATCGCAACGCGAGAAGAGGAACACTCAACACGTGGACGCGCAAATGCACTTCGCTCGGTTCTCTCCGGCACATTGCCACACACAGATTTCACAAGCGACAGACTCTACGATGTCCTCGATTTGTGCCTCGGTTGTAAAGCATGTAAAGCAGAATGTCCATCAAATGTGGATATGGCAAAAATAAAATATGAATTGCTGGCACACTACCGCAAAGCAAACGGTCTCCCATTACAGAATCGACTTTTCGGAGAAATTGGTTCACTTGCTGTATTAGGATCAGCATTCGCACCTATCTCAAATTGGGCAACAAATAATCTGCTTTCAAAGTGGATAGCGGAAAAACTTATCGGCGTTGATCGTCGCAGAGATATGCCTACCTTTGTACACAAACCTTTCGAAAAATGGTTCAGAAAACGAAAATCGCCACTAACTTCTGATAAAAAAGTCGTCCTGTTTCACGACACATTTATGAATTACAGTGAACCACATATCGGTAAGGCAGCAGTCCACGTTTTAGAATCCGCTGGATATGAAGTCATCCTTCCCACGAAACAGTGTTGTGGAAGACCGCTAATCTCTGAGGGTATGCTTGACAAAGCAATTGAAAACGCAAATTACAATATAGAACAACTCCATTATTTTACTGAAAATAATATACCGATTGTAAGTTGCGAACCAAGCTGCACCTCTGCCATAACTGACGATTACGTAGACCTTATCAACACGAATAAAGCAAAGCAAGTCGCAGAAAACACCTACTCTTTGGAAGAATTTTTACTACAATTAAATGAAAAGGATGAACTTTCACTTACATTTGGAACAGAACCACGCGACATTTTGCTGCACGGACACTGCCATCAGAGAGCACTGGACGGGATACAACCCGTACAAAAAATGCTTGAACTTCCTCAAGCACATAACGTCACAGTTATTGATTCCAGTTGTTGTGGTATGGCAGGTTCATTCGGTTATGAAAAATCACACTACCAACTTTCTATGGATATCGGAGAACTCCGCCTATTCCCAACTATACGTGAGAAATCTGGGGAATTTACGCTGACTGCATCAGGATTTTCCTGTCGACATCAACTTGAACATGGCACAGGTATTCTACCAAAACACCCAATTCAAGTCCTAAGTGAAGCAATATCGTCAAATACCGACTTGTAAACATGTGCCTTCGTGAGGAAAACAGAAATGTCAAAATTATATGAACCACTTGACGACTTTAAAACCGTTGATTTACCAGAAAAACAACTGCCTTTTTGGAAAATAGCAGGTCCTGGCGCAATCTTAGTCGGACTATCTATTGGGGCAGGGGAAATTGTGATATGGCCCCGTATCGCTGCAGAATACGGTTCAAGCATGGTCTGGGCTGCTGTCCTCGGTGTCTTCCTCCAACTTTGGATAAATTTTGAGGTAGGTAGATGGACAATAGCAACTGGTGAAACCGTTTTTACTGGATATAGCCGTATTTGGCGCGGTTTCGCACCGTTGTTTATTCTCCTTATCGTTGTTGGATGGATCGCTCCAGGATGGGCAAGAGAATCAGGGGCAGCTCTAAAAGCTCTCATCTTTAACCCAAAATGGCAAGCAGACAACTTCTTGGGTTCAGATACCTTTTGGACTATAATTACATTCGCCGCAGCTTCCCTAATTCTATTCGGTCCAAAATTAGTATATAAATCTGTCGAAAACACTGTTGAGGTCCTTGTCGCTGTTGTCACAATCGGACTGATACTGGTCGCTATCATGGTCGGTTCTCTGGATAAATGGAAAGAATTAGGAGCAGGTATAATAAATATTGGACACAAAGACCCTAATATGTCTGTGAAAGACCTATTTATCGCGCTTGTATTCGCAGGCGCAGGAGGAACTGCAAACCTATTTTATACGTTCTACCTTCGTGACAAAAACATCGGGATGGGAGCACGCATTCCTGGACTACGAAATCCCCTACGTGAACGCACTGAGAAAGTCCCTGCAACTGGTTTTCTCTTCGAAGAAACTGAGGAAAACAAGAACCGTTTCGCTGATTGGTGGGGTTACATAAAACGCGACCAAATACTTTTTTTCTGGGCACTCAATACCTTCACAATTCTACTATTTATTTTCGGGGCTCTCGCTGTATTACATCCCGAAGGTATCGTCCCTGATAAAAGCCAACTCATCTTTGACGAGGCGGACATATTAGGTAGGAGTTTCGGGGAATTTGGAAGACGAATCTTCCTGATGGTTGGTGTTGCTACACTTTTCGGAACTCAGCTCGCACTCCTTGACGGAGTCGGACGTTCTATCTCAGATATTATCTACACTAACTTTAAAGGCGCACAGAAACGCTCATTGAGTTGGTGGTACCTTCTCATAGTAGGTATCTGGATTGTCGCAGGAATTGCAATTACTTATGTCATGGAACAACTAAATGTTAGTGGACTCGGATTTCTATTCAGTGCAGCATATATGGGTGGTTTTGCTATGGCACTCTACGTCCCGCTTACGCTCTATATGAACCGTCGTTTCTTGCCAAGTTTTGCAAAACCTAAAGCAATTTCAACTATAATGATGTTGATTGCATCTGCCGTTTACATTGGGTTTGCTGTTTCAAGTATAATATGGGAAATAAAACGACTATTTGGAGGTTAAAATGGATAAGAATGATCAGAAATCCTTTTTTGAGAAGGAAGGCTATCTCGTTGTTGAAAACATATTATCACCTGCAGAAATAGGTGAATGTCAAGCAGAAATTAAACTGCTACATCAGTTCGCAGCAGGTCAGGCATCGGATTCTGATAAAGAAAGAGCTGATGTCGCACGCAGACACGTACAGCAAGAACCTTTTGCTAAAGACAAAACACAAGGGGACAGATTACCTGTGCTGCGAAAAGCAGAAAACACTCGACAATACTCTGAGGTGTTTAAAAACTTAGCACAAAACCCCAACCTTGTCGCTGTTCTTCAAAACCTAATCGGAGATGATCTACTACTCTTTAGAAGCACTTTAATGTTTAAACCAGCATTTCACGGTTCATCACATGGACTACACCAAGACTCCGCATATTGGCCCATGGAACCACCGAGATTAGTTACGGTCAGCATCTCACTGAACGATGCTACACCTGAGAACGGTTGTTTCAAAGTCGTTCCGCGTAGTCATTTATGGGGTGTTCAAGAGTGGGGTGGAATCGCTCGGGAACAAGATGCAGAACTCACCGATCGCGAAGATGTCGCAAAACAGCAGATGGATGTTCCATTGTCTGCTGGCAGTGCTCTGTTTTTCCATAGTCTCATGGTACACGGTTCAGGTCCAAACGCTTCACCTAATCCAAGAAACACAGCACTCTACGCATATTTTTCACCTGAAGTCAGGTATGTTACCAAAGATGGAAAAGGTGAACGCACATTCCCTGTCGTAGCAGGACTAAACGGGCAAACAGTGATGAAGTTCACCGCACAAAAAGCATCTTAAATGCTTATACCTTGTATGGATATTTAGCACCAGAGTGGCGAAAGGTATATATTACCTGTATTACACCAAAATCAAAGCCCAGAGTGGCGAAAGGTATATAGTACTGTATTACACCAAAATCAAAGCCCCAGAGGGGCGAAAGGTGTATAAGATACACAAAGGGTTTTTCACTGCACGAATATTTCTGTCATAAGTTGTTCTAATGTGATATAATCTCTATAGAAAATCTAACATAATCTGTTGGTGAGGTCTTCCTGTTTTGTTTGTGCGTTTTGTCTCTGTCCTTTTTCTGAGCAATCCTCGTTAAATCAGGTGGAATAAAGATAGCAGATACACTATAGACACATAAACAAACAAAAGAACGCAACTGATATTGTCGCGGTAAGCTCTACTGAGACATAAAACGCTTGTGGACACAACATCAGACTTGTTTAGACAAGCAGTTGTGGATGAAGCAAGAAATAAGTAGATAAGCATAGATTTCTATAGATTATCATAAATCTTATAGAGCGGTTCTCATTATGAAAGCATTTGTAGTCGCGCAATTTATCGCCTCTCTTAAATTAGGAAATACATGAAGGTAGCACTTGATGAACACACAGCAATTGTAACCGGTGGTGCAAACGGAATCGGAAATGCTATCGTGCATGCCCTCGTTAATAACGGCGCGCATGTCGCAATTGTGGATATTGACAAACAAGCAGGATCTCAAACCGCCAAAGAAATTATACAAAGTGGTGGCACGTGTATCTTCATAGAGGCAGATGTTGCAAATCCCGATCAAATGGAAGCAGCAGCACAAGAAATAACCACACAACTCGGTAATGTTCAGATACTGATCAACAACGCTGGTATAAACACAAAAAGCGAACGGGTCCCAATTCATCAATATACATTAGATGACTGGCACCGAATCTTACAAGTTGACTTAACTGGTGTATTCGTGACAAGTCGCGCTGTCATACCCTACATGCTGGAAAATCCACACGGACGCATCGTCAATATCAGTTCTATTGCTGGACTCGTACCCCTACGTCTTCAGAGCGCATTCGTCGCAGCAAAAGCAGGTGTTGCAAACCTAACACGTTCAATGGCATTAGAACTCGGACCACAGGGAATCCTTGTAAATGCTGTGGCACCAGGTTCTACATTAACACGCGGCACAAAAGCACTCTTTTACGGTCCCGATGGCGCATATACTGAAAATGCCGAAAGTCTATTATCACACATACCACTCGGACGACCAGCAAACGTTGAGGAAATCGCAGCCGCCGTCCTTTTCTTAGTCGCACCAGAAGCAAGTTATATCAACGGCACTATCCTAACCGTTGATGGTGGTTGGACTGCAGGATACACACGTGATTGGTAAATGTAGTTTTCTAATATGCCCTATATAATTACAAGACTACATATAATACCCATATCTACGAATTTATAGAAAATTCCTTTTCTATAAAGAATTTCTTGACGTTACACCACATGCTAAAGCATGTGGATTCTGTGTAGCAGTAATACACCCAGTTCATAGGATGTGAGCGTTTGGTAATTCGCACACAATCGTCCCAACACGTGTGCATATAGTGCCACAAAACGTGTAAAATGTCAAGTGGAACGGGAATTGGAAACACGACAAAGAGATTGGCGGGATAGGGCGAAGTGGAGGAAAATTCTGTGGAAAACAGAATTGATATGTGCAAAATTGAGTACACAAGTACAACGCCGCGCGTTACCGTGACTGTGCAACGGTTAAAATTGAAAAATTACACTTGAATCGCGCGCGGAATTATGGTAAAATCTATTGATGACAGACAATACAAGTGGGAAAGATTATGTATCATTAGTCAGGGTTCCTAGTAAATGGTTTTACATATTTGCTCTGTCTTTTTCAATCATAACAATTTCAAATCTTTTAATAGAACTATTGACTGATTGGTACTGGAAAGAATTAGGCAATACATTACTAACCAGAATATCAGTTTTAATGACATTGATAGTCGGAGGCATATTTATTCTATCGCATGCATGGGAGGTTGCTATGATAGGTCTAGGTTACGCAAAACGATTTAAACAGAAGATTTTTGCCGAAGGCAAAGCCGAAGGCAAAGCCGAAGCATATCAAGAAATGTATGAAGCATGGAAAAAGCGGAAACAAGAAGCCGAAGCACGAGGTGAAATTTTTAATGAACCTCCACCCATTTCAGATTACAACAAGCCATTAGATCCGCTCTCACTGAATAGTCCAATGTCCTGACCTAATGGAGGATGATATGTCTTTTACTCCCAAACTTGAGAAGAATTTACCAGAAGGTTTATCCAGAAAAATAGCAATTGAGCAGGAAATAGTAGATAAAGCTATTGGTAAAACAATAAGTAAAGTGAAAACAGCAATGCGTAAAACAGATCCTGATGTGCATGAAAGCAATGTTTTAATGATAGAGTTTACAGATGGATCTATTC
This sequence comes from Candidatus Poribacteria bacterium, assembly GCA_026710795.1. Lineage (GTDB taxonomy): Bacteria > Poribacteria > WGA-4E > WGA-4E > WGA-3G > MSPOR6. Next base: position 63,703 of record JAPOQK010000034.1, read on the forward strand.
TTTGGATACAAACTGCATCAAATGCGAGAAATATAATTTCTGACATCAAACACAGTAAAATGAAAATTAAACCACCAGACTTTCATGCCGATTTATTTTACTGGTGGGAAAACAATGATGAATCATAATATATTGAATTTGATATATTCATTAAATAGATATAAAGAACAGTAGGCATGCATGCCTACCGTTCTTTGTCGGTGTTTGACATTAATCTTTACTGCTATTTACCATTTTATATAAATATCTATCGTCTATATAGCCAGCTTTAATATCTTTACTTGGCAACAAAGATATTATACCGGGACTTTCTGTGATAAATCCTAATATCCATGTATCTGAATTATGCATACTTGCATTCATAAATATATGATCTTTACTGTCATATAATACTTCTTCACAACTTGTAGTTATCCATATTTCTTTTACATATCCTTCTTCACATATACCATTTTCAGGTATAACTACAGAATGTGTTTGCCAATGACCTATTTCTGATGGATGTATAATTGAGACATAATCATATTTCATACTACAGATAATAGGTAATTGATCGGACAATCTAATTTCTATTCCATTTTTCAATTTTTCATGAAAAGACTTAAAAATATGTGGTTCACAACTTGATTTATATAGGTAGTTATATTCTCTTGTAAATAAGTTAATTTCC
>JAPOQK010000064.1 GCA_026710795.1 Candidatus Poribacteria bacterium
ACGCCTGGCGGCTTCGGCTTTACTGCCGCCTGCCTCAACAAAATCTAAAACGCGTTTACGTAAGTCTATTGAATATCTCATAATATGGATATTAAATCAAAAATGAAAAACTGTCAACTTATTTCTATAATCTACTATAATTCCAAAGTTCACTATAAATAACCTTGTTGTAGGAAGGCAAAGTTTGTAATTCTGATGCTAATCTGATATACTTTATATTATCTGATTCGGAACATTGCGAAGCACTTCTATTATTCTTAGTGTACCAGAAGATGAGACGGTCAGCAGGACAAGAATAAACATGGACATAAACATATTTAGTAATACAGTTATCGTTGAAGATACAACGAAGGTATTACCAAAACTCATTGAGGAAGGACAGCAATTTGATGTGATTATTGCTGATCCACCATACAATATCGGAAAAGATTTCGGGAATGAAACCGATGTGATGCCGATAGACGATTATGTCCAATGGGTTGAAACGTGGATAAAAGACTGTCTTCAACTGCTGACAGATGATGGCTTACTATATTTGTATGGGTTCCCCGAAATTGTAGCGAGAATATCTGTACGTTTTCCAATCCATGAACAGCGATGGTTAGTGTGGCATTATACCAATAAAACGGTACCGTCATTAAAGTTTTGGCAAAGGTCACACGAAACTATATTGTGTTTGTGGAAACCGAGTATGCCGCGTACAGATTTGGAGATAGACCAAATAAGAGAACCTTACACCAAAAGTTTCTTAAAGAACGCGGCAGGCAAAGTACGAAAAGACACACCTTCCCGCTATGGTTCACAAGGTAAAACGACAATTTATAATGCACATAAAAATGGTGCCTTACCAAGAGATGTTATCAAAATACCCGCATTAGCTGGTGGGGCAGGTCGTTCTGAAAGATGGTTTCTTTGTAAAACATGTGGATCTCAAATTTATCCACCTGTCGATCTATCCGAACATCGTGAACACGATATATTAAAACATCCGACGCAAAAACCGATGGAATTAACAAGACGACTTATACTGTCTCGTATCAATGGAAGGGAGGGCAAGGTGCTTATCCCATTTGCGGGATCCGGTTCAGAATGTGTCGTAGCACAAGCATTGGAGGTTGATTATCTGGGTATAGAGATAAATCCGGAATTTGCCGATTTTGCATTGAAATGGTTGGAATATGAACGTAAAGATCAGATGACGTTGAAACTCTTTGAACATGCAGCGAAAGTATGGAATTAGAAATGTATAGATTAACAGCAAGAATGGAACAGACATTACGACATAATCTGGAAAAATTTTACGAGTTATCTGATGGTGGGCGTTGTTCAGGATGGCAATTAGAAGAGCTTATATTCAAGTCAATTCAATCAGATAGTACCGCTGGTCATCACGCGACTTGGCAGGAAGGTGGGCATGATGATCAAGCAGATATCCGTGTTCGAGTGAACGGGATAGTCCATCCATTACAAGTCAAATCTGGTGAGATAAAACAAGTCAATTCTGATAATGAAAGATCACCTCATCTGGTGTTATCTGGGCATCGGTTAGGACGTTTTAGAGGTGACTTGGGAAATATAACAGCATATCTAAACCAAGATAGGGCAGATTTTTTATCATTACCGTATAGGAAAGTAGATGATGATACGGGCAGACATCATATTTATCAGATAGTATACGTAGAACAAGTCTGCCTTCGAGGACTTAATCCATTCCAATGGGAACAAGTAGGTTCAAGTTGGAAACAGATTAATACACATGGTGTCATTTTTACATTATCCCCATCTATGAGTTGGCAAGTTTGGTGGAGAATACCTATATCGTTAGTGACTCACTCCCCAGAATTCATAATCGGATGATAACATTCGAAAAAAATCATTGTAGGAATCTATAACTTGGACATGGCAAATTACTATGGGAACGGGAATATCTGAAACTCCTGTGGATTCTAACTAATCCATCAATGAACCGCCCGCGACAGTAATAGACAGTCCTGTCAAATAAGCAGCTTCGTCTGAGGCGAGGAACGCTGCCATATTTGCCACATCAGCACCTGCAGCGAGTCTGCCTAACGGCACAGATGCTTCTGCTTGTTTTGCGAATTCAGCGCGTTGCTTGTCAGCTGAAAGATTTTCAGGCATTAATGCAGATGCTAAATGTGATACACGTTCTGTGTCTACAAGGCTGGGACAGAGTGCGTTGACATTGATCTGATGAGGTGCAAGTTCCTGAGCAAGAGATTGTGTCAAACCGATGACAGCAAACTTTGAGGCACTATATGCCGCATAAGATGCTGCACCTTGTTTGCCTCGAACAGAGGATATGTTGATGATTTTACCGCCAGTTCCCTGTGCGATAAGATGGCGCGCCACCGCTTTGCAGCAGAGAAATACACCCTTCACGTTGACACGCTGCACCCGATCCCAATCTTCTTCAGTTAGGTCAACGATAGGCACACGGTCTTTCCCTGCCTTTGTTCCAGCATTGTTGACGAGGATGTCTATTTTACCGAAATGAGAAACGGTTTTGTCTACCATTCCGTGAACCTGTTCTGTATCTGAAACATCTGCAACAACACTTATTGCACGTTGGTTCATTGCTTCGATTTCGGTAACGACATCTGGTAATCCATTCCACGCCGTATCGTCGGAAGCATAAGGGTGTTCAGTAATGTCGTTTATAGCAACATCCGCACCCTCCATAGCTAAACGTGTCGCAATAGCCCGTCCAATACCGTTCTTACCACCTGCACCTGTTACCAAAGCAACTTTACCATTTAGGCTATACACTGGGAGAGTTTCCTTTGTCATTGATACATCGGTAGGGAGAAGATGTTCATGACAAATGAGTCAGGATAGGAATTACTGCTTAATAGTACCCCATGTTAATGCAAGTTTTCCTGACGGTTCCACATCCAGAAATTCTTTATCAAAAGTCAGGTCACCGAAGGCAAGTGGATCCCAAGCGTTACCCTTTATCCATCCAATCTGGTGTTCACGACTTCCGTTTTCGCAATCGTTCATGTGAAAACTGAACCCGATCGTTAGTCCGTTTTGTGCTTTAAAGTCCATTCCTTTATTCGCATTCCCTGGGTTTGGTCCGCGTGGTTCTGTCGGGTCAAGTGCCACTTCGTAGATGTAATTATTTCCATCCACAACAAGCTTCCATTCGGTGTTATCCTTTGATGCTGCAGCAGAAAGATCTTCTCCATTTGCGCCAAGTGTCCATTGAACAAGAGAATCTCTTATGACATCGTTGTCAAAATCAAACATAAATTCAACGCTATCGTCTTCCCACCATTTACTGTTCGCTGGATTGACGTCTTGGAGTTTGTCATCCGTAATTTCAACAAGAAAGTAGATACGTGTTGGGTCTGATGAACTCCATGCCACACGTCCTTGACCACTAAAATCCGCTGCGGGAGGAAGTTGTGCTCCAGCATCTTTAAGTTGATCGAAAGCAACTATTTCAGCCCGTTCCCATTCGCTTATATCACCGTCTATTTTAATGTTAGAAATCTGTTTGGCGATATACTCATTATCACGTTTCGCTGCGAAAGTTATATCCATCACACAGACCATCATCACAAACACTATGAAGACTGCTGCTACGACTTGAATATTGATTTTGTATTTGATATAGTTTATCATGTTAGTAATCCTTGATTAATAGGTTGAATGTTTGTTCCATATTACCAATCGTCTACCCTCTAAAAATCTTTCTGAGAATGAGGAAGGCACCACCAACAACAATGACAATAATTGATATATAAATGGCAAAGCCGACAATAGACTGCAAAATATCAACTATGATTGAAAGACAGGTTACAACAATTATAATTCCTATAATGGTGAAAAGTACTTTTTTCATAATTTGTTAGTAGAAAAGGGTAGAATATAAGGTTTGTAGAACACTATATATTGAAATTCTATCAAAGTTAAGGGTGAGAAGAGATTCACCCTTAACTTTAATGTAGAGGTTAGCGGGAAAATGTATGGGTTAGGTGTGCCGATACATTATTTTTTGAGACTGCCCCAGGTAGTAGCAAGTTTTGCTTTCGGATCAACAGCGGTGGCGGTTGTTTCCAAACCGTTATCCATGACATCCATAACTTGACCTTCCTCTAATGCAGTATCAAAAATAATGAATTCGTCTAACATACCTTGCCACTGTCGACTTCCACCCCAGTCTCCAATTCTGCCAGGATCAAGCACACCAGGATTGCCGCCCCAGTCCCTCTCAGCATCAAGTTCACCGTTAATATAAAAACGAATCTTTTTTGCTGAAGCACTGTAAACAGTGGCAACATGAACCCACTTATCTAATTGTTCATTAGTGAACGCAAAGTCTGCGAAAGAGTCGTTACCGCCAGAATTTCCATTAATAGAGAACTCTACTTTGTTATTAGGATGCAGTTGATAATGGATATCACCGGCTTTCCAACCGTTGTTGTTAAAGAAAACTCGCCAACCACCAACACGTCCGGCGGCTTTAACCCAGTGTGTGAACGTAATTTCCTCAAATGAGCCAATTCTTGTGGGTATGTTGACCCATTCATTTGACCCATTCAATTGGATTGCTTGACCGAATTTACCATCAACAAAACTTCCACCTTGTAATTCACCATCATACCCGTTTCCGGAAAAATCGCCTGCATCACCATCAAATAACCATGCAGCAGCAACCATATCTAACGACACTTCTGCGGATAAGGGTAGACAAATCACAGATAGAATTAATAAACTAAGGCAAATTGATATGATTCTAAACAAAATGCACCTCCTACAAGTTATCGGAAAAATAAATGTTGTCTATCTTTTTAGACTTCCCCACGTAACAGTCAGTTTCTCCTTGGCATCAACAGCAAGTCCGCTTTCCAGACCATCATTCATGAGAGAGTTTATATCGCCCTCGCTTAAAACGGTATTGAAGATGGCGAATTCGTCAATAAGACCTTGCCACTGACGACTACCACCCCAGTCCCCAATTCTACCGGGGTCAAGGACACCAGGGTTTCCACCCCAATCGTTTTCAGCATTAAGTTCGCCGTTAATATAGAAGCGAATCTTTTTTTCCTTTGCGCTGTACGCAGTTGCGATATGTATCCACTTATTCATTTGATCACCTGTTACTGCAAACTTAGCAAATGTATCATTTCCACCAGGGTTAGTGTGAATAGAGAACTCCACTCTTTTGTCAGGATGCAGCTGATAATGGATATCACCAGCTTTCCAACCGTTAACATTGAAGAAAACGCGCCACTGTCCATCTCTACCAGTAGATTTTACCCAGTGTGTAAACGTTATCTCTTCAAACGAACCCATTCTCTTGGTAATGTTAATCCATTCGTTTGTTCCGTTTAGTTCAATCGCTTCTCCGATCATACCCTCAACATACTTTCCACCCTGAGGTTCACCATCAAAACCGTTGACAGAGATGTCTTTAGCATCACCATCAAAAAGCCACGCAGCGACAATCGTATCTTCTGAAATCTCTGCAGAACCGAGCATATTGAAACCCAAGATCAGCAGTAAACTCAGTACAAATATTATAGTTCTTAACAAAACCGACCTCCTATGAATTAACCGAAAGGGGTTATCCTTTGATGTTCACCTATTATTTTCGTCAACATTGAAAAAATCAAGATATTCAGTAATTTATCACGATAGCGGATTTAAATGCAACAAAATTGTGTCACAGCATACAAATTCTGTAGGACATCTATATGGAACGATGTTTAGCGACACCACGTGGGTTCGCAAATGCGTCTATCCACAGATTGCACCATTCTTCGTGTTCATTTAGAACAGAATCAGGATTCTTACGGCTGCGGACGATAAAATCTGGATGTGCTGTTCTGCCAGTGTGATGTCCTGTCGTTTGGAATCGCAGATCTAACGACCAACGGCATCTTTCGGATTTGTTAGGTTGTGATCGATGCGGTGTAAAACGGCTAAGTAGGATGACATCCCCACGATAGCATTCGAGCATCATCGGTTCTACGTCTGGCATCAAGTCTGGCACAATCATGGTTCCACCTTCTTTCTGATGTGTAAGGTATCCAATGTCTTCGGTAATACCGGGTAATGCTTCAAGGCATCCCATTTCGATTGTGCTATCACCTAACGGTAACCAACATGTGACGACATTTGAATTTTCAGCCTCTTCCATCATAACGCCAGCGTCTTGATGCCATGGTACACCACCTGCCCAACTCGCGTTTCCATCTACCACAGGTGGCTTGGCACGCACGTGTTGAATCGGGTTGCAAGTTATTTCGGGACCGACTATTCCCTCAATGACATCAAGCAGATTGTCATTTTTCATGAATTCAAAGATTGCATTTCCCCGATAGTGCATTATATCCATTCCACTACCGATTTCACCTGACTGCGCAAGGAGTTTGCCGAATCGCATATCAAAAGGTTCATCTTCATACAAGTTTTCTATTTTTTCTTGTTCAAGCAGATCATTAGCACGTCCGGAAATCCAAACCTCAATTTCATCTATAACCGGTTGGGTGTCTTCGTCAGTCAATGCGTTTTTGACCACAAGTACACCTTCTGTTTTATATGTTTCTTTCTGTTCTTCAGACAGTCTCATAAATGTCCTCCTAATACACACTATTTAGCGTTTATAATAACATTAACGCAAGTAATATACAAGGGAAACGGGGTTATTTAGTTTTAAGAATTCTTTTTATTCAAGTTTACTTAATGTTAATACTTCAAATTGGAATGGATAGATGTATAATGGATTCCCCTTTTATTGTCTGAACCAGTCTTCGTAGGTCGGAGTGAGCACAGCGAAGTCCGACATCTTATACCGTTTCTAATAATTATTATCCCATTACCGAATTCAACCATTGTTGTTAGTTGGAAATCTTTCTTCTGTAGGAGCGACCCGGGGAATGCCTTTGGCAGAATACGCGTTTGGTATTCTGCATGATTCATACCGTTGATTTACCGGTCGCGACCAGGAGGTCGCTCCTACAAATACTCCTCAGCAAATGACACTTTATATATTAGAAATGGTATTACATTCTGTAGGAGCACCCTCCCAGTCGAGATTTCTTATCCTGCAAATCCTATAATCCCGGGGAATGCCTTAATGGCATTCATACCCGCCAAATGCCACACGGGGAATGCCAATAGGCATTCATACCGTTGATTTGGCGCATTTGGCGTTGATTTGGGGGAATGCTATATAGCATTCATACCGTTGATTTCTTGATTTGGTAAATCTTGGTTCAGACAATACCCTCTTCCTTCTGCGTCCTCTGCGCCTTCAGCGATTCAGACAATCCCGCAATTCTGACAACTAAAAACTGAAAAATAAACTAAAAACTGAAACATACATGAAACATACATGAAACATATTGTTCCGACCCCCACCTTCCCCTTCCAACGCACCCAACCACGTGTTATAATACTACCACTATGA
>JAPOQK010000081.1 GCA_026710795.1 Candidatus Poribacteria bacterium
CACGCGGCGTCGCATCGTCAGGGTTTCCCCCATTGCGAAATATTCTCGACTGCAGCCTCCCGTAGGAGTTTGGGCAGTGTCTCAGTCCCAATGTGGCTGACCATCCTCTCAGACCAGCTACCCATCGTCGCCTTGGTGAGCTTTTACCTCACCAACAAGCTAATAGGACGCGGGCTTATCTCCGAGCGGCAGCCGAAGCCGCCTTTCATTCGGCTGACCGAAGTCAACCGGATCGTATTTGGTATTAGCAACCCTTTCGAGTTGTTGTCCCCATCTCAGAGGCAAATTACCCACGCGTTACTCACCCTTTCGCCACTTTCCACCGTACCGAAGTACGGCTTCTCGTTCGGCTTGCATGCCTAATCCACGCCGCCAGCGTTCGTCCTGAGCCGGTATCATACTCTCCACAAAAGTTTTGAAGTACAACATCAAATAATTGATTTCGTACTCACAAGCTATATAATAGGCACGTCACGTTCACTATTTAACTTTCAAAGAACAACTTTACCTTCCTAATAATGAAAGGTAATCTTAATTATACACTTCACCAGGTAGTTTGTCAAGTTTATTTATGAAAAAAAGCATATATTTTGTAATATTCATGCTATTTTGTGGATTTAAGCGTAATTAACCACTTTTTGTTCAGTTTAGGGGCATACATATTGTGTTCGAGAGTATCAAATGCGACTACCTATTACTCTCAAGAATCTGGGCAGGATTATTCTTTATCTGATTGAGCAGTGTTAGATCCTTCATCTTATAGGGTTTTTTATTGCCAATAAGTTATGTTCTTACCATTTGATTCTGATGAATCAACGTATTTTGCTAAATCACGCAATGCAATAACGGTACATTCTCTTTCACGCAGATAATCCATATAGGTCTCAAACAGTTCGGGTGAGGTGTCAACCCACGGATGCTCAAGGGCAGGAACACCGTGAAATGTCAAGACAGCAATTTTCCCGTCCTTTGCTTGGTCAACTGCCCAGACCAAATCCTCAAATTTATAGTTTGGACCGGGTACACCTGTTGACGGGATAACCAACGGATGATGAACGTCAGGATCATAAGCAGGTCCACGTCCACCTTCTAAATCATAAGGAAAATCGGGACCGACACCACGTCGTGCGAAAGGATACCCTTTTTGTTTCAATACTTCTATCGCTTCTGGACCTCTGCTATCCCCGGGATAAGCAAAGGTTTCTGGAATAGGAATTTCATTCTCTTCACACCGATTATCAATATGTATCAATTCTGCCAAAAACCCTTCTTGTGATAGTGTGTTAATGTTATTATGATGACGTGTGTGGTTTCCGATCTCAAAACCATCCTCATGCAACTCACGGATTTCTTCCCAAGTAACATAGTGATCTTTGTTGTTCAGAAAACCGAGACCTTCTGTAATATAAAAAGTCGCCCCAAAACCGTAACGTTTTAATAGAGGTGCAACAAAAGTATAGTCTGATTTGTTGCCATCATCAAAGGTAAGGACAACTAATTTATCTGGAATAGATTGCTGGACTTCAGTTGCTGGTAATTTTTGATTTTCCATTTGCTCCTTTGTAGAACAGTTAGGAAGATCCGCTATACCTCCACTGATAGCAGGGAGAAAATGGAGTTCTGTATCTTCCTCAACACGTTCGTGCATGCCTATTTGGCAAGGACACCGTTGACATAGACCCCGGTACTAAAAGTAGAGCAATATTGCTTAAGTATCCGTCAATCATTATCTGCAGATGATTTGGAAGGGATCACTTCCTTAATAAAATGTTGAACTGGGTTTGATGTATCAGAGCTGCTCGTCTTAGTAGATAAATAACCGCTTTGATTCGCATCAAAAATAGTTTTCGTTGCTGCCAGTAAGACCTGCTCACGAGTGTCACTTTCCCCTGCCGAATCAGCAAAAGCTTGAAAAGTTGCTAACGCATTTTTACGGTGAGTGTTAGTGACTTGTAAGTGTTTCTCTGCAGCAAAATTCTTAAGGGCTCGGTTTAGGAGTAGAAAAACTAAAGAAAGGAAGAATCCTTTAGTAAATAGATTTGACAGAACTACTGAGAAATTACCTTCTGTTGGTGTGAAGTCCATTAATAGCCACAAGAATAACCATACAAAGATTCCACCAAACACAACAGACAATCCAACTGTAGCACAAAGCCAATAATATGCATTCTGTTCATGTTTCTTTGCTTGGTCATCAAAAATTATTTTGAATTCTGAAAGAGGAATATCTGTCAATTGGTTTAGATACTTACGGTGAGTTTGCTCTATATCCTTTAGTTTGTCTTCTGATTTCTGCAGTACTCCTGTCTGTTGCTCATTTATTTCCTTGCCAATCTTTTGTAGTTTGCCAACTGCCTCGCCAATTGCTTTATTAAACTTTTCCTCAGCATCAGTAACGGTATTCTTCAACTCATCCTTAAGTTCTTCGACTGTTCTTGATGATAAATAAGCTGAAGCCTGGAGCAAAGATTGTTTCACTGTTTCACGAAATCGGGATATTTTTTGTACAGCTTTTTTTCGGTCCTCCATGATATCTATGCTTTCAACGTCAAAATTTCCAATCTCTATGCTCAAATCATAAAATTGTATAACATAGTTTTTGAGATGTTGGAGATCGTTGTTTGGCAAACCAATAAGCGATTCACGAGAAGAGTTCAGAATGTTTCGTAACATTTCATAAACATCTCGTAACTCTGGGTATACGGATTCAAGACTTAGACCTTGGTCTGATAAATCGGAACGCGAATAGTATTCTATGTTAAATTCAGCAAAATTTAACCTGTTTAAAGCATCAATAATTCCTGCATGAGTGCCTATGCCGTTCTGTATACGCTTAAGAATCGGACCAGGACCATCTATGAGATCAAAGTATTTTTCCATATTAAGTTCTTCTGATATTCCGACCGTTGTGTCATTTTCCTTTCTAATACTATAAGCCTTTCCATTCTCAAAATCAACTAACAACCAATAAGTGTTTTCGGTCTCTGTAGAAATTAGCAGACTTCGCGAAAGAGAAATTCTGCTTCTATCAAATTCCTCTTGTAGGAACGAGAGGATGTTTTTCCCCAAATTTCCCATGAACTGTTCGTAACCAAAACGAAATAATAATTGTCCTTCAGCCAAAATGACCTCCATAACATAGATTACTTAAATTCTTCACATTGACACACAAAATAATTGTGTAGTTTAGACTGCAAAACTCTAGTATCCCGCAACAGCAACCAAAATAGAACGATACTGCCGCTCCTCCGCATGCCTCAAAGTTTCCTACTTCTTATAATTCATCTGAATATTAACCTGATAAAACACCCCCACTGATAGCAGGGAGGAAATGGAGTTCTGTGTCTTCCTCAAGACGTTCGTGCATGCCTACTTTGGTAAGAACACCGTTGACATAGACCCCGATACCTGGACGGATCCGGTCATCTTCACAAAGTTTTGCTTTGGTTCCTGGATAACGGTTATCAAGGTTATTGATAACCTCTCGGATGGTAAGACCTTCAACGGTGACACTATCTTCACCATCAGTAAGATTACGTATGAGTGCGGGAATTGCGACAATTGGCATTGAGATAATTCCTGAACAAATAGGCGCGGTAGGGAACCGCGCCTAAGTGTAGATAGCAGTGTGTATTACACGATTATTAAATTTTGCCCATTGCTTTTAAGAGACGGTCAGGAGACATTGGGAGTTCTGTCATACGGATACCGACAGCATCATAAATTGCGTTAGCAATTGCCGCGGGTGGTGGTATTATCGGCACTTCACCGACACCACGTACACCGTACGGATGTCCCGGATTCGGCACTTCTACAATAACAGCATCAATCATCGGTAGATCTAAGCAGGTCGGCATGCGGTAATCAAGGAAACTTGCATTTGTCATGGCACCATCATCGTTGTAGATGTATTCCTCATTCAATGCCCAACCGATACCTTGCACGACTCCACCCTGGATTTGTCCTTCAACGTAACTGGGATGGATGGCTTTTCCTGCATCTTGCGTTGCAGTGTAGCGAAGGATTTCAACCTTACCAGTATCAACGTCTACTTCCACATCAACAACATGGGTTGCGAATGCGCCACCAGCACCTGCTGGGTTCATTGTAGCTCTACCGATGACAGGACCACCAGTTTCACCGAGTCTTGCGGATAAGTCTTTGAAACTAATCTGTTCTTCTTTACCGTTGATAGATGAGAATTCACCATCTGCAAACTGTATATTATCCTCATCAACGTCCCAAAGCTTTGCAGCACGTTCTTTCATCTGTTTCACTACATCTTGTGCTGCTTCATACGCAGCGTATCCTGTAGCGTAGGTTGTTCGGCTGCCACCTGTCACTGCAGTATAACCGATAGAATTAGTATCAACAACGGTTGGGTTCACGGATTCAGCAGAGATACCGAGGACTTCTGCTGCTTGCATTGCAATTGATGCACGTGTACCACCAATATCCGTTGAACCTTCAACGAGGTTAACAGTGCCATCGGGGTTTACGTTAATTGTAACACTGGATTCCAAACCGATATTAAACCAGAAACCGGAAGCAATCCCACGTCCATGGTATTTTTTACCATTTGGTGATCCGTAGTGGGGGTGTTCCTTTGCTGCTTCAAGGGTTTCAATAAAACCGATACGCGGATATACGGGTCCGTCTGCGCGGCGGTCACCTTCTTTCGCGCCGTTCATAAGTCGGATTTCAAGTGGATCGATGTTTAACTTCTCCGCGATTTCGTCAACGACGGTCTCTGTGCCGAATGCTGCATTGGTTGCCCCTGGAGCACGGTAGGGTGCGGTTTTCGGTTTATTTACAACAATGTCGTAGCCATCAATTTGTGCATTTTCAATGTTGTAAGGAGCAAAGACACACATTGCACCTGCCCCTACAGGTGAACCAGGATATGCACCTGCCTCAAAGAAAAGAGATGTTTGTGCAGCGGTGATTTTACCATCGTTTGTTGCCCCCATTTTAATTGTGATGTAAGATGCGGGGGTGGGACCTGTACCTTCAAACACATCAGCGCGGTTCATAAGGACTTTAACAGGTTTGCCTGTTTTCTTCGCAAGGAGTGCTGCGAGAGGTTTAACATAAACGTTAATCTTACCGCCAAATCCTCCACCAATTTCTAAAGGAACAACTTTGATTTTTGAAATTGGATATTGAAGTATTTCCGCAAGTTGTTCGCGAACGGTAAACGCACCTTGTGTGCTACACCATACTGTCAACTGACCATCTGGATTGTAAAGTGCGGTGGCATTGTGTGGCTCAATATAACCTTGATGGACGGTACCAGTAACAAACTCACGCTCTATTATGATGTCTGCTTCGTCGAATCCTTTATCAATGTCACCTTTTTTGTGTTGGAAGTGACTTGCGACATTACTCGGTTTGTCACCCGTTTCTCCAAGTGAGGATGTCCTTAAATTATCGTGCAAAATCGGTGCGTCCGGTTCCATTGCTTGCCGCACTTCTAACACAGGTGGTAGCAGCTCATATTCAACCTCAATAAGTTCGCAGGCTTCTTCTGCAATATGGGGATTTGTTGCTGCAACAGCAGCAATAGCGTGCCCTTTATACAGTGCTTTATCGCTTGCTAAAATGTTATCACAAAGATATTTGAGATTTACTGCACCTTCACCAAGGTCTGCCATTTTGTCTGCAGCCGTGGGAAGGTCTTGTGCAGTAACCACACCTTTTACACCGGGATGTGCTTCAGCACGACTTGTGTCAATTGAGACGATACGTGCATGGGCATGGGGACTTCGGAGTACTCTTCCGTGTAGGAGTCCGGTAATCTGAAAATCTCCTCCATATATTGCCCTTCCGGTGACTTTATCAACGCCATCATGCCGGATCGGACGCGTTCCGATAACTTTGTATTCTTTCTTTTCTGCCATAAGACGCTCCTTTATGTTGCTGAGGCTGCATCAAGTACAGCGCGCACAATTTTATCGTACCCAGTGCAGCGACACAAGTTTCCTGCTAACCAGTATCGGACTTCGTGTTCCGTTGGGTTCGGGTTTTTATCTAATAATGCTTTTGCACTCATGATAAAGCCGGGGGTGCATATACCGCATTGAAGCGCGGCATTTTCAAGGAAGGCATCTTGTATCGGGTGCAATTTTTCAGGATCAGCAAGTCCTTCAATAGTTTCAACAGACTTACCATCTATCTCAGCACCTAAGACAAGACATGAATTGACAAGTCTGCCATCAAGGATGACACTGCATGCACCACAATTTCCGTTGTTGCATCCTTCTTTTGCGCCAGTGAGGTGTAGTTCATCTCTGAGAACTTCCAATAGGCTTTGTCTCGGTTCGCAGAGAAACTCTACTGTCTCACCATTGATAGTGGTTTGAACGTGTGATTTTCTCGCCATAATTTCGGTTTCCTTTTACATCTACAGATACAAGTTATTCATTCTGTTTCAATCACTTAGTAAAATGATAGATAGATGGATAATTACATTAATTATGCTGTGTCTTTGACTCTTTGGATAGCACCGTTAAGTGCGCGTCGTGTTAGTACTCCAACAAGGTGTGTTCGTTGTTCAGCAGTGCCGCGCATATCACTAATTGGTCGGGCAATGGCTTGTGCAGCTTGTGCAGCTTCGTCAATAGCATCATCAGATATTTCTTTGTCTGTAAGAAGTGCACTTGCTTCTCCTGCAAATAGAGGTGTAGGAGCTACAGCACCGAGTGCGATTCGTGCAGACACGATTCTTTGTTTGTCAGCATCTAAGACAACAGAAGCACCTGCGCCAACGACCGCAATATCCATTTCATTGCGTGGGATAAATCTAAGATAGTAAGAACTGGAATTTTGCTGGGGTGTTGGTATCTTTAATGAGACAAGTATCTCTCCTTGACCAAGTGCTGTCTGTCCGGGTCCTGTACAGAAATCTTCAACAGATATTTCACGTTGACCGTTTGGACCTACGATAGCACAAGTAGCGTTTAGTACAATTAGTGGTGGGATACAATCAGCGGCTGGTGAAGCATTACATAAGTTGCCTCCAACCCCAGCGCGTCCCTGAATAGCAGTGCCACCGATGATTTTGGTTGCGTCTACCAAACCCGGATAGGCATTGCAAATCGCATCGTCAGCATATATCTTATAACAAGGTACTGCTGCACCGAGAGTCAACCCAGTATCTGAATCAAAATCTAATACGTTGACATCAGGAATCGATTTGATGTCTATCATCCAGTCAAGTTCTCTTCTACCTTCTCTTGCTTGAACGATAAGGTCGGTACCACCAGCAAGTATACGGGCTTTGTCTCCTTTTTCATCAAGCAATGCCACGGCTTCTGATACTGTTTTAGCATCAATATACTCAAATGCTTGCATAGGCAAAAATCTCCTTTCAGTTGAATTTCGGTTAATCTTTCATTTAATTTAGATTATATCATATACGCGAAAAGATGCAAGTTTTTTCGTTGGTTTCGTGTGTATAGAAAAATGGATTTATCTTAATCTTTCATGCAAGATAGCTTGTTTACCCGATTTCATTTTATCGGAATTGTGGAATGCGCGGAGAACGCGGAGGACAAAGGACATATCTATCCTACCCATACGCCAAACCTGTAAATACGACCTGAAAATACAATAAATCACTTCTGTTTTTTCTGTGTTCTCTGCACCTAAAAGGATTCTGACAAACGAAATACATGCATCTTCCGAGTTTCCCTCTTCCTTCTGTGCCTTCCGCGTCCTCTGTGATTCAGACAAACCTCTTCTCTTATCCTGAAAATTCTGGCTCAGACAATTCCAAGATTCTGAACATACATGAAACATACATGAAACATATTGTTCCAAACCCAACGTCACTCTTCCAACCCCCACAATCCTGTGTTATAATACTACCACTATGAAAAACAAAACATACAACACCATCAACTCACCCAGAAATAAAGACCAAAAAATATACATAAACCATAACAAAAATCGAGAAGGCAAAATAAACGGAAAAAAATCGTATCATTTGACACGATTCACAGATTCGGAGGTCGGAGCGAATATAGCGACCTCCGACAGGGTATTAAACAATAAAAAAACAGCAAAAAATCAAAAAATACCAAGTAAGTTAAAGGTTACGGTTTTTCTTTTTTTTCACATTCAAAAAAACAGATAAAAACAACCCATAAAACCAGACAGGAACTATAACCAGTGAAAAACACCAAAAGTTACGGTTATGCAGAAATTAGACATAAAACCGTAACCTTTTTATACGGAAGAAAAACCCAATGAAAATACAAAACAAATCATTCACAGCCGAATCTGATATCCTAAGTTCTGTGTATAGTGTTCCATTGTTATCTCTATGCAAAAAACTTACACACCCTAATACCACCGTTTGTATATAATTATATGAATCATATAGTAATAGTAAACACTCTCAGGATTTTCCCGTTCCTTTTGATAATTATTAATTGTTTTTTTGATGTAAATTGCTGTATAATTCTATCCTGTTAAACACAATCGTTACATACTATTGTAGCTTCACAATCAAGGACAGTATCATGAAAAATTACACCCTCATTCTCACACTATTATTCTCCTTCACACTCTACGCAACTGCCGCAGATTATGACAACGACCCTATCAAAACGCTATTAGCCTTTGATGCAATCCCTGCTATCACAAAACCGCAATTCGTTCCTGCTGCTTCAGCAAAATTAGACACTGATGCACCTGTCATCGGGGTAACATTTAATGACGAAAGTCATGCCTACTCTCTTTATCTCCTAAACGGACACGAAATCGTCAATGATGTTGTCGGTGGCGAGAAAATCGCAACGACATGGTGACCACTCTGTAAAACGGCTATCGTGTATAGCCGGGAACTTGACGGTAAAACATATACTTTTGGTGTCAGTGGTAAATTATGGCGTGATGCACTGTTAATGTACGACCATCAGACGCGATCCCTTTGGTCACATATCACTGGAGAAGCAATTCAGGGACAACTTAAAGGGAAAAAGTTGAAACCACTCACTTCTATACCGCAGATTGCATGGAAAACATGGCGAAAGAATTACCCTCAAACAAAGGTGTTGTCTGTGGGTAAACGCGAGAGCATCACACGAGATAATTACGCCGACTATCATAAAAGTCAACGCGCTGGTGTGAGTGGTACGAGATACACTGATAAAAGACTATCCAATAAATCCCTTGTTATCGGAGTTCAAGTCCAAGTAAAAGACGGTGCCGATGGTATAGATGGACATGACGGTGCTGATGGACAGGATGGTGCTGATGGACAGGATGGTGCTGATGGTGGTGTTGTAGAACTGGGTAGTTCACAACGCAATCCTACACAAAAGCAGTCCCAGGATACTGGAAGCACGTTCTATCGCGCCTATCCACTTACACAATTTACGAAAAACGCTATCATCAACGATTCAGTTAAAGGTGTGCCATTGTTAATCTATCACGATAAAGAGTCATTTGCAACCGCTGTTTTTAAACGTATCGTAGACAATAAGGCAGTTGTTTTTACATCCGTGGTCGGTTATATCGCTCAGGATAATACTGGTACAGAATGGAATCTCATTACAGGTATAGCGACATCGGGTAAGTACAAGGGACAACGTTTAGAAAGACTATCCGCAGTTAATATCTACTGGTTCGCGTGGGCAAGATTCTATCCAGATACAACAATTTACAGACCGTAATTAAAAGTCTAATTCAATGACTTCTCCTGCCATATCCCGATGCATTGTCGGACGGATTACCAATTCCGGTATGTTGCTCCGTGGTGGTAGTGTGGCAATGAGGAGGATCGCTTCGGAAGTCTCAGCGACATCTACCATCATTGTGCGTGCATCGTCATCGGGTGGAATTGGTCGATTATCAAGAATAGGTGTTGCAACCTCTCCAGGAATTATCACACTTGCCTTAATTCCAGTATTCCTTAAATCATTGTTTAGGAACTCCGTGAAGTTTATCACCCCAGATTTTGCTGCACCGTAAGCAAAACCACTAAATGGTCCTGGTGTAACTGCCGCAAGTGATGAGATATTGATAATCGTTCCAGACTTCGCTTTCAGCATTGCAGGAACAACAGCCTGTGTACAGTAAAACGTCCCGATAAGGTTTGAGTCAATGACAGAACGCGTCTCCTCTGGTGTTGTGTTGAGGAGTCGTCGATTGTGCGAACTGTGTCCAGCATTGTTTACAAGCACATCAATCCGTCCAAACTTCTCAAGCACGTCTTTGACCATCTTATGAACCGCATCATAATCAGATACATCAACAGCGTAACTCACTGCTGTTCCATCTACTGCCGCAATCTCTGATTTTACTGCATCTAACTTCGATTCTGTTCTACCAATAATCACTATGTTAGCACCCTCTTGTGACATTTTTAGGGCAGCATCCCTTCCAATTCCACTTCCACCACCTGTGATTATACATACTTGGTTTCTTAGTTTCATTCCTCACCTCCATTCGGTAAAATACGTTTGACAGCCGCTTTTATCTCTTTTGAAAACGACTCCAGTTCATACTGTTCTTCTGATATTTTATCACGATGTTCTTCAAACGGATATCCTCCCTTTCCTCCTTCATTGAAATAGACACTCAACTGATACCGTTGGAATATATTCATACGGGGATAATCTTCTGTCCAGGGACTTGCATCGTGAAGTAAATTCGTTGAAAAGATAGCCACATCGCCTGCATTCATAGGAAGCGTAATTGAGTTAGGAGGATCATGCTTTACGGGCAATTCCACTGGTGTATGAAATAGTGATTTATGACTACCCGGAACAAGACAAAACCCCGTTCCCGGCGGCACATCTACCAATGCAACCCACGTCGCAATATGATTACAATAGATATGTTCTCCACTAACTTGATAATCGTTATGTGGATTGCGAAACCCCTGCGGAAACTTAAAGCCGCTGTCATCTCGATGAAAACGTTGGGAATAGTAGTGTTTCGTCATCAAAGTGAAGTTGTTATGAAAAAGACGTGGTGCATTCATCATCAATCCCGCAACAACGCGCATAATATACGGATTCATTGCAAGGTCTTGAAAAAGTTGATGTCCATATTGTATATGTCCTATATGTGTCTTACAAGGTTCTTGTCTACCACGGTGCAATGGTGGTGGGATCTCAGATTCATCAATCTTGAGCCAATGTTGCAGCACATTAACCATCTCCTCTATCTCATCCTTTGTAATAACATTCCGCAGTACAAGAAAACCTTGTAAATCAAAATACCACTTTTCCTCATCAGTTAAAGTGGATTGAATTGTATCCATTAATTATCTCCAAGTTCATGTCTATATTGAAGAATAGATTATCAGAATTGCTGGATATTTACAAGGAATGGACGATGAAATCAGGTGTATTTATACCAATTCTAATATTTATTGTCCCATTACTGGATTTAACCATTGTTATTGATTGGAAATTTTTCTTCTGTAGGAGCGACCCGGGGAATGCCTTAATGGCATTCATACCGTTGATTTGCCGGTCGCGACCAGGAGGTTGCTGCTACAAGTAGTCCTCAGCAAATGGCACTTTATTATTAGAAATGGTATTATGTAAATTCTGAGATTAATTAGACATTATACAGGTAGGTCAAAGTGTTCATGAATTTCGCAAAGCACTCAATTAAACATTTTCCGTCTATTTAATTCGTAGAGTAACACACCTGCTGCAACACCGACATTTAATGACGACTGTCCTGCTGCCATTGGGATTCGGATTAATTGATTGCATCGTTGTTGAGTTTCGTCTAATATGCCAGTATTTTCATTTCCAACAACTATAGCAATAGGAGATTGATACTGTATATCGTAAAGTTCATTCTCAGCACTTGCTGTTGCCCCTACAACCTGCCATCCAACTTGTTTTAGTTTGTCAATTGAACGGATGGTGTCTGAAGCATTAAATATGGGAATGCGACCAAATGCTCCCCGTGATGCGCGTATACAGTTTTTGTGGATAGGACTTGCTCCTTCACCGCATATTAATACTGCAGATACACCCGCAGCATCGGCTGTCCGTAGTGTCATACCAAGATTATCGGGGTTATTTATATTTTCCGCGATTAGTAGGCTGCAGTTCTTATTAAAATGTAGATTAAGATCTCTAGAATCAGTCAGCAGGGGAGGATAACTAAGATACACAGATGCCAGGATTGAAGGTACTGGTCGAGTTGATGTGACAGAACCCATTACTCCATCATTAACCTGAAAGCAAGATAGGTTTTCTTGCACTACTTGATTTAGGAAGTTCTTCCCATCAGATGTTGAGACAAAGTTTGAAGTATATAGAATCGCTTCAATTGGTAGTCCATCTGCAAATGCCCTTTCGACTAACATCTCTCCTTCTAAAACATATTGTGCATTGTCAATTTTACCTTTTAAAGAGGATAATTTTCGAAAATGTGCAGCAATATCATCCTTTCTTTTTGATACAGTTCGATGTTCAGCTTTTGCTTTACTCCCACGTTTGAAACCACGATAATATTCTCCGAGTTCGGTTTGAACAAATTCCCCTTCAAAGATAGTTTGGATTCTTTCTTCTATCCAACTAACCGTTGGACTAAACATGCCAATGGCTTTCCTTGGAAATGCAAGCAATAGTTCCCATAAACTCCGTTCATTTGTAGCGTATAGATAAACTCGATAATCTGCGTCTGGTATGTTAGCTGAGGACATAATCATTACACCCTCAAGTTCTAACCAACCAGATGTTATGACCTTATACTCAGGTTGCCACTTCCCTGTTTTTGTATAGTTTTCATAGGCTTGCTTAAACTGATCTATTTCTTCAGCATGTAGGTTCTGTTTTTCAATAAATGCAATCAGCTTATCATGGTTTATCAAGGATATAATACAGGCGAATCACTTCACCACCCTCCATTAGCATTAAAAATAATTCCGATATATATCGCTGCTAACCCGATGAAAATATCCCACTTCATCCAACGTTGGACCAATGCACAACTTGTTTTTGATGCATCTTTCCAAAGACGATACCCTAAGACGATTAGCACAATATCTACACCTAATATGATGACTGCCAAATAGTGCCATGTATACCATCCGAATAGATAAGGTATGGGACTGAATATGATAACAGATGCCATGAACACCAATGCTACAACAGTTGCAAGCTTAGGATTGAGAATCGCCAATGTGTTGAGATTATTCTTTATATCACCTTCTGTATCCTCAATGTCTTTGACAATTTCTCTGGCAGTTGTAAAGAGAAATGCAAATATCGCAGGAATGATAGTCCCGTGTACAATCCCGATTGCAACACCTCCAGATATAAATGTGATACTTGTCAAACTACTAACAACTAAATTTCCAATAAACGGTGTGCGTTTTAACCAGACTGCATAACTCATAAGCAAACAGCATACAAGTATGGCAATTCCCACAGCGTATAGATTAATTAACACACCAAGACCAATACCAAAGAACATCATAATTAGTGAGAATATAAGAGCGTGAAATCTGTTAATCCGTCCTGATGGTATGGGTCGCTTCGGTTTATTGATTTTGTCTATGTTGAAATCACAATAATCATTTATTGCATTTCCTGCTGAGAGTAATAGAAGCGCAGCAATACTAACATAAATCAGTTTAACATGAGTTATGTTTTCTATTTTATGTCCGCCTGCAAAAATACCGCCCAACCATGCTGAAATGAAGGCGATTATCCCATTTAATGGACGTGAAAGTTCAACATACGCTAATAGCGTTTTCATAATTTATTCGACGAATACTTTCAATTGATGAAGATGGATAAAACTTGATGTGGATTATGTTGGAGAGGGTATATTGGGGTGATTAATTGGTAATTATTGCTTTTCAGAATCTTTAAGTATGGTTTCCAGTTCTTGAACGCGTTTTTGTAGATCTGAAAGTTCCTGTAGTATTTCAGGTAATTTTCGTGTAGCGGCTTGGTTGCGTAACTCTTGTTTATGGGTTTGGGCAGGAATACCAGAGAGTTGACTTCCAGGTGGCATATCTTTGGTGACAGCAGTTTTAGCATATACGACACTATTTTCTCCAATTTTCAGATGTCCAACTATACCAGATTGTCCTGCTATGTTAACACGGTCACCTATGATTGCACTTCCAGCAATCCCTGATTGAGCTGCAAGACAACAGTCATTCCCAACTACTACATTATGTGCAATTTGAACCAAGTTATCAAGTTTGGCACCACTTTTGATGAGTGTTTCAGATAGTGTTGCTCTATCAATAGTGGTATTCGCGCCGATTTCGACATCGTCTTCAATAACTACTGTGCCGATTTGAGGTATTTTATATGGTCTTTTGTTATTAGGTTCAGGGGTAAAGCCAAAACCATCGCTCCCTATCACTGCCCCACAGTGTATTATCACTCGATTTCCTATGGTGACATTTTCCCGTATGTTAACATTGGAGTAGATTAAACCACCATCCCCAATTTTGCTACCATCTCCCACATAAACAAGTGGCATGATTACGGTGTTATCCCCTATTTCAACGTTATCGCGAATTACACTGTAAGCTTGGATTGTTACGTCTTCACCAATTGTTACGTTTTCTCCGATTATCGCTGTTTTGTGGATACCGGTTTCTGTCTTTATGTCCGAATTCCAAGAGAATAGTTCTAAAGCTTGGACAAAACCCCAATACGGATCATCAACACAAATAGTTGGTTTACCATTTCCAGATACCCCGGGTCCAATAATAATAGCGGATGCTTTGGTTGTGGCAATTGCGCTGAGGTATTTTGTATTTGCCACAAAGGTGATCTGGCTTGGGATTGCCTCATTTATTCCCGATATACCGGTAATGTCAATTTCTCCATCTCCGGATAGGTCGCCGCCCAAATGTTTGCAAATATCTTTGAGTTTTATACTCATAGGTTACCTCATATAATCAATCGCAGCGTAACCCAGTACGACATTGTAATGGTCAGTGAATGCCAATACATTTTGAGAACCAGCATAATTACTGTCCATCATTATTTTCCTTTGGAGGCTCCTCGGCATCTTGTTTCTGTTCGGCAGCATCTCCCTTTTCTGCATCTGCATTAATTAATTTAATGAGTTTTTCAGACATATCGTATTTCTCATTCATATAAAATACAGCTTGCTTATCAATAATAAGATCATAATTTTCTTCTTTTCCGATTTTGATTATCAGGTCCTGTAATTCTTTAAAGATAGGTGTCATCCATTCTTGGTTCTTTTCCAAAAGTGCTTCTCTACCTTGATTGAACTCTTGTTGGTATTGCTGCTGTAATTGTTGTATTTGGTTTACTAAATCAGCAGTTTGTGCTTCTTCAACAAATAGTTCTGTTTTCTCTTTTTTCTCTTGTAACGTGCTGATTTGTTCCCCTATATCTGCAAGTTTTTCTTTCCAACGTTTTTCGGCTGCTTTTAGTTGGCTATCGACTTCAATAGCTTTACTGTAATTTAACAAAACTCGTTGTGTGTCAACCACTCCTATTTTAAAGGCTTCTTGACCAATACTGCCGGACAGGACACCGAAGAGCATCAAGGGTAAAATAACAATCAGAAGTTTTTTCATAATTATTCCTTTTCGTAAATACAAAATAAATATAATCTGTGTTGTAATATAGTAGAATTATTTATGTCAATGAGAACAGAATGATATAAAAACTATTAATTAAAATCCAGGACCAATGGTAAAGTAGAACCTACCACTTGGTTGTTTAACAAGTCCTTCACTATTTACAGAAAACCTTAGTCTGTCAAACCCATACCCCCACCCGAATCGTGCTAACATACCTAACATCTGTAAACGTGCTTCCACGCCAGCACCTCGTCTGAAGTTTATTTGGTTAAAAGGGTTCGCTACACTTTCATCCCACACTTGACCAATATCAAAGAAGACAGCAGTTGTGAGTTGCGGTGAAACGGGGATTCGGTATTCAAAGTTTGTGAAAAAGACTTTGTTACCACCACCACCAATGTAATTATCACTTTCAGGATGTATTTCCCAGTCTTCATAACCGCGGACTGAATCTACACCGCCAAGATAGTATCTTTCATAAAATAGTGTTTCCACATCAGTTTTTTCACTTAGCATATATCCTGCACGGGAATGTATTGCAAAAACATGGTTCCACCAAGGGTTGAAAAACCAACTTGTATCTGCGGTATATTTTTGGAATTCGTTATCAGCCCCTAAAATTCCACCTGAATATTCATAGGAAATGCTATGTGAACTACCGCCCATCGGGTCGTAAAGTGAAGTTCTATAATCCCGAGTGTCTCGACCTATTGCAAATAAGATACTACGAGTTGTACGTCGGGAATATTCTTTTGATGTGTGTGCATCAAGCGTATTATTCCTAAGTCTTTCTTTCACTGCCTCTTTGTCTACTATCCTTGATTCATCAATTTGTTCTATGGCGGCATCTAACTCATAGTCATCTACCAACGATAGTAGCCAATCTTGTTGGGTTACATTATTAATACTGTCGTTCCTGAACCTTGCTGATACGTCTATATCAAAGGCGATCGGCCGTCCGACGGAGACTGATCCTCCTTGTGTTTGCCAAACATATCTGTCTCCCAGAAAATCCCTTTGCTGTAAAGCACCGATAGTTCCATAGTATCTACGAAAACGACGATTATTGTATATCCGTGTATTCAATCGAGTGGGTGTACCGAAAATCCACGGTGAACCAAAACTTGCTTCTGCAGTGTGATGGTCCCGTGTTCCAAGCTCACCCTTTAGGTGTACACGATATGCCCTTCCAAAAAGATTGTGTTGACCAACTTCTGCACTTCCAAAAATACCCCCTTCACTACCGTATCCACCCCCAACACTTAGTGTGCCTGTAGTGGGAGATTCAGCAATATTAACGACAAGGTTTTTTCTGCTGTCGTTATCAGTGTCACTTGGAACGAAATCCACGGCGCGAATAAACGGTCCCATCTGAAAAAGACGTTGACGTGCTTTACGGAGAACTTTGACATCAAGTAATTCATCTGATTTTATATTCAGATAATCAAGTTCTCGTCTAATTACAGGTTCTTTTGTCTTTGCCAGTCCTCTGATTGGAACATTGTCAATAATTATAACATCACCTTGGTTGATTTTCAAGTTGATGTTAACAAGTTCATTTTGTTCATCAAAAGATGGGATCGGATTAACCTCAGCGAGTAGATATCCTTTATCAAGATATTTCTGTTGTAATTCGGTAATGGATTCTTCAAAGATGTCTCTATTAAATATCTCCCCTTCGGCAGGATTTAACATGTTCCGTATTTTGTTTGTAGAGAAAACAACTTTTTCACCGGATTCAAGTTCAATATTATATTCTCCGAGTACATATTTTGGACCTTCATCCACAGTAATATCAAGCATCAACCCAGTTTTGTCTTCTGTAAAACGTTTAGTATGTCCTAAAATCTTTATTTGTGCAAAGCCGAGATCCTGATAGTAGTTTCTTAAGTTTAGATTTATATCTTCCTCTTCAAATAAAATCTCATCAAAATGTTTTCCGATCCGTGTTTTCATCCTTTTGCGTAGTTTTTTCGCATCAACCTGATCGTTTCCTATGAAGTTGATCTCAGAGATTCTAATACGTGGTCCTTCATTTATTTCAAATGTTACTTGGGTTGTGTTATCTTCTTCATTGTTATCAAGATGTACTTGAATGCTAACGAGATAATAGCCTTTTTCATGATATAATTTTTGTATCGAGCGTTCACTTTGCCAACGAAGATAATCACTGAATGTTTCTGAACGTCGTAACGTTATCTTATCCATCAATTTTCCGATGTCTAATTCCTCATTTCCGATGATATTAATACCTTCAACTTTAGGACTTTCCTCAAGGAGATAAGTTACCTTACGACCACCCCCTTCAGCTGCAGACACATCTACTTTTATATCAAAGAAAAATCCAGTATCTTTATATAAGTTTTCAATGTCTTTTGTAATCAGTTCCTCAGAAATCTCTTGACCGATTTGTGTTTGAATAAGCGTTTGGAGCATCTCTTTTTGTAGAGTTTGAACACCTTTAAACTCAATTTGTTTAACGATTAACGTGCCCTCGGTAGATGAGGTAGTTGGCTTTTCTTCAGTAGATTCGGTAGGTTGTATATCTTCTGCAGGTTTTGGTCCAAATATATTATTATCGGATTCATCTGCGTATAATATATTGTGTGGTGTTAAGGAAATGAATAAAATGCAGATAGAACTTAATATAATAATATATGTAGACTTTTTGATGAAATCCATTGCAGGTTTTCTCCTTACTTAATGATGTAGGATTCGTGTGTATTTCTCCATCGGATATGTAATTATCAATTGTTTTCTGGATAGATTGCTGTGCCAAAATTGTTTGCAAGATGACGGAATGCTGCAATAAGTTTTTGTGTGACTTTTCCCGGTTCTCCAGTACCTATTACACGTTGGTCGAGTTTGACCACGGGTATAACTTCCGCTGCTGTTCCAGTAAGGAAACACTCATCAGAAATATAAATGTCATGTCGAGTGAAAACCCGTTCTTCAACTTGAAATCCAGCTTCTCGTGCAAGTGCAATGACACTGTTACGTGTGACACCTTCCAAAATCCCGATATGAGGTGGTGGGGTGATGATTATTTCATTCCTGACCAAAAAGATGTTGTCTCCACTACACTCCACAACATATCCATCGTTATTTAGCATTAAAGCTTCTACTGCCCCAGATTGTTTTGCTTCAATTTTTGCGAGGATATTGTTGAGATAATTAAGTGATTTAATCCGTGGGTTAATTGCCTCAGGATAGTTTCTGCGTACTGAAACAGTGACGATTTCTAATCCATTATCATAATAATGTTGAGGATATAAGGATATTTTGTCAGCAATGATGATTACTGAAGGGTTAGGACACTTATCTGGGTCAAGACCTAAATCACCGATACCGCGTGTTACAATCAGTCGGATATATCCTTCACGGAGTTGGTTTTGACGAAGTGTTGCAAGTACATCTTGCTTCAATGTTTCAATAGGAATTGGGATTTGCAGCATGAGCGATTTGGCTGAATCGTACAGTCTTTCTAAGTGTTCATCCAATTTAAATACATATCCGTTATAGCAACGGATGCCTTCAAAAACACCATCCCCGTAGAGTAATCCGTGGTCAAACACAGAAATCTTTGCATCTGCGTAAGGTAGAAACTCTCCGTCAATATATATCAACATTACCTATCCCTTCCTATCTACTATTAAGTTGCAATAATATTATTCTTCTATCTTTCCATCCACCATGTGAACTGTTCTTTTTGCTCGTTCGGATATGCGAGAATCGTGTGTAACAATAATAAAGGTCTGGTTCAATCGTTCGTTTATGTCCTGTAAGACATCAAGTACTGCTTCGCTTGTTTTGTCGTCAATGTTCCCTGTCGGTTCATCAGCAAGTATGACTTTAGGTTGATTTATCAGTGCCCGTGCAATTGCGACGCGCTGTCGTTCTCCGCCAGATAATTGGCTCGGAAAATGCGTTAGACGTTCGGATAGACCGACACTATTGAGAAGATGTTCCGCTTTTTCATAAACTTCTCTGAGACTTTGGGTTTTACCATTAAGAGAACCTGAGTATTTACTATATTTGATATACCCACCCATTGCGACATTTTCCAATGCCGTAAATTCCGCTAATAATTGGTGAAACTGAAAGACAAAACCGATTGCATTGTTTCTAAAACGGGAGAGTTCAATTTCTGACAAAGCAGTAATATCTTGGTCTTCGTAAAAAATACTACCTTCTGTAGGACGATCAAGCGTGCCAATCAGATGCAACAATGTGCTTTTTCCAACACCTGATGCACCCATAATTGTAAGTATCTCCGATTTGTGAACATCAAGGTTTAACCCTTTTAGCACTTTCAGTTCAGAGTCACCATCATAATAGGATTTATGTAAATTGTCAATTCTAATTAATTTTTCCATTACTATTAGCGTAAGATTGTAATTTTTTTTTGTGAACTATTCATACTGTAACGCTTCAATAGGATTTAAATTGGATGCTTGCCATGCTGGGTATATTGTTGCTAACCAGCAGATTAGGAATGATAGTAGGTTTATGAAACCTACAAAGAACCAATTGACTCTTATTGGTAACTGATTCATCTGGTATATTTCACTAAAGCCTAATTCTTTCAGAGAAATAGGTTTAACCAGACAATATAGAACAAAACACACAGTAAGTGTCCAGAAGAATACCATCCCAATCTTTAATGCTTTTGAGGTAGGAATTAAACGTCTGAATGTTATTATGGTCTGGCATAGAATTAATATTCCAATAACTGCTATTGCAATCCATGGTGAAGGTCGCAATATGTTGGTGCTCAATAACCAGCAGAGACCAAGTCCCAAGACAGTTCCAGCAATAGTACCCAACATACCAATAACACTTCCCTGTATAATAAAAATTCGCATGATATTTCCACGTGTTGCACCGAGAGTTCGGAGTGTACCAACATCCCGTGTTTTCTCCATAACTGTCATTATTAGTGTGCTTGCAATATTAAATGCTGCAACCAAAATAATAAGTGCTTCAATTATCACGGTTGCCATTTTTTCCATTTTCAATGCAGCGAACAGCGCGGAATGTGTTTCCAACCAAGTTGTTGTAATTGGCATTTCCATAAACGAAAATGCTGTCTCTTCAATGACTGGACTGAGTTCAGATACAGTTTCAGCATCTTCTAAACGGACCAAAAGAACATTTACTTTCCCTACTTGACTATATAGTTTTTGAGCAGTTTTATAATCTATAAACCCTATCCTGTTGTCATAAACCGCAAGTTCAGATTCATATACACCAATTACGACAAAATTAGAGAAGTCGACTAATAGCATCGGTGAACCGAAACCTCCAGGGTCTTCAACGAGTTTTACTACGAGCCGTAAGACATCACCTCTTGTTAGACCATGCCGTTGTGCTAAACGCGATCCCAACACAATTCCACCGGTGATTGTCTCCTGTTCCCTTAATTCTGCCTCAGCGATTAATGGTGACGTTTGAAAATCTATAGAACCGTTGACATATTGAGAAAAGCCGGTTACCTTCTCCTCCTGCGTGAGATCAATTCCCTTGATATAAATGGTATCCGTAATACCCTCACTACCAGTTTGAAACACCCCCATTTGGGAATAAACCACAGGAGAAGCAGCTACAACACCATCAATTTCTGTAATTTGTTCAATTCTATCTTGATAGTTTCCAAAAAAACTGTGATCTATCATTCTCAGAACGATATGTGCTTCATTTGCCAGAAACCTATCTCTCAACCCATGTTCTACACCGTCTAAAACAGCGATAACTAAAATGACGGTTGCAACACCGAGACTAACACCAACTATTGAGATGATGCTGATAATTGAGATAAAGGACTGTTTTCGTCGAGATTGCAGATAACGGGATGCTACGAACCATTCAAATTTCATATTTAATTTTTCTTGTTATTTTTATTTTAAATTCTATGCAGTCAGCAATCTGTTGAGGTATTACGATGTGTATTATGGATTAAATGCTTTATTCTTTATGTTGTATTTAACTAAATCTTCAAGCACACCCCACTTTTCTACCTGTTTTTCAAAACACTCCTCAAATTTCATACCGATCTTTTTCAGGACTCTTCCTGATGCGAGATTTCTACCGATGTGGAATGCGTGAATACTCCTTAATTTAATAACGTCAAAAGCATAACTTAGGATTACACTCGCAGCTTCTGTACAATACCCGTTATTCCAATATGGTTTACCAATCCAATATCCGAGTTCACCTATTTTTTCAATTTTATCTATACTGATGTTGATTGCTCCAATTAAGACTGGTTTGGTTCTTTTATCGTTCTCTTTCAGTATAATCGCCAAACTGATTCCTGTACCGTTTTCAAAGTCAGCAGCATGTGTACTAATCCACTCTTCAGCCATTCCATCTTCATAAGGATGCGGTATTGCACATGTTGTTGCTGCTATGTCCTTATCACCGGCAAGACGTTGTACCTCTGGGGCATCCTTGAGTGTAAATGAGCGAAGTATCAACCTTTCTGTGTGGAGTATTGGTGCAGTGATCATATCAATTTTCTGGACGCATTTGTGGAAACAGGATTACATCTCGGATAGAATATTGGTCTGTCAAAAGCATTGTCAATCGGTCAATCCCTATACCGAGTCCGCCCGTGGGTGGCATTCCGTATTCTAATGCGCGTAGATAATCTTCATCAACCATGAATGCCTCCTCATCGCCTTTTGCTAAATTACTTGCTTGTTCCATAAAACGTTGCCGTTGGTCAATTGGATCATTTAGTTCACTAAATGCATTACCTACTTCCATTCCACAAATAAAAAATTCAAACCGCTCAACAAGTTCCGGATTCTCTGGCTTTTTCTTCGCAAAGGGTGATACCTCAATAGGGTAATCATAGATTATTGTCGGTTGAATAAGTTTTGACTCTACAAGTGCGTCAAATATTTCAGCGATAATTTCTCCAAATGATTCGTCTCCATCCAATTCAATCCCAGCGGTTTTTGCCTTTGTAGACATTTCATGTGCAGAAAGAGTTTCTGGATCAATATCGGTATGTTCTTGTATAGACTCAATCATTGTCATTCTTCGCCACGGAGGTGTAAAATCTATTTCTTGGTCTTGATATGATATTTTTGTAGTTCCGTGAATATTTTCAACAGTCTTCGCTATGAGATTCTCTGTTAATTCCATTATTTCTAAGTAATCTGCATAAGCCTGATAGAGTTCAAGCATAGTGAATTCGGGGTTATGATCCCTATCCATTCCTTCATTACGAAAATCGCGCGAAAACTCATAGACTCGATCAAATCCACCAACAATAAGCCGTTTTAGGTAAAGTTCATTTGCTATTCGTAGATATAAAGATTGGTCTAAAGTATTATGATATGTAGTGAAAGGTCGTGCGCTTGCACCACCGTATATTGGTTGGAGAACAGGGGTTTCTACTTCAATAAATTCTTGTTCGTTTAACATATTCCGTATGGCTTGAACGATTTGTGTACGCTTTACGAAAACCTCTTTCACTTCAGGGTTCATAATTAGATCAGCATAACGTTGTCTATAACGGGTCTGCTTATCTTGTAAACCGTGCCATTTTTCAGGGAGTGGTCGGATAGATTTGGAAAGTAATTCAACGGTGTCAGCAAGGATGGTTAATTCACCAGTACGTGTCCGAAAAACAACCCCACTTAAACCGATAATATCTCCTACATCAAAACGACGATAAACCGAGTAAGATTCCGCACCTATGTCATTTCGTCGCACGTAAATCTGAATTTGTCCAGTGCTATCTTGCAAATTTGCGAAACTACTTTTGCCATGATCACGCTTGGTCATAATCCTGCCGGCGACAGTGACTCGGTTGGTATCGTCTGGGGTTTCAGTGACTTCCTCAAATTCTACGCGGATGTTTTCTGTTGTGTGGGTAGGGGCATACTGATGTGGATAGGGGTCTATACCGGCTTTTCGGATTTCGTTCAACTTATCTTTTCGTTGACGCATTAAGTCATTTGTCTCTTCCATTTTTCTACCCTCCTTTCTGTTTTATGTCCATCTTAATTATACTCTTATTTTCTATCCAATGCAATATGAAAACAAGTATATCATTTTCGTTTCATATCTGCCCACATAACCAACCTTTTTCCGAGCGGAACAATACTGAGTGCACCGCCAACGTTAGTTTGTGGTCCCATCCCTAATGCAGGACTATTTCGTCTAAGTCTATAGTCTCCTCTATCAACATCAACGAAGAGTGGATCCTTATTGATGTTATCTTCATATATCAAGTCAACACCATCCGCTATTCGTTGAAGACCATTTATTCCACCTTTAATATCACATGATTGAATTACTATCTTTTTACCCGAGGCATAAACTTCATCATGTGTACCATCAGAGGAATTTCCCCAAACAATTGAATTAGTTAATGTAAGATTTGAACTAACTGTTCCATATATCCCACCACCGTAAAGTCCTGCTGAGTTGCCTGTTATTATAGTATGTGAGATGTTTGCATATCCTAACATAGCATGAACATAAATCCCACCACCAAAACGGTTGGCTTTATTATTGGCAATTATACATTCTGATATATCAATGCTTGATGTTCTACTACAAAATATACCACCTTCACCTGTATTATCTCTTATGACAGATTCAGTAATCTTAACTAATGTATTTTCTCTGACACCAATTCCACCCAACTGATTCTTTTCTATAATCGATTTTGCAATAAGGTTTATATGATTAGAATAACTTGCCAAGCATTCTATGCCTACACGACTGTTATTAGAGACAGTACAGCCAATTATTTCAACAGTTATATAACCTGTACTTACTATACCATTACCTGTATTATCCGATATTGTGCAATTCACTATACTCACTTTTTCACGTGAGGGTTGCCCAATCCACTCACCAGTTAGATAGATACTACCGCCGTACCATGTATTTAAGGCGTTGTTTGATATGGTACATCCCTCTATGATTGCACCAGAATTATCACAATAGATGCCACCTCCCGGACTGTTTTCTGTTATAATGCATTTTTTTATTGTTGGAGAAGCAAATTTACAATAAATGCCACCACCATCTATATGTGTGCCATTTTTTATCGTGAACCCATGAATTACCGAATTACTTTTTTCATTGTTTTGGAATGTGAAACCGCGGGTATCTGAACGACCTTCACAGTCTATAATTGTTTCTGTCGCTCCATTTTGGGATTTAAGCGTGATCTGTTTTCCTTTGAAATTAATGTTTACGTTTCCCTCACCTTTGTACACTCCATCAGAAACTAATACAGTATCTCCATCTTTTGCCGCGTCAATACCAGCTTGAATTGTTGCTTGATCCGCTGGAACATGAATTATTGCACCAAATGTTATTTGATTCACAAATAAAATACATAGACTGAATAATACAAATACGAAAATCTTGTTTCTATTCATGACTTACTCCTTTAAAGTCAATTATCTCTGTCTTTTTATATCTCCCCATAATGTGACTTGTTTACCGACAGAACTAACACTTACCAGACCATCAAGTATCAAATGGGCACCGATTGCATAAGCAGGACTGTTTGGTTTAACCCGAAAATTACCTCCTTCAGCATCAATAAAAAGTGGGTCCTCACGAATGTTGTTTTCTATTGTAACCACTTCTGGTTGAAAAAAAAGCACTATATCTTCAATTCTACCGTTTATGTCGTTAGACTTAACAGTGATCCGTCCAAAGAACTGTTGAGCAATAAATGCTTCGCTATGATTAATATCAGCATCGTTTCCCCATACAATTGAATTACTCAATACAAAGGAGGTACCTGTACGAACAAATAGTCCACCACCCTCCTCATTTGCTCTATTTCGCGTAATTGTACAAAATTCTATTGTTGCATCTCCTCTGGAAGATTTCACTTCGATTCCACCACCAGTATGTGTTGCGACATTTTCTGCAATTACACAATAAGATACATAAACAGAACTCGCAGTACCACAGTAAATACCTGCGCCCCTTCGAGCTGTGTTGTCTTTGATGATAGATTTTTCAATGTACATAATACAATATTGAGTGCTCGAAACCCCACCAGAAGAATTATGCTCAATAACACAATTGAAAATAGGTTTATTTGCATATACAGCATAGTTATAGGCGATTCCTCGCCATTCATTATGAGAGACTGTGCAATCTCTAATATCAGGTCTTACTCCTCTATAACAATAAATTCCATCACCTATATTATATGAAATAATACAGTTGACCAAACTTATATCTTGACAAGGTTCTGTGGGATCATCATCCTTTTCTAACTTTTCTAAACATCCCTCAAAGAAAACACCAGCACCATATTTTGCTATATTGTTTGTAATAGTGGATTCCAATATTACTGCAGCAGAATTCAGACAATAAATACCACCGCCTCCTGGACCGTTGGATTTGTCTGCTGTCGCTTGATTACTATCAATTACACAATTTTTAATTGTTGGTGATGCATTGTCACAAAAAATACCACCACCCATTTCGTGAATTCCGTTAATGATTGTAAAACCCTCTAACAGGGAATCATTTGTCTCATTGTTTTGGAATATAAAACCACGTGTATCGGGATTACCTTCACAATCAACGATTGTCAATTTTGCACCGTTTTGGCTTTTAACAGCAATCTGTTTACCCTTAAAATCGATATTGACGTTTCCTTCACCTGTGTAAATTCCATTAGCAACTATAACGGTATCACCATTTTGTGCTACATCAATACCAGCTTGAATCGTTGCTCGATCCGCTGGAACATGAATTTCTGCTGCATATAATAGGACGTTATAAAATAGAAGACTTAGTATAATAGTAGTAAATACATATACAATGTTGTTTTTGATGGTCATTCTCATCAGTAGATCTCCTCTATTTACGTTTCATATCTGCCCACATTACCAACCTTTTTCCGAGCGGAACAACACTTAGCGCACCGCCAACGTTAGTTTGTGGTCCCATCCCTAATGCAGGACTATCTTGTCTAAGTCTATAGTCTCCTCTATCAGAATTAATAAAGAGTGGGTCTTTATCAATATTATCTTCATAAATAAACAAGTTTCCATCAGGTTCTTGACCGATACGATCCAGTCCGTCCCTGATATCGTTTGATCTGAAAACTATACCTCTACCTGACACATATACCTCAGGATTCCTATCGTCCGAATGATTACCCCAAACAATTGAATTGGTTAGGGTAAAGGAAGTAAGACAATAAACATATATGCCGCCTCCACTCACACTCGCAGTATTACGAGTGATTGTGCAGCGAGTAATTTCAACATCTCCCCACTTTGACTCGAAGACTTCAATACCACCACCCCATTTTGTAGCAATGTTTTGTGCAATAATACTGTCAGAGACTACAATATTTCCTGATGGACTACAGTAAATTCCTCCGCCATATTTAGCCGTATTTTGTTTGATTATTGAATCGTTGATCTTGAGAATAGAATACTCGCTTACTTCCACACCTCCGCCAGTATTTTGTGCAATTTCACAACCTATAATTTGTGTGTCACCACGTGAGAAAAATGTACATACAACCCCACGTAGCGTATTGTGTATAATCTTGGAGTCTCTTATTTCACAACTTGCGAAGTCCTGAATAAACACTCCACTACCTGTATTCTCTGAAATAAGACAATTGATTAATTTAGGTTGAAACCGCGTTTCTCTTAAACCTAAACCCTCCTTAATTTCACTTGTTCCATCAAAATAAACACCACCACCATAAGTATATTCTGCGATATTGTTTGAGATTGTAGAATCTATTATTATTGCGTTAGAATTGAAACAATATATTCCACCACCCCGTCCTGTACCGCCTTCGTTCCTTTGTGCCTTGTTCCATGAAATTACACTATTCTTAATTGTTGGAGAAGCATTATTACAGTATATCCCTCCCCCGAACTCCTGGACACCATTTCTGATTGTAAATCCGTCTAATACGGAGGAATGAGTCTCTTCATTCTGGAAGATAAAACCTCGTGTATTCGGTATCCACAAACAATTTATGACTGTTTCTTCTGGACCATTCTCGGACTTTACCGTAATCTGTTTACCCTTGAAGTCAATGTTGACATTACCTTCACCTTTGTATACTCCATTAGCAACTATAACCGTATCCCCGTTTTGTGCAGCGTCAATACCCGCTTGAATTGTCGGTTGATCCGAAGGAACATCAATCGTTGCAGCATAAGTTGAGGTGTTTACACATATCAAAATTAGATATATTAAGATGTATATACTACTTCTATAAGTGTTCATTTTATCCCCCATATCTTAATTCACAATTAATTTCTCTTTAAGTCTGCCCATCTTAGAATTCGTTTTCCTACTGAAGACACACTGAGAGATTCCTCAATAAAATTCTCATCTTTTTCTTCTTGTTCGTCTTTTTCTTCTTGTTCTTCTTCTTCCTCACGTGGTGCCGTAGCCCCCATTTCACTCGCCGGACTGTTAGGTCTAAGTCTATAGTCACCATTATCAGCATTTACGAATAGCGGGTCTTCATCAATGTTGTCTTCATAGAAAATATGCTTAGCCCATAGTTCTCCAAATCCTTCAAGCCCACCTCGTAAATCACATGATCTAATACTAATAGTTGGACCAGATCCGAAAAATTCTGGGTGAGTCCCATTTGATGTATTGCCCCAAATAATAGAATTTGTGCATTTGAAAGGTGACCCTTCAAGGTTAGCATGCACCCCTCCACCTCTATTATTAGCCGAGTTTCTTGTAATCGTACAATACGTTATGTTTACACGTCCAAAGGTAGAAATAAAATCAATACCACCACCAGATTCCGTTGCTATGTTCTCAGCGATCACACAACCAGTAACATTAAGCCTTGATGTAGGACTGCAATAGATGCCTCCTCCATTTTCGGCTGTATTCTGTTTGATAATCGAATCAGTAATTGTTACAAAGGCATATTCCGTGCAGTCAACACCGCTACCCATGTTTTGTGAAATTATACAATTCGTAATTTTTGCACCTGAAAAAGAGTTACAGAAAATTCCTCGATTATTGTTTTGAGAGACTGTGCATTTTCTTATTATTGCATATGCATGAAGTAAACAATATATTCCATTTCCTTCATTTTGAGATATCATACAATTGATTAGACTCGGTCCGCTGATATTTCCTTCTATAACCACTCCATTTCTTGTATCCGGTTCTATAATCAAGATACCGTTGCCATCTCGGTTGTTTGTAATCTGACAGTCAATTATTTTAGCCTCAGAAACAATACAGAAGATTCCACCACCACTGTTATCGGTTATATAACAATTCTTTATCGTTGGTGAAGATACATCGCAAAAGATTCCACCACCATCAGTATTATTTCCATTCTTAATTGTAAAACCCTCTAACACAGTATCATTGGTTTCCTTATTTTGAAAAATAAACCCTCGTGAATTTGGTGTGGATAAACAGTTGATGATAGTTTCCTCTGGACCATTCTGTGATTTTACGGTAATCTGTTTACCTAAGAAATCTATGTTGACATTTCCATCTCCACTATAGATTCCATCAGCAACTACTACTATATCACCATCATTTGCTGACTCAATACCGTCTTGAATTGTTGGTTGATCTGAAGGAACATTAATCGTTGCAGCATAAGTTGATATATTTACACAAATCAAAATAAGGTATATAAAGATGTATATACTACTTCTATAAGTGTTCATTTTATCCTCCATATCTTAATTCACAATTAATTTCTCTTTAAGTCTGCCCATCTTAGAATTTGTTTCCCTACTGAGGATACACTGAGAGAATCCTCTATAAAATCTTCTCCTTCTTCTCCTTGATTTTCACGGGGTGCGGTTGCTCCCATTTTTATAGCTGGACTGTTTCTTCTAAGTCTATAGTCACCTCTGTCAGCGTTTATGAAGAGTGGGTCTTCATCAATGTTGTCTTCATCTACAACAGACCAAACATTAGGTTCCTGACCGATTCCATCAATACCACCTTGTATGTCACAAGACCTAATCTTTATATCACCGATACCAGAAAATTCTGGATGTGTGCCATTTGTTTGATTTTCCCAAAGAATCGAATTGGACAATGTAAAAAATGGTTCTTGAATGAAAGCATGAACCCCACCACCCCGTTTATTTGCAGTATTTCTTACTATTGTACAATAGTCAATTTCAGCACTTCCTCTTGTGGTGATAACTCCAATTCCTCCACCAGATTCTGTTGCTATATTTTCTGCAATAATACAACCCATTACTCTAATATTTGAAGTTGGACTGCAATAAATCCCACCGCCATTCTTAGCAGTATTCTGTTTGATAATTGAATCAGTAATTATTACACTGGCATATTCAGTACATTTAATTCCGCCACCATTATTTTGGAAAATTTCACAATAATTAACACGAGCACTGGTAAAGAAATTACAATAAATTCCACTTCCACTGTTTTTATAAACTTTACAATCTTTGATTTCGACAACAACCGCATCAAAACAGAAAATGCCAGAACCGGTATTTTCAGAGATAACACAACTGATTAGACTCGGTTTACTGATAGTATCCCTTAATATTAATCCTTCCATGCTGATAGTCTCACCATAGAAAGCAACGCCAGTGCCTGGACCGTTGTTAGATATTTTACAGTCAATTATACGCGCATCAGAATTATAACCGTAAATACCTATACGACCTTTATTCTCAATAATGTTACAATTCTTTATTGTAGGGGAGGAATGATTAAAATAGATTCCCCCGCCCTCATCATGGATACTATTCTTGATTGTAAAACCTTCTAACACAGTATCGTTGGTTTCCTTATTTTGGAAAATAAACCCTCGCGTATCAGGTGTCCCTAAACAGTTGATGATAGTTTCCTCTGGACCATTCTGTGATTTTACGGTAATCTGTTTTCCTTTGAAATCTATGTTGATATTTCCTTCACCACTATAGATTCCATCAGCGACTAATACCATATCACCATCATTTACTACCTCAATACCTTCTTGAATTGTTGGTTGATCTGAAGGCACTTGAACCACCGCTGCAAATAGAATCACATTAACACAAAAACAACAAATTACGATTGATATGTACAGTAAAGTTCTATAGATATTCATGAGTTACTCCTATACTGTGGATTGTTACTTATTTGGTGGGTTTCATTTTAAGAAAACTCTCAATAAACATATCTATTTCACCGTTTAACACTGCCTCAACATTACCAGTTTCTACATTCGTTCTTGTATCTTTCACGCGTTGATATGGATGAAGGACATAAGAACGAATTTGACTTCCAAAGTCAATATTTCGTCTTTCAGGTTGTAGTTTCGCAATTTCTTCATCTCGTTGCGCTTGAAAATGGTTATATAGTCGAGAACGCAGGACCTTCATGGCAATTTCACGGTTTCTGTGTTGAGATCGTTCATTCTGACACTGCACCATGATATTAGTTGGTATGTGTGTAATACGTACCGCAGAATCAGTTACGTTAACATGTTGACCACCAGCACCACTTGCTCGGTAAGTATCTATTCGAAGGTCTTCATTGTTTATTTCAACTTCTATGTTGTCATCAATTTCGGGAGTCAGATGTACTGCTGCAAATGAGGTATGTCGACGATTGTTGAAATCAAAGGGAGACAGACGGACGAGACGGTGCACACCTGATTCTGCTTTTAGGTAACCATAGGCATACACTCCTTTTACTAAGATCGTTGCGCCTTTTATACCCGCTTCATCGCCAGATGTAAGGTCAACTATTTCTGTTGTATAGTTGTGTTGATCGCACCAACGAAGATACAAGCGCATTAGCATGCCTGCCCAATCTTGTGCGTCAACTCCACCCGCACCAGGATGAATGTTTAAGATTGCATTATTCTCATCAAACTCACCATCCAACATTAAACGGAGTTCAATTTTCTCAAACTGTGTTCCTATTGTTGTTAATCCGTTCTGTATCTCTGGTTCTAAGCTTGTATCATTTTCCTCAATCGCAAGTTCCAAGAGAGTCTCTATATCATCAACCGAACTCTTCAACTTTTCATATTCACCGATTTCATCCTTCAGGGATGCAATACGTTGATTTACAGTTTGTACCCTTTGAGTGTTCCCCCAAAAATCGGTTGCCATCGCCTCTTTCTCCAATTCCTCTAATTCTTTCTGTTTTGTAGCAAGGTCAAAGAAACCCCCTAAGCTCATTAAGTCGTGTTGTTACTGAATCAACTTCTGTCTTTAAATCTGTTAACATTTATTTCCTTTCAATTTGTCTGTCTTCAGACTTGATAACTGAGTAGTGTTTAATTATGGTATATATTATCCAAGGTAGACTAAGCAATACACAGAGAATTGGCAACCAGTCTCCATAACGAGTATATAATGTGTGATTCCCATCTGATAATGCTATACTTGCAACTATGAACTCTTTATATGTATTAGGGGTTACAAAAGGTGTACTGATACCTCCAAATTTATCAACAGCACATGAATATCCCCCATTTGCACACCGAAAAACAGCAACCCGGTTTTCAACAGCACGAAACGGTGCCATTGCTAAATGCAGTTCAGGTAATGCTGTGCCTGCAAACCATGCATCGTTAGTAAGAATCCCCATAGCATTTGCACCTTTTTTCACAAACCTACGAAAATGGTTTGGAAAAGAGGACTCAAAGCATATTGATATACCTACTTCTATAGTCTGGTTGTGATTTTGATTTTTCTCAGCAATTGCTATCGGTAGCAAGTTTACTGTCCTCCCCTGTTCAAATGGATGAAATTGGACGAAATTCGGAAGAAAATCTGCCAATGGCACATATTCTCCAAAAGGAACCAGACGCATTTTTGCATATTTCCCAAGTATTTCGCCTTCGGGTGATACAGAAATGACTCTATTATATAGATCCCCAATTGTATCAAGGTCTGTTGCTCCGACCAACATAGGAATACCGCCAATTCCATCAAGCATCTTTATAAAATGACTGTGGTAACTCTTCCATTCCCCCGATAACACCTCTCCTCTTACCGTTGTCTCGGGCCAAACGATAACGTCAGGTTTTTCCTCAGCAACTTTCTTTGTTAAATTTAGATATCTTGCAAATATTTTTGGAAAACTGGCTGATTTCCATTTCTCAATTTGCGGTATATTGCCTGGGACAAGTGCTACTTCAATAGTTTCTTGCTGTATTTTTTCATCTTTATTTATAGATACATATCCATAAATGAAACATATAGTTACCAGTAGACAAGGAACAGTAACTGCGACCAATTCCTTACGCCAATTATTCCTACCTCGTATGATGGATGCTATCCCAGCATTGAAAAAAACAACAACAAAACTTACAATGTATACACCAGCAAATGATGCTATCTGAATACCGGGTTGGTTGTTCCATTGTGAATAACCGATATTTCCCCATGGGAATCCGGTTAACAACCAACTACGTACCCATTCTAAACTTACCCATATTGTTGCAACCCCCAATGGATATAGTATCCCGGACTGCCACGGCAAATGATATACCAATACGGAGGCTACTGCAAAATAGAGTGCTGTATACCCCACTAAGAGCAAATATCCCAAAACTGTTGTAAAAATATTCGCGTAAGGGTATAATAACGATATTGCTAACAGTAAACCAGCGAAAAAGAGAAATCCTGCTACATAGCCGATGCTGAATGCTGTTTTCCAACTCTTAACGTTTTCAAGAGCTAACAACAATGGAACTAAACCGATCCATGCAAGTGGGAAGAAATTTACAGTAGGATAACTACATAATAATAGTATGCCGGAACATACAGCAAACAAATATCGATAGTGTTTTCGAAAATTCAAGATGTCTTCCACAGGTAGGGATATATATTCAAAAATAATAGCACATCAATTGACAGGTGTCAACATAATATACTATGTGTTTGTTAGTTCTTTAGTAGTGTTCAATACATAATTTATTCAACATAGTTCATTTTAAACTTGTAATAAATTTCAACATTATTGAGACAAACTTTTGGTAACAGTCTTTAAACAATCAGAGTAAACCGAATAATGTAAATTTCGTTATATGATATATCTTATACATTTCGAAAATCAGTTAAATAAAAACAATAGATTTCAGGAGGAACTTTTTTCGTAGACATATAACTATTATTCTACGAAATAATCGCGCCAATTATGTTAAGATATGTCAATTTAATCTTATGTGTAGTTCTCATTATTCCATCAACAGTGTTCGCAGGACCAGGCAGAACTGGTGCCCAAATATTAAACTTAGGCGGTGGTGCTCGAGCAAGAGCATTAGGTGATGCATTTTCTGCTATGTCTGGGGATGTTACCACCTCACTATGGAATCCAAGTGGTTTAGCAGTATTGCCAGAAAGCAATTTACGTTCCGGTGAAATGGGTGCACAAGCATCTATGTTTTACACTGATTACAGCGGTCCTTTCGGTGAAGCAGGAGAAGGTTTATATTACACTTTCCTTTCTGGGGCATTCCCTCTCGGTGGGATAGGTACTGTTGGCGCAACATTGCAATTGCAAGGACAAGGAACAATTGCCGTTACAAGCGATTCGCCTGATGTAATACGCCAAGAAAGTCTTGGAACAAATATGGCATTGACCTTATCCTATGCAGATGCCATTACAGATTCATTAGCTGCTGGCATTAACGGAAAAATGATACGCATGGTACTGGGTAGAGAGACCGGAGCTTCGTATGCAGTTGACATGGGAGTACAGTATCTTCTTCCGTTTAGACCGGTACCAACTACCATCGGATTAGTAATTCAGAACGTTGGACCCGGTATCTCTTTTATTGATGAAAACCAAGCGGATCCCTTACCCCGTATGCTAAGGATAGGGACATCAATGAGTCTATATCAGGATAGATATAATCACCTTCGATTTGTAACTGGGATTTCAGCATATATTGATAAGTTGACAGAGGATGACACAGTATTAGATGCTGATTTAGAAAGGCTTAATGCTGAAAGATCAGAATCAGACATGCTAACAAGAGAGCAACTTTTATCTGAAAGAGGAGTTGGTTTCCGAGCATTTGAATGGAGGCATTTACAAAAAAATCTCGGTTTAGAATACTGGCTTGGTAATATATTAGCGTTAAGAGTAGGATACAAATCCGAACCGGGGATTAATCTCCCTGATTGGACTGATAGCATCACATACGGTATTGGTGTGAAAGTCTATCTATTTAATATAGACTTGACATACGGACCACGTTTCGGTCCCTTACAAGAGAGACTAATTGAAGCAACAGGTATTATTGCATTTTAGATTTAAATCAGGAATACATTAACAAGTGAAACGAAACCTAATATTCATCACACTAATAATCATTAACTTAACATCTACATATTGCTTTTCTTCCGTTAGATCACATTCATCTATGTTCACAAACTTCTATTTAGAATCCAACCTTGGTATCCGTGCAATTACAGGACAATCTGATATTTCAACTAACTCAGAAACAATACTAACTCCCCGCAAATCACCAAATGAAGCTTTTCTCTATTCACTCGCAATACCCGGCATGGGACAATTATACACAGGGGCGAAGCATGGATACATCTATACTGCAGCAGAGGTAGGATTATTTATTACCTACTTTATACTGCGAAACAAAGCAGTAAAAACGCGTGATGACTATCGCGAAGTAGTCAGAGACCATGTTATTTTTATAGGACCTGGATCTTTTGAAAAATGGGATCTCGTGGAAGATTTTGAACACGCAACACAATATGAAAATTGGAACCACCTCTATGATTCTGATGAAACACGAAACCGCACTGGTAAGTGGTATTGGAAGGACCTTGATCCATCATTGAAGGATGAAAAGGACACCGCTATTGAGTTTGATTCAAAATATCGTTTGGAAGCGTATGATTTGCGCCAAAATGCTAATGACACATTTCAAACTGCACGGACAATGTTAGGTCTGGTTATATTAAACCATATCGTTAGTGCAGTAGAAGCACGTATCACAGCAAAACGTTGGAATCAGAAACAACAAGCATCAAAAGGTTTTGAGATAGATGTGCAGACAGATGTCACTTCTGGATCTTTCAAGAGTGCGCTGGTTCTAAGAAAACAATTTTAATAGGAGTTACCAATGCCATTTGCATTACCAGATCTATTAGATGCACTCAATTCCGTTACTACAATTCCTGTTATTCCATTTAATGGCAACAAAATTGATTATGTTGGACATGCAAAAAACATAGACTACCTAATGAAAAACAACTACTTGGATGAAGGTCGCAAACGGGTCATTGCAATCGCTGGAACAAGTTTAATCCACCATATATCTGAAACGCAACAGTTAAGATTAATAGATAGAACGGGACAACAGATCGGATCCGACGGTATCTTAATATCAGGTATTGTGCCAAATCCGATAAACCAAGCAGGACAACTCATTGAAGCACAATCCGAACTTAATAGACCACCTGATGCATATTTGCTGATGCCTTTGACCGGTATTAGTAGTCCGGAAGGTATCTACGAACAATTCATGAAATTCGTGGAACATTACGGTAGTACTTGCAACGCCAGATTTCTTTACTATTTTA
Organism: Candidatus Poribacteria bacterium; assembly: GCA_026710795.1. Classification (GTDB taxonomy): domain Bacteria; phylum Poribacteria; class WGA-4E; order WGA-4E; family WGA-3G; genus MSPOR6. The sequence continues at coordinate 36,124 of JAPOQK010000081.1, forward strand.
GGCAAAAACGTGACTTAGATGCAGTTATTCGACTATTAAATGATTCCCCTCATTTCATCGGTGTGAAAATCGGTACAGATGAAGACGATGTGATCCCACTCATTGAAGGAGTTGGGGATTCTGGTATTGTTGTATGGGGAATAGGTGATAGATGCACAGGTGCTGCCAAACTCGGCACAAAAGGACATACATCTGGTATTGCAGTCGCTTATGCTCGTGCCTCTGATGAAATCAATAATGCACAACGGCGCGGAGATTATGATACTTCGCTACGAATTGAAGCTGATATAGCACCACTTGAAGAGATACGTTTTTGGAATGGAAGAGTGTATAACTATTCTGCGGTTGTTGAAACGATGATTTTGAGTGGTTTTGACGATATTGAAGCTGGAACAGGTGGTCCTTTCAACCCACGTGTACCCCAGGATATTCATAAAAAACTACGCGGTATAACGAATGACTTGAAGCGATATCATTAGTTCAGGGTCACAAAATATACTGAGGAAGATATATTATATGAAATATAATATAATGATTGTTATTTCACTATTACTTATTCCGATGTCTTTTTCAATTAGTGAAATTGAGAATCCTCTTGAAAAGAGTGAGAGGTTAATAACAGAACTAAAATTATACGATGCTTTGATTGCTTTGGAACCTTTGTTGACAGACGACAAAAAGAGCGAAGACCAAGAGGAAGCACTCTGGGTTGCTAACATGCTTTGTGATAGACTTCAAAGAATTCTCTCGGATGAATATCAGGAATATTATCAAGAACATGGAATCAAAGGTTTCATAAAGGGTGATCTTACAAAGGAGTGGGGAAAAATCGACAACTTAAATCGGTTAGAGGCTAATTTTACTTACTTTGAAATGGGAGGCGAGTTTCTGTATCATTATGGTTTCTTGAAACGTTTGGTTGAACTTTATCCAAATAGTAAATGGTGTCCTGCCGCAGAATACTATCTCATACAAGAAGGAAACCCTGTCCCCCGTGATGCACATAAAACCCTAAAAGCACTATATACTTATGTCAAGAAATATCAAAAAAGTGGACTTACAGAACTCTACATGGCTTACCTTGATATTGCCCATATAAATCACGGTCTTTGGGCATTTTTGGCGCATCCGGACGATGATCCTTTTGGTATGACTGGTGAATTCAGCAGCGGTAACTCAGATAAAGACAAAGAACTTGCAGCGGATCACAAAGTGGAAGCACTGAAATATTATGCAAAGTTCATTGTCAGTGGATATCAAGGAAGGTATTCAAGTCAAATAAAGGACGCACATCAAGGATATGAAGAATTAATGCAGAACAAAGCGACTGGATACAGTATTCTTGTAATCGATTGATAGTGGACTGGAGACATAGGATTCAATATGAATATTATTGCTAATACAAGACAACTTTTGTGAGACTCGACCCATGTCTTTTGATAGTTTAACACTTCATCATGTAACGGATGAGATGTCCCATATACTTATTGGCGGTAAAATTCGTCATATTGAACAAGCAAATCCAAGTACATTTAACATCAAGATTGATCAAGACAAACAAACACATTGGCTTACTATATCCGCACATTCGGTTCATGCACGCACCCACCTCATATATAAACCATCTTCCGGACAAAAGCAATCCTATTTTGCTGATTTTCTTTCCACACACTTGAAACATGGTAAAATCATTGGCATAGAACAAATAGGTTGGGATCGCATATTAAAAATTACTATTCAACCTGTTTCCGATGAACCTGTTCAATCACATCCAAAAACGATTATTATTGAATGTATGGGAAGACACAGCAATATCATTCTGATTGACGATACCGATAGCAGAATCTTAGAATGCTGGAAACATATTGATGAAACAATGAGTCGATATCGTGAGGTCCTGCCGGGTGAAACTTATGATTTACCACCACAACAAGAAAAGATTGATCCATCGGCTTTGGATAAAATCACTTTTACCGAACTTTTTCACTCTGAAACCACATGGAAATCACTATTTAGTAAAATTGATGGGCTGAGTCCAATGATTGCTAAGGAAATTATCGCTCGGTCAAGTAAATCAGGACTATGGGAAGCATATCAGCAAGTAATCGCTTTTTTTGACACGAAAAACGTTGTTCCACAAATACTTATGGATGGAGATGTTCCGTTAGCTGTATCCCCAATGCCACTAAAACAATTTCCTGATCCAGTCTCTCACGCTTTTGACACGATGAGTGAAGCTCTCGCTGTATATTATGATGCTATCACACTGAAAGAAAATATTGCTTCAGAAAAACACAGACTCAAACAGGCATTGGATAAACAGAAAAAGTTACATAACCGGAAAGAGAAAGGACTACAAAAGGATTTGGAACGTGCCGAAAAATCTGAAGATTACCGAATCTATGGTGAACTTATACTCGCAAACCTACATAACATCACCCGCGGACAAAAACAAGTTGAACTACAAAACTATTATAGTCCAGAACTTGATACATTGACAATATCACTTAACCCAGAACTTAGTCCTTCAAATAACGCACAATCATATTTCAAGAAATACACCAAAGCAAAACGTGGTTTTTCCCAAATACAACAACTTATTGCAGCACTTGAAGCAGAACAGAAAGTACTCATACAATATGAAATGAAGTTAGAATCATCTAATACACTTGAGTCCCTTCAAAAACTTAGTGCAGAGTTTGTTGAAAATGGGTATTTAAAAACGCAGCATAAGAACAAGAAACAACAGGATATAAGTGAAGGTCCCTTCCGTAAGTATATCTCAAAAAACGGTTTTCACATGTATGTGGGTCGGAATAGTGAATCAAACGACCTACTCCTACGTCAGATTGCTAAACCACGTGATATGTGGCTTCATGCAAAGCAAATACATGGATCACATGTCATCATACGTAATCCTGAAAATAAACCTGACATACCAATGCCTACATTGCTACAAGCCGCCCAACTTGCTGCATATTTCAGCAAAGCACACCATTCAAGTTATGTCCCAGTAGACTATACTTGGGCAAAATATGTAGTAAAACGAAAAGGAAACGTCGCAGGATATGTGCATTACACCCACGAAAAAACGTTATATGTAGATCCAGCTGTCCCATCAACCAATAAGGCAATTGCTCAGTGATTTAATCCTATCTTCTTATTTCCTCAATAATAACACCTTACCCACCTCAAACACACCTGTCAAAAATAGCGTATTGATTCTATTCTCACTGTTTTATCAGAAATTTATTGACAACAATATCTATCACTTCTATGCTGAAAAGCAAATATTACTTTTTTAGATAAAAAATGAAGTTTGTTAATTTGCTTCTTATCACTATACTAACTTTACTATCACTATTGGATTGTAACTCATAAAAAAGAAAGTTTGATACATACCTGAGCAGCCCCAGCGGGGCGACAGGTGTATAGCAAAATCAGATTTTCACACTTTTGCCAAAAACTTTACACACCCAAGAATTGGTAATAAGTTGACTTTACACACGATGTATGCTATAATTTAATATCTGAAAATATAAACATGATTATAGTTTTCTACGAGTTTTTAGGAGGAATTTAATGCCGGCCAAACAAATTATCTTTGATGAAGAGGCGAGGGTAGCACTCAAACGTGGAGCTGATACTCTCGCTGATGCTGTGAAAGTTACCCTTGGACCACGTGGACGAAATGTGGTGATCCAAAAGTCTTTTGGCGCACCAATAGTAACTTGTGACGGTGTCACTGTTGCAAAAGAAATTGAACTCCCAGACCCTTATGAAAATATGGGAGCTCAACTGTTGGAATCCATTGCAACAAAAACAAACGATGTTGCTGGGGATGGAACTACTACTGCTACCTTATTAGGTCAAGAAATTTTGCATGAAGGGTTAAAAAACGTAACCGCAGGCGCAGACCCAATGCAACTGAAAATCGGTATTGACAAAGCAGTCAATGCTGCAGTGCAATCAATTACAGCACATAGTAGAGAAGTAAATACACATGAAGATATTGTCCATGTCGCTTCAATAGCAGCTAACGACCCTGCTAACGATAGCAATATCGGCACAATCATCGCTGAAGCAATTGAAAGAGTTGGAAACGACGGTGCCATCACAATTGAAGAGGGTAAATCATCCGAAACAAACGTCGACATTGTTGAAGGAATGCAGTTTGATAGAGGATTCTTATCTCCTCACTTTGTAACAGATGAGGAAGCACAGATCGTCGAATTTGAAAATCCGTTTATACTCATAAATATTGATAAAATTACTTCCGTACCTGACCTTGTACCGATAATGGAAAAAGTAATGCAACTCACACGTCCATTGTTGATAATTGCTGAAGATGTGGAAGGTGAAGCTCTATCTACCTTAGTTGTCAACAAACTACGAGGAAATATGCAAGTTGCAGCAGTTAAAGCACCTGGATTTGGTGATAGACGTAAGGAGATGCTTGAAGATATCGCAAATTTAACTGCTGGTCAGGTAATCTCAGAAGATACTGGAATCCGTTTAGAAAATATCGTAGTCGGTATGTTGGGGACAGCGCAAAAGGTTACGATTGATAAGGATAATACTACTATTGTTGGTGGTTTTGGATCAAAAGAGAGTATTGATGGAAGAGTCGCACAGATCCGCACACAGATTGAAGATACAACGTCAGAGTATGACAGAGAAAAACTGGAAGAAAGACTTGCTAAGCTCGCAGGTGGCGTGGCAGTTGTAAATGTTGGTGCAGCGACTGAAGTTGAAATGAAAGAAAAAAAGGCACGGTGTGAGGATGCACTTGCGGCAACACAAGCTGCCATAGAAGAAGGCATTGTCGCTGGAGGTGGCACTACACTCTTACGGGCAATCTCAGAACTTGAAACACTTGAACTTGATGGAGACCAAGCCACTGGTCGAAATATCGTACGTGAAGCGTTACGTTCACCCATCAAAGCAATTGCAGAAAACGCTGGGTTAGAAGGGGCTGTTGTCCTATCTAATGTTGAAGATGGTGAAGGGAACTACGGATTCAACGCTGCAACAGAAGAATACGGTGATATGTTGGAATACGGAGTTATTGACCCAACGAAGGTTGTAAGATCTGCTCTACAAAATGCAAGTAGTATTGCAGGATTGCTCTTAACCACAGAGACGCTAATTACTGAAATTGAAGAACCACCTGAATTCACTGATGAAGGTGCTCATGATGATTACATGCATTAGAACAGTAAAAATAATAGAATTCTCAGTTATACATTAAATGATATTCGGGACATTTCAACCGAACAAAAGTTAGCGCGTTCTTTTTGGGCGCGCTTTTATACTTTTGTAGATACTACACACGGTACCGGGCAACCATATCACTATCCCAATCACAATCCAAACAAAACATCTCCTTTGGACCTAAATATTGTATTTTGTTACTACCACAGGTAGGACATTCTGACATTTTGTCGGATTCTTCGTCTCTCTCCGATTGTTGAAATATATTCAGATGATAGACCTTCATTATACCTGAATATCGATGTCCAAGCGGACACCGAATCTGATTCGTATCCTCGTTCTCAAATCGTTCAATTAACTCACGCAGAAACTTCAACGGATGATGACATATTGGACATGGATTCGGCACAAGTTCCTTAACAACAATTATGTCTGTATCCTCTGACCGAACTGATACAGGCAATGATAAATGATGTTCAAGTCTAATCGTTTCATTGTCACCAGAACATGTAGATTCCGTTTCAAGACGTTCTGCTAATACTTTAGCATAACTATCATGACTTAGCACTACCGCTGTTGGTACCATCGTTCCACCCTTTAAACTTGAGATGAGTCTATAGATACGTTCTAAAATGGTCTGGTACCTCCCACTATATCAACTTTAACTGCTTACAACAATAGTGTGAGTAAGTCTGTCCTTCCTTTATACAAGCAATAATGCTGCAAACGGTAACACATATAAAACTTGGCTTACTAAACTACTGGTTCAGTTGACAATAACTGTTCGCGAGAACGTGCTAAGGATGAAGAACCGCGTTGTGTACGATAAGCATCATCTGGCTGGTTTCTGATGATTATAACGTCAATTCCGTCACGAATAATGGTATCCCCTGCCATCAATGTAGTTTCGAATTTTCTCATACTTGTAATGAAATTTACGGTCACTCTTCCAGTATCAAGAATATGAATAGTCCATCCATTTTCAGACTTAACTCTATTAAATCGTTGCTGAATCTCCATGGTTTGCATCTGTTCTACATTTAGTACAACACCACTTTCTGCAGAACCTTGATCAGTACTTTCGGTCATTTCGACCGTTGCATTTTCTTCTGTCATTTTCAACTCCTTCTATAAGAATAGACATATACTATTTTATCTAAAGATACAGTCGTTTGTCAACCTATTTTATCAAAGTGCAAGGTTATTTGGATTTCAACTTTTCTTAATATATATAACAAACGTTAATTTGATATAACAAATTTGTAGGTTTGATTATGTTTACGAAACCCATTACGTTCAAGGTTTTGTTGGATTTCGATTCGATTTACCCATAACTGTCAATTTAAGTTCTTCGTAGGTCGGAGCGAGCAAAGCGACCTCCGACATCTTATACCAATTCTAATATTTATTGTCCCATTACTGGATTCAACCATTGTAAAAGTAAGCCCCAGCGGGGCGACAGGTGTCCAACGGACTTGTCAGAATCCCGCAATTCTGACAAGTCCCTCTTTTCTTATCCCGGGGAATGCCTTAATGGCATTCATACCCGGGGAACGCCAACAGGCGTTCATACCGTTGATTTCTTGATTTGTAAATCCTATAATCCTGTAAATCCTGGTTCAGACATTCCCCTCTACCTTCAGCGTCTTCAGCGTCCTCTGCGCCTTCAGTGATTCTGACAATCCCGCAATTCTGACAACTAAAAACTGAAAAATAAACTAAAAACCGAAACATACATGAAACATACATGAAACATATTGTTCCGACCCCCACCTTC
>JAPOQK010000093.1 GCA_026710795.1 Candidatus Poribacteria bacterium
TCGCTTTTTGAGATTGTGTAGGTGTTCCCTCCACAACCGCGATATAAACAGAACGCCAAAAACTAAAGTATCTGGGACGAACTGGGTTTTGAGTAGTCCCCGTAGTCGTGTCTTGGCGGACACCCCCACATAATGCTGTGTCGGTCACCTTGACTTAAAATCAAGGGAGTTTGCTATAAGCAAATAAAAGATGCCCGCACTTTCAAAAATATCTCGGATTGAGAAAGTGCCCCAAAGGAAACCCAATCCTTTAGGTTTGGGAGCCGTCATAAAAGATTCGTATATCTTTAATAGTCACATTAAGGTAGGGTAAATTACATATCGCTTTTCACAGATCGATTCGGTTGGCTGAAGCCGATACCACGTTTAGAGGCTTCAATAAATTGTAAAAGGTATTCTACCTCAGGATCTGCAGGTAATTCCTGTCTTGTTCTGGTAACAGCATGTTTCAAGGGTATTCCAGAACGGAACAAGATACGGTAAGCTTTCTTTAGTATGGCAAATGTTTCCGGTGAAAGTTTGGATAACGGATTAATTTGGGATGTTCTTATACCGAGACGATTTAGATCACGGACACGAGCAGGTTGACCAGCAGACAGTATGAAAGGTGGAACGTCTTGGACGATTTTTGAACAGCCACCTGCCATTGCCATTTTACCCACACGAACAAATTGATGTAGTGCCGCATAAGCACCGAGACGGACATCGTCTTCTATAATTACATGACCGGCAAGTGTGGCAAAATTTGCCATTATAACTCTACTACCAATAACACAATCATGAGCTATATTCACCCAATTCATGAATAGATTGTCATCACCGACAACAGTTTCACCATCTTCAAAAGTTGAGCGAGAGATAGAGACATATTCCCGTAGCACGTTTCGGTTGCCAATGCGTACATAACTTCGTTCACCCTTATATTTTAGGTCCTTTGATGGATTTCCGATGGAGGCACCGAAATAGACTTGACAATCATCTCCAATAGTTGTCCATTTTCCGATCTGAACATGCGGTCCAATAACAGTATTTGCACCTATTTTTACATGGTCTTCAACAATGGTATAAGGATCAATACGAACACCTTCTCCCAATTCGGACTTAGGTGAAATAATTGCTGTTGGATGAATGTTAGTCTCTGACACAGGTTTTCCTCTACTTTCTTATTTTTGCCTTATAGATGCATTCTTTTACATATTGTTCTGTTGAGTCTACCCATTTTCTGTTTGAGCAAGTGCGATTGACAATTCTGCCTCGGTAGCGAGAGCACCATCTACATATACCTCCCCAGCGATTCGTGCTAAGGTACTGCGACGTTGAACAATTTCAATTTCCAATCGAAGTTGATCTCCCGGTATAACAGTTTTCCGAAAAGTAGCTTTACTTATTGACCTAAAATACCCTAATTGATTCTCTTTTCCAATTTCTTGTAGCAGTAACCATGCGCCAAGTTGCGCAAGTGCCTCTACTTGTAGAACACCAGGCATCACTGGTTCTACAGGAAAATGTCCCTCAAATATGGGTTCATTATAGGTAAGGTTTTTTATTCCAACAGCACTTTTCCCGTTTTCAAATCCAATTACCCGATCAATCAAACACATTGGATGTCTATGCGGCAGAATTCGGTAAATATCCTTCGCCTCAACAATCTGATTTATCTTATTATCTTTGATTGTTAAGTCCAGAATACCTTTTTCTGCCATAGCATTCACAAATTGAGCATGGAATGTATGTCCTGTTCGCATTGCTATAACTTGTGCTTTTGGTAGGTATCCAGCAAGGTAAAGATCCCCAATCAAGTCAAGGGTTTTATGACGGACAAATTCATCATTAAACCTCAATTCTGAGCTCGTCTCTCCATCTGGCTTAACGACCAAAACATTATCATAACTGGCACCTTTACCAATACCCAACGCTTGCAATGCCTCAATTTCTGCCTCAAAACAGAAACTACGGGCTGGAGCAATTTCTCGTTGATATGTTTCCGGTGTCAGTTCCCACGAAGCAAATTGCGGAGTAGTATTCGGATGATCATAAGCGAATGTAACCTCAAATTTATCCGAGGGAAGAAACATCAGTTGCTTGTTATCGTCATTTACAACAAATGGTTCAGATACTTCAATGTAACGACGGGGTACATCTAACTGAGTCAGTCCAACTTCTTGGATTTTTTTGATGTATGGTAAAGCACTGCCATCCAGTCCAGGTGGTTCCTGAGCATTGAGTTCAACTTTAGCATTGTCAATTCTCATTCCAGCGAGAGCAGACAGTAAATGTTCAACGCTGCTAACAGTTGTATCACCTTCCTGTAGACTTGTACATCGTGGTAATATATCTGTCCAGTTCTCTGGACAAACTTTTACCTCCGATGAATCCGTTTGATCAGTCCGTTGAAAAACAATCCCGTAATCCGCAGGGGCTGGTTTTATTGTCAGTTCAACAGGTTCACCAAGCATCAATCCTATTCCAGAAATAGAGATTTCGGACTGAAGCGTTTGTTGTGTATCAACATTTCCCATATAATATATATGACTCCATTCATAAGTATATGTAATCTTATAGATTGATGTGTCTATTTGGACGATTTCTTACAGTTATCTTGAAGCATTTTTATTCCGTTTAATCTGACGAATCATTCGATTATGTTCAGCAAGTGTTTTAGAAAAATGATGTTTCCCCTTTTCAATTGCGACAAAATAATAATATGATGTTTCCTCTGGTCTCAGTGCTCCTAAGATAGCTTCCATTCCTGGATTTCCAATTGGACCTGGTGGTAATCCTTTATGTAAATAGGTATTGTATAGTGATTCAACCTTTAGATCCGTCCTGGTCAATAAACGTTCAGGATCTCCTAATGCATATAAAACGGTTGGGTCTGCTTGTAGTCGCCAATTATCCCTAAGTCGATTATGAAAAACTCCTGCAATAAGGGGTATTTCTGACAAAGAACCTGCCTCTCTTTGAATAATGGAGGCAAGCGTAATTACTTCATGTCGTGTTAAATCTATTGCTGTTGCTTCCTCTGACAAGACATCTGTCCATCTTCTTGAGGACTCTGCCAACATCATCTGGGCAACTGTTTTGGCTGAACTCCCTTTGGCGAACTTATATGTATCAGGAAAAAGATAGCCTTCAGCTGATACTCCTTCTGGGACATGTTTTTCAAGTAATTCTGGCAACTCTATTGCTTTTTTAAATGCTTCCGCTGTACCGAGTCCATTTTCCTCCCACAGTTTCGCAATTGCTGCTGTTGTAATTCCTTCGGTAACAGTAAATGTCCTATACTCAATCTGACCTTGCTTAAGTTCATCAAGAATCCGCGTAAGCGACATATCACGACTGAGTTCATAAGTGCCTGCTTTTAATTGTGTCCCTATTCTGCGATACCGCACAGCAAGTTTGAAAGCAAGTGGACTACGAATTAATTTATTCGTTGCAAGATGTTGTGCAATTCTTGAAGTACTACTACCCGGTTCGATTGTTATGGATACTATTTCTTCTGAAGAAGCCGTTGGTGAAAAGTAATGTAAACCCAACAATATAGCAATGAAGCATAAGATTACGAGACATCCGAATGTGTATAACCCGAACCTAAAAACCCGTTTCCAAGTCAGTACTGCCCTTATTCCACGTACGAACATGGGATGTCTCCAATTCAGAAATGGTAATACGTTACGATTGCAGAAGTAATTTGCGATAACGGAGCAGTATACACGAATTATTCATCTGAATTGTCACGAAGATATTCATCCAGAATAATCATTGCTGAAATTTGGTCAATTACCTTTTTCCGATCCTTTGGGTTCATTTCAAGTTGATCCATTATATCTTCAGCATCTGATGTAGTGAACCTTTCATCCTGAAATTCAACTGGCACTTGTAACCCTTTTGATAATCGATTTCCAAATTTTTGCACCTTCTCGGCTTGCGTGCCGATAGTTCCATCAAGTGAGATCGGCAAACCAATGACAATTCGTTCGACCTCGTGGATGGAAACAAGGTCTCCTATTGCAATTATATCGCGCTGCCTATTAGTACGTGTCAGTGTACATAAAGGATGTGCACCACTACCAAGCACATCACTTACTGCAACACCTATTCTTACATCCCCAACATCCAAACCAAGTAAAACACCCATACTTATTCCTTTTGTTATTAATCTCTTCTCCCTTCCAATTTCAACACGTTTCAAATTTTACCCGAAATTATCTGTATCGTCAAGACAAATATCTATGGATAACAGTAGTACAATTCACAGAAAAATAGTGCTATATTAATAACTTGTAGGTCAATTCTAACTTGATGAGAACGACTACTACCTTGTAATCTTGACAAGGTAGTTGATAAATTATACAGAGTCTGATATAATTATTCCACAAAAAAGTTACTGAAGTTATACTAATACACCACATTTAAATAACAGATAGATAAAATCCGTATGTCTACACATTCCCTCTATTATGGAGATAATCTCACTATTCTACAGGAACATGTCTCTGATGAGAGCATCCACCTTATATATGTTGATCCCCCATTCAATACCGGTAAATACCAACTACGTACTGAAATACAGGTAGAACAGGATGATAATGGTGATCGTGTAGGTTTTCAAGGCAAGACATACAGAACACAAAAGGGAGAGACGCGACATTATTCCGACAAGTTTGAAAGTTCAAATGTTTATTTGGAATTTTTGCGTCCACGTTTTGAGGAAGCATATCGTGTCCTACATCCGCATGGAAGTTTTTTCTTACATATAGATTATAGAGAGGTGCATTACTGTAAGATACTACTGGATGAAATATTCGGACGCGCATCATTTATGAATGAAATAATATGGGCTTATGATTACGGTGGACGCTCTAAGTCTCGATGGCCTACTAAACATGATAATATCCTGTGGTATGCCAAAACACCAAAACGTTACACATTCAATTTTGATGAAATGGATAGGATACCGTATATGGCACCGGGTTTAGTCGGAAAAGAAAAGGCAGCGCGTGGAAAAACACCTACTGATGTTTGGTGGCATACAATTGTAAGTACAAATGGCACCGAAAAAACCGGGTATCCAACCCAAAAACCCCTTGGAGTACTTAACCGTATTGTTAAGGTACATTCATCACCAGAGGATACATTGTTGGATTTTTTTGCTGGAAGTGGAACATTTGGTGAGGCGGCAGCATTACATAACCGTTCCTCTATATTAGTCGACAACAATATCACTGCTATCCATAGTATCATGTCAAGATTAACAATTTTTGGTGTTGAACTTGTCAATGCAAATTATGAAACATTGTAACATATACATCATAATTTAAATAATCGCACTTATGTGATAATTCAATTTAAGTTTATATCTATCTTCTCAGGTCCAGATGTCTCTATAAATTATATTACTCTATGGTCAGAAACAGATGATAATAAAGGAAATGTGGACAAAGTAGACATCAGGAGGAAAACAATGAAAAGACTAATCGCTATATCGGAACAGATTACAGAGAGAATCAACCAATTTATAGAGGATTTAGAGAAAAACGGGTCAATTCTTGATAAAACCATATACGATATGAAAAAAAGAATCAATGCTGCAAAAGAACATGTTGCCGTAGCAATTGCAGGAGAAAAGAAACTTAAACGAACCTATGAGGAGATAGTAGATAAAGTAAGAATGTGGGATGAAATAGTTAACGCTGCAATGGATGATGGAGATGATGTACGCGCAAATGAAGCAAAACAGCATAAAGAACTACTTATTCAGCGTGCTAAAGACTTAGAACAGCGGATTCATACTCAGGAAACAGTCGTGACAGAACTTAAAACAGAACTTCTCGAATTTTATCTCAAATTAAAAAATGCATCAGAAAACGTTGAATCCATGTCTCATAACAAGAAACAGGCAGAAACCCGTGCAGCATTCTATAAGGTATTAGCAGAATTTGATTCCCATGATGCTAAGAATGCATTTCAACAAGCAGAACAGGAATTGCAGGCTGCAGAAAAAGAAGCTAAAAAATGGGAAGAACGTAGTCAGAAAAACTCTATGAAGAGTGAAACTTTAGAGAAAGACTCTAATATAGACGAGGCTCTCGCAGCAATCAAACGCGATATCCTTGGCGATAGTCAAAATGATTGAGACCACAAACCTGACAAAATATTTCGGTAAATTGTGTGCTGTCAATTCACTCATGCTACATGTAGACTCAGGTGAAATATTTGGATTTCTTGGTCCTAATGGTGCGGGTAAAACAACAACAATCAATATGCTTACGGGTTTGCTTCGTCCTACATCAGGCACAGCAACACTCGGTGGGTTTGATATACAAAAACAGAGCTTACAAGCAAAAGCAATTCTCGGACTTATGCCCGACACACCACAACTTTATGAAGCATTAAATGGCAGACAGTTTGTACGTATGATAGCGGATTTGTATGAAGTTCCTCCACAACAAGCTGAAAATGAAATGAATACGCTTCTTGAACAATTGGAACTTGTTGATGCTGCTGATGACCAGATAAAAGGATATTCCTACGGTATGCAGAAGAAGATTCTGCTCATTTCTGTACTCATTCACCACCCCCAAATACTCTTCCTTGATGAACCCACAAGTGGATTAGATCCAAAAAGTGCTCGCACCGTTAGAGAGATTTTGCGTGAAAGGTGTGAAAATGGATGTACCGTCTTTATGACAACACACATTCTGGAAATCGCTGAACGTATTTGCGATCGGGTAGGTATTATCAGTAAAGGGCAACTAATTGCTGTTGGCACACTTGCAGAACTTCAGCAAAAGAAACGGGAATTACATACACAACCAACAGAAATAAATCCTAACCAGACAGAAACTTTAGAGGATATTTTTCTTGATCTTACAGCTGAAACATAATAGATAAAATCTCTGAAACTAAATGTTAAGACATATCAAGATACTGCTAATAGCAGATTACCGGGCATGGTTGAACAGTTTTAAACACGACAGACAAGCATGGCGAAAAGGTGTTTTCAAATGCATCGGTTACCTTTTTTTTATTGTTGCACTCTCAGTGTTAGGTTGGTCACTTTTTTCGTTTTTACGGACAACGGATGCCCCATCACAAACCACGTTAGGTGTTATTAACGGATTCATGATGTTCGGTATCATCATGGTAGTAAAGGAGTTGATGGAGAGTTCTTTGAAAAACCTATATGAAGCACCTGACATGCAATTGTTACACGCAGCACCTATTCGTTCTGTGTCAATTTTTGGATATAAGTTCGTCCAAATAACGAATGCACGTATATTGAGTATGCTCTGTTTTATAGGACCTCCATGGGTAGTCTTTGGTGTAATATATGAATTACCTTGGCATTTTTATGTGGTGTTAATTCCCCTGTCTGTGTGTTTACTCGTAATCATTACGAGTTATGTCACCATAAGTATGTTAGTAATTACCCGATTCTTTTCTTCCGCAGCACTTTTAACAACATTGAAGATACTTGGAACGATAATTGGGATCTCGGTAGGTTTTTTGTTATCACTTTCTCTGTTTTCAGGTTCTGGATCATTACCTGTAAGACGCGTTTTTTTAGATTGGGTATCAGCAAGAACTGCAGATACAACCACAGCATGGTTTCTACACGAATGGATCGGAAAAATGTTGTTTAGTTGGGGAACTGAATCAACGATTTGGGAACGTCTGAAATGGGGAATTGGTGGATTCACGGTTGGCACTGTATCTATTGGATTTGCATTACTCACTGCACAATTGATTTACCAACGCGGATGGGAAAATATCCGTCAAATAAAATCCAAACGTAAATCGACACGGAACAATATTAATGCTACTACCTCGGATCTTAACGGAATTTTCGTTACATTTGGACGCGGAAAGATACAATCCATGATGTTGAAAGACTTTCTTATTTACATTCGCCATACTGGACGTGCAATTGCGATCATTATGTTGACGTTATTTTTACTTATACACATAGGTATACTGGTTACCGACGGTAGCGACATGGACGAAAATTCTGTAGTAATCCTCTCTGTTCAGTTGTTATTATATAGTATAATAATCACCTTTGGAATCAGTTGTAATGGACTTCGGGACGAAGCGAAAACCTGGTGGATGATGAAATCAGCACCCGTTTCAGCAAAATTAATTTTTACAAGCAAGTTTCTGACTGCTATAATATGTGCGTTTTTTTACGCAGAATTTTGGGCACTAATTGCCGTTTATTTACTACGTATTCCAGTTGCTAATTGGGCACTTATATTGTTAACACCTATCATCATACTACCGGTAGTTTGCGCGTTGAATACAACCATAGGCACATTACCTTGGATGGCTGAACTTACAGATAATCCAAAACCTTTCTTCAGAGTTTTAACTTTTACAATTACCCTAATTCTTGATTTAGCATTCGTCATCATGCCTATAATTGCAATGCATTCTCAAAGTTTATTGTTTCTCTTAATGATGTCTATCCTGTTTATTGGTGTCTTCGTGATTTCATATAGATATGGAATTAGTAATCTGCATAAATATTTAGTCGCACAAGTGACCTAAAGGAAGGACAAATGATATTAGAATACGAGGGTATAACACCCAATATACATTCCTCTGTCTTTGTGGCTCCGGGGGCAATGATAATTGGAGATGTGAAAATCGGAGAAGAATCCACAGTTTGGTTCAACTGTGTGCTCCGAGGTGACCTTGAACCGATACATATTGGGTGTCGCACGAATATCCAAGACGGAACGGTGATTCACATGGATAAAGAGATCCCATGTTTTATCGGTGATGATGTCACAGTTGGTCACGGGGCAATTCTACATAGCTGCTCAATTGGAAATGAAGCCTTAATAGGAATGGGAGCAATACTACTAACTGGTTGCAAAATAGGTGAACGTGCAATTGTTGCGGCAGGAACACTTGTTCGCGAAGGACAGGAAATTCCATCTGGAACAATTGCAATGGGAGTACCAGCAATAGTACGTAGAGAAGCTACCGAAGCCGAATTTGAACGCGTTAGACACGGTAAAGATGACTACGTTTTACGCGGAAAAATAATGAAAGAAAGTTTGAATAAATAGTATAGAATAAGATGTACAAAGAACACCTACTCATAGTTTGAAAAGGAGTTATTATGGCAAAACACACATGTCTGATGATTGGTGGAAGTGGCATGGCTGGTGGTTGGATTCACAACTTCCGAAATAACTTTAGCGATCGTGTTGAGATTATTGGGTTAGCAGATGTAAAAACCGATGTTCTAAAAAATCAAGGAGAGGCGTTAGGACTGAGTTCGTCGCAACTTTTCACAGATTTCAACGAAGCATGTGCATCCGTTAAGGCAGATTTCTGTGGTGTGGCAACGCCTCCTCCATTTCATAGTCCAGCGGCGGTTGCAGCAATGGAAAATGGCATGCCGGTGATCTGCGAAAAACCGATTGCAGATACCTTAGAAGCAGCGAAAGCGATGGTGCGAACATCCCAGAAGACAGGGTTGCCGTGTGCAATTATACAAAACTATCGCTATGCAAACAATAAGCAGGAATTAGTCCGTATACGTGAGGAAGGAAGATTAGGACGATTACAACATATTGTCGGTAGATACGCATGTGATTATCGTCGCTATCTTTCATGGGGTGTGGATTGGCGGCACGATATGGATTTTAGTCTGTTATTTGAAGCGTCCGTTCATCACCTTGATATGCTCCGTTTTCTCTCTGGTGGTGATTGTGAAACGCTGGTTGGATTCGGATGGAATCCTGAATGGTCGAGTTTCAAGCATTTTTCAAGCGGATACTATTTGATGCGGATGGATAATGGTGTCCATACCTCTTATGAAGGAAACAGTACCGCTGCAGGTATCATCAATTGTTGGAATGGAGAATACTACCGTGCAGAATTTGAAGAAGGCACTGTTGAAATCGGTGGTGGAAACCAGATGACAATCCATCGCGTTGGGGGTGAGAAAGAAGTATATGAAGCACCACCTATCAGTCATTACGCACATCACTACCTATTTAATGAATTTTTAGATTGGCTTGATGGCGGTGAACCTTCTGCTACACGGATTGAAGACAATATCAAGAGTTTTGTCCTTGTTATCGCTGCAATGGAAACGACTGAAGATGGTCAACCAAAACATATTGCCGATTACCTAAGCGATTTAAATCTATAGAATATGTTGAACTCAAAACCTGAAATACCGGTTGTCCTTGACGACATTCCAGAATCCGAACAGCAAGAACTACTTGAAAATTTAGCGCATTGGATAGTCCGTCGAAGTCTTACTACTCCTGCGATTCTGTTAATAGAAACAGGGAAACCCCTTAACTTTTTGGGATCGCAATTATTGCTTGCCTTGAGTCCTTTTGTGCAAGCATTTTTCAAAGGAGATAAGTACCATAAATTAGCACTCATATTGGAAAAAGATGAAAATGTGGAATTGCTCTTGCAGCTTATAGAAAAGTCTGAAGGATGATGAATGAATATGAATAGGAGAAATTGATGGCTGTTGAACTTAGAATGCTCCAGATGGACCAGACAATGACGAAGGGAAAAATCGGAAAGTGGCTTGTTAAGGAAGGGGATACTGTAACGGAAGGACAACCTTTACTGGAAATAGAGACGGATAAGGTTGTTCATGAACAGGAGTCCCCTACTGACGGGGTTATAGCACAAATCCTCCCGGAAGAAGGAAGCGACGTACCGGTTAATGCATTGTTAGCTATTATCGCTGCACCAGGAGAAGAGGTAGAAAGAGTGGAAGCAGATTTACCCGAAGAACCTGAACAACCAATTGAGACACCCAAACCTTCGACCATACTGACTGATGGAACAGATACGCAGCCATCTCGTTCAGTATCATCAATTACAGCCATTAAAGCATCCCCTGCAGCACAACAACTTGCTGAGAAACTTGCAATTGACTTGAAACATGTGAAAGCATCTGGTCCAGGTGGACGTATACTTGAAAGTGATATACATCGTTTCATTGAAACCAGAGGAGAAGCAACAACTGAAACTGCACGTCTCAAAGCCTCACCACTTGCACGCAGGTTAGCAAAGGAATTTGGTCTTGATCTCACAAAAATTGATGGGTCAGGTCCTGATGGTAGAATTGTCCGCGATGATGTGTTGCAAGCAACAGAAGAGATTCCACCACAGGTTTTACATAAAGAACCTGCTGTTTCAGAGATAGTTGAACTTAGCGGAATACGTAAAATCATCGCAGAACGGATGACAATGAGTGTCCAAACAAACGCAAGTGTCACTCTCCATACCGAAGTAGATGCAACATCTCTTGTTGAGTTACGCGGTCAGTTGAATGAAATAGTACAAGGACAAGAGATAAATATCACATATACCGATTTGATTGTGAAGATTGTCGCACACACTTTACGAGAGCATCCACGAATTAACGCAACTCTAACCGATGAAGGTATACAATTGTTGGCTGATATAAACATTGGGGTGGCTGTGGCATTGGAAGATGGACTTGTTGTTCCGGTTGTCCGTAATGTAGATCAAATAGGTTTGGGAGCAATTTCGGGACAGATAAAAACTTTAGCGGATAAAGCACGTAACAATCAACTCGCACCTGGAGAACTT
Organism: Candidatus Poribacteria bacterium; assembly: GCA_026710795.1. GTDB lineage: Bacteria > Poribacteria > WGA-4E > WGA-4E > WGA-3G > MSPOR6. The sequence continues at coordinate 11,605 of JAPOQK010000093.1, forward strand.
CAAGACGGCACCTTCACATTGACAAATCTCGGTAATTATGGTGTTGATGCATTTACTCCTATTATCAACCCACCTGAGTCTGCGATACTTGGTGTTGGTCGCATTATCAAAAAACCGGTTGTCCATAATGATGAAATTACTATACGACACATGCTTACCTTAAGCTTGACATTTGACCACAGAATAGTTGATGGTGCTCCAGCCGCACAGTTTTTACAGACGGTGTCAGAATATATACAAAATCCGTATTTATTACTTATATAGGAAAATAAAATGAAAAAATGGATAACTATTCTTCTCACATTATCTCTGTTCACAGTTGGTAATGCACAGGAATCTGATCATGATTTTCGACTTGCGTCAGATATAAATGCTGATGGCATAATCAACATCCTTGATTTGGTATTTGTCGCTTCTCACTTCGGTGAATCACCGTCTGAAGATCAAATTCCAAATCCAGATATTAACAGGGATGAGATTGTAGATATACTTGACCTTACACAGGCTGCTATACACTTTGGCAAGTTTTCTGGTGTCCCATTAATATTAACCGATAAAACATTTGACAACGTTATACGTAACGCAAAACTACCAATCTTGGTTGATTTTAAGTCTGATTACTGAATTTACTGCATATTGATGAAACCGGTGGTTTCTGAAATTGCGATAGAATACCGCGATGTATTCGCTATAGCAAAGTTAGATGTGAATGACAATCCGATAAAAACAGCGGAATACCACATACGTGGCACGCCAACATACAAACTATTCTATAAAGGGAATGTGGCAAGAACAATACTTGGTGCTATGCCGAAGGAGAGATTGGTTGAACAAATTTTTGTGGGATTAATTTCGGTGATACAAGAACCACTCACACAAGAGCAGACCGACAGCGAATAATACTACCCATTGCCACACCTGCCGAGTGATGGGTAGTAAATTTTCTTTATTGTCTAAATATTCAGGTGGGTGTGTTTCAGTTGTGGTTAGTGATAGGGTAGATTCTTCTTCATCAAGTAAATTCACTGCAAACCGTTTATAGATCCTATTATCAATAAGTATGGAATAAACACCTATTTGGTCTGTTTCAGCAAACACATCGCTATCTACGTCAACCAGATTTCCATCAGGTTTCTCTACCTGAATAGTAGATGTCTCCTCAACAGATAAATTAAGTAATAGACTCTCACCTGTCCGAAAATTCTGCCCAAAATTGTCATTCTGTCCTTCCATAGATCTAACCGGAAATGTTTTGGACTCAAGCCAGGCTAAGCATTGATACATCAATAACGGTCCGTCAGGCATAGTTGTAGAGAGAGGAGAGTATTCTGGATTAAAAGCATCAAATTCGAAAACAAGGTAATGTCTACCAGAATCTACTCCAAGCCACACCACAGAACCTTTTTCCGTTTCAAGAAGCGAGTCACTCCATATCGGTATATTTCTTTGCACAGATTCTCTTATCTGCATATTCATTAGAGACACGTTATGCATGACTGGATGCGTTATGTTCTCATTAATAACGCGAACAGGTGTAGTAATCGCTTCAACAGATGTATTTGATATAGAAGGTAGTTCGTCTTGCCAATTAATATAGATGGCTCCTTGGGATGAATTGATAGTCAAGAAACCTTGTTCTGATTGAACTCTTTGATCAAAAATAACTACGTCCGCATCGCCAGTTCCGTGAAATTCATCTGTAGATACTTTTTGGATTTCAATGTGTTCTCCGTAGCTTTCCAATAACAAATTCAAGAACGATTGATTTCTGTCACTGACGAGGAGGATTCTGAATTGGTTTCTTGCATTGAAGAATGCCCATGCATTATTGTCCAATTCAAAATCATCTTTAACATCAACAAGGTGTAGATTAACTGCAACGCCTTCTAACCTTTTCTCTGCATTAATATAGAACAGGATATTTCTTACTTCACCTGAGGGAATTGTGAGAAATTTCTCGTCAATAGATATTCCACCTTCTAATTCTAAGCGTGCCTCAACGACTTTATCGGTATCAGTCCAATTTTGTATGCCAGCGAAAACTTGGAATTGGTCTGCAATTCTTTCTACTCTGAATTTGACAATTCCAATATTATCCGCTTCATCACCAACCGTGATTACATTGATAGGCACAGAAGTAACCGGTATATTTTTCGGGGAATCACTAACAAAATAAATTTGATCTTGTTCTGTATCAGAATAGCGTATCGCGTAATCAAAAACTGATGTCAAGCTTCCACCATTGTGCGTTGGTCTGATATTTTCTACAGCCTTTTGCAATGTTTCCTTATCAGTTGTGAATGTGTGTTGAATAAAGGGTTTGGGGGCATGTGTTGCCATTACCATCATACCACCACTGGCAGAAACCTGATTGATATGATTCAACACCTCCTGTTTGGCAAGTGTTAATCGGGTTTCACCTAATTCTTTTGACAGCATACTTGCGGAATTGTCAACGATGTATATTATTTTACCCTGTATGATACCCGGAATACGTAGTGCAGGACGTGCTACACCTGTGATAATAAGGAGTAACAGTAGACATTGTATAATTGGTAGCAGAATATTACGGAGTCGTTGAAACGGGACGTTCGCTTTCTGATCATCAGCACTGGCACGCCATAGCATTATACTCGGAACAACATAACGTTGTCTGCGAAGTCTGAGAAAATGTAACACGACCACAATAGGGATAATACCTAAAAGGTAAAATGCAGCGGGGTTCAGAAATGCCATTTTTCAACATCGTTAACTTATTGGAGATGAAACACAAAATTTGTTATAATTCAAAATAATATCAAATTATGGTTCTGTTCCACTTGGATGGATAATAGAAAGGTATCATTCTATATATCGCACTTCATAGTCTGAGTGGATAATGCGATATATAGAAAAACGTTATGATACGGGTTCTTCTACTGGCGCAGCTGAAGCAGTAGATGAAGAATCTCCATTCTCTCTTTCGTTTAGACTTTTGAGGACTTCCTCCGCATCTATCTTGCCTACTTCACCGTAGTTTTGCAATAACTCACATTCTTCACGAACTCTATCGTAATCTTCGAGTTCCAAATAGATATTCGCCAAGTTCTTATGCATCTCACGAAAGACACCAGGCCAATTTCGTTCACCTTCTTTGTCAACAATCTTCGTTGCGTTTTCTATTGCAATGTTAACAACATTATCAAGTTCAGCCTTTTCCGATGCGGAAAAGGGAACATTTTCCTGGTTTTGTTTTTCGTTATAGGAACGTAATGCACCCAGTGCCTTATCACATTGGTTATATGTCTTTTCAATGCTCAATGCACCTTCAAATATTTTTGATAAAAAACCAAATCTCATAAATCAAAGTCTCCACAAGCTAAAGCATTGGAATTTGACGGAGACGTGTTAAAATGTTGATTTCAATTGTCCCCAAGTAACTGTCAATTTGTCTTTAGCTTCTACAGATAGAACACCAGCAACACCAAGTTCCATAGATGCTTTTATCTCTTCCTCAGACAACGCTTTGGAATAAATAACAACTTCATCTATTATTGCATCTTCAATAGGATGCGTATTTGGACCTTCGCCAGCCCCAACGTAGATATTTGCATTTTTGTACTTCCCAAACTGAATGTTTTCAGCTGCTGAACCGATCAATTCACCGTCGATATATATCTTCCCATCTTCGCCATTTGCAACTAAAACATAGTGATACCATTGCTTCTTTTCAAATGTGAAGTTAGCAAGACTTTTGTCTTGATGTTGTCCAGCATCCCAAAAAGGGTTAGAACTCGGTGATAACATCAAGCGGAACAAGCAACATCCAGGATCATCGGTTTCAATTGAAATAACACCGCTATGGCTTGCGTGATTATTCACATATAACCAAGCTTCCAGTGTAACCTCACCACTCTCACCTATAGGGACAACAAAATCACTTGGCGGACTATGTTGAACAACGCCTCCATTTAGATGAATTGCTTTTCCAAATTGTCCATCAACGAGTTTACCGTTGCCAGTTAATTCAGCATCAGTGCCGTTGCCAGATTTATCTTTGACAATTTTTCCATCAAGTTTATCAAAGGAGTAATAGACAAGAATGTCTTCTTTCTCAACAGCGTATGTATAACATACAGCGAATACCAGTAATACTGCAAGTCCAAAGAATAATATATTTTTATGCATGTTTCGCATCTCCTTTTTCAGATTTACATATCACTATACCAGATATTCTAATTAAGGTCAATAAGTTATCTATGCATTCCGAGGGTTATTTATAGTGAACTTTAGAGTTAACAGGACATTTTGAGTTGTAGGAGGGAACTCCAATTCCCGACTATTAGTGAGTTTTGTCGCGATTCGGAGATCGCTCCTACAGAGGAATGATTAATATTGAAAATCATAAGACTTGGAAACTGAATAACTCTACCCATAATACACTTTCTGATTTACATGGGTATATGTTATACTATAATTATGAGTATGTTTCGTGAACATTGGCTCGGAGGATTGACTTCCTACAGCGTATTTTTTGTGCTTTCGCTTGTAGTAACAATTTCCGTTTCAATCTTTTATGGATTGTCATTTGATTGGAATCCAACGATTTCAATGAATCCTGTGGATATCCTTGGATGCTTCATAGTTGCATTGCTATTTGGATTGTTTCCCGATGTAGATATAAAGAGTAAGAGTCAAAAGGTATTTTATAGTGCCCTATTTGCGCTGAATTTATCGCTTATCTTAATCTTTCAAAGATACTTTGAAGCGGCGTTATTGGGTTTATTTGCAATGGTTCCAATACTTAGCAAACACCGTGGATGGACACACTCCAAAATAACCATGATTTTGCTACCAAGTCTGTTTCTGGTGATTCCGCTTTATGTTGAATACACTAACTATGGTGTTGGTTGGGAAGAACTTCCTGATATATTCACCTCGTTGGTCGAGTATGAGAATCTTACTGACACTTTCCATAGTGGTATTGCGTTCTATCTTGCCAGTTTGATTGGATATGCGTCACATCTATATCTTGATGGCATATTATTCCGTTCACGTAAATCACAACGCCGAAAAAAACGTGCGAATTGATGCATAGAGACAACCTTAATTTACAAGTTATACGTAGTAATACTGTCTTACAAAAACTGTTTGCATTTGCCAAAAGGCAGAAAGTTGAACTTTATCTTGTTGGTGGTAGTGTGCGTGATTTGCTTCTCAACCGTCCGACAACCGATTATGATTTCGCTTTAAAAGCAGATGCTATTCTGTTTGCTAAATCGTTCGCAAGAAGTATCGGTGCAGCATTCGTTCTACTTGAAGAACAACCACCTACTGCTCGCGTGATAGCCAAGATACATCAACCTAAACTGTTGGAATTGTGCATAGATTTTACACAGTTTAGAGCAAAAACTCTAACGGATGACTTACGTCTACGGGACCTAACGATTAATGCATTGGCTATTCCGCTTGAAACGGTGATGGAATCAGAACAACCAGAAGTAATAGATCCGTGTAATGGTATAAACGACTTGGAAAAACGTCAACTGCTGTTTCCGAGTGAACAGGTTATACTTGATGATCCGCTCCGTCTCATGCGAATATTTAGATTTTCTGCCCAATTGGATTTTGATATTCCTCAAGAATCTGTTAACTTGGTTCAGAATCATTCACAATTATTGCCGAATGTATCACCAGAACGCGTACGTGATGAATTGTTTAAACTTCTCAACATTAAGAAATCAAAATGCCATTTGAAGCTAATGTGTGAGGTAGGATTGTTGTCTCACGTTATTCCATCCGTCGAACAAAACTCTGACAGTTGGACAGCACTTGAACAGTTTGAGAGAACTACATTTCCTATATCGCTAAACGAATATCGTAATGAAATTGATACCTATCTCAATGAAGAATTAGGTTTATATGCCAATAGACGATCTTTGATTAAGCTTAGCTTGCTATACCAAGAAAAACCTGTAGAGATAGGAAAAAGTCTACGTCTCAGTCGAAAGGCGGTTCAGTTTCTGAAATGTATTGTTACCGAATATCAGCAACTATTATTAAATGGGGATATAACAAAGAAACAGATAATCAATTTCCTAAGAACGTCCACAACGGATTGGTTGGGTGTGCTACTCTTCTCAGCAGTTATTCATTCCATTCCAACATCAGTACTCAAACAGGTCGCGGACACATACTATCAGCATCTGCTACCTATTCTGAAACAAGGAAGACTTATTACAGGAGAAGATCTGATTAGAGAATTCAAACTGAAGGAGGGAAGGGAAATAGGTGTGTTATTGAAGCAGATTGAAGAAAGACAGCATTACGGTGAGATTCGAACACGAGAGGAAGCATTTGCTACAGCAGCAGCATTAATTGGCAGAGTACATATCTCATAATAAATCCGATTGGCGTTTACGGAATAATTTTGGAATTAGGGATACCAGTAAAATTAGGACACCTGCTATAGAGAGATAAATCAAGGTTTTATTCAACTGTCCTTCACCACTAACAAGTGCACCGCCGATTTGCACATAAGCTATTGACCCCGGTAACATAAAAATAGATGATACGAGTACATAAATTGGAAACTTTATATTCGTTAACCCATAAGCGTAGTTTTGTAAATTAAATGGGAAAATAGGTGTCAATCTCGTGAACATCAAGATACGCCATCCTTCCTGTTCTACCTTTGCATCTATTCTTTGGAAAAGTGCGTTATGCGAAATCCAACTTTCAACAAGACCACGTGCGGCATACCGTCCAACAAGGAATGCGAGTGATACACCAATTGTTGCACCAATCCAAACGTAAACAACACCCCATACCGGTCCGAAAGCGATCCCTGAAAGCACTGTAATTGGTAATCCCGGCAGAAAGAACAGAGTGGCTACAATATAAAATACAATATAAACCAGAGGAGCGACAATCCCGAACTTTGAAACCCAATCTTTGATTTTGTAGACATTATTTAAGTCAATATATTCCGTGATACCAAAATATCTCAACAGAGAATAGATTAGAGCGACAACACCGATTCCAACGAAGACTCGAATCAACTTACCTTTCATTTATTTTAGCAATTTCCTCTAAATAGTTTTGAATTTGTAATCGGTATCGGAGTGGAACACTATCGTTTTCAATGGCTTGTGCATAATTACGTTGAGCATTAAGAACGACGTTGGTGAACGGTAGATATTCTGGTTCAGACCTTTGATCACCCACATTTCCAGAGAATACCCTTGTGATAGTTTCTGTGTTAGCGGATAACTGCGAAGATAAACGTAGTTTATTACCATTGGCTTGAAAAGACTCCGTTTCACTTCCAATGACCGGTTTTTCGGTTTCATCTTCCTCAGATGGTGAAGCAATATCATTAGCAGATTGTGTGCCGGTGGTATTATCAACCGAAACAAGCGACCCTTGCACCTCTTTGTTCCCAGATTCCTCGCCTGGTGCACTATCGCTTCTGGCGAGTGCACCATTGGGTTTTTCAGTTTGGATACTTGCTAAGGCAATGTCCTTTCTACTCTCAATAAGTTGTGTTTCAAGTTTGTTGAGTAGATTTGTTTGGTTGAGTGCATTAGCAATTTCTCGTATTTTGTCTTGTGATACTGTCTTTCCCTGAACCTGTTCTAATTCACTTCTTAGCTCTTCGTTTGGAAAGTTCTCTTTCATTTTTGTGAATAATTTTTCAAGTTCCGCCCGAAGTTCTGGTGTAAGTTCGTCTTGTGTAGCAAGTCGTTCAAGTTCGTCTACAAGGGCAGTACTATCCATGCCTTTAAAATGCTGAGTTTGTTGTGTTATAATTGACACGTCTGGTATACCCTCATTCTGTTTCCGCACCTCTCTATTTAATTTTCGCAGATGCTCTTGTGCACTTACAATACCATCAACGTTTTTCAATTGCTTTATCGTTTTTTTGATCTGTTCTTGTATGATTGGATTGATATTCTCAGATGCTTCTGATAGGTTATTGATTGTTTTGGCAATTGCTTTACTTTCAGCGACAGTAAGTGGTTTCGGTAGTTCATATTGTCGAGGGATAACAAAAGATATGACGATAATTAAGATAGGTATCGAAATCCACTTTAGTAGTTTCGGAACAGCGAATGACTGAATCTTGGCTGTATCTACATTTGAAATCTCTTCAGCAGTATCAAGAATTTGCAGATCAACTAATTCCCCTTGTCGATTCTGCTGTATTAAATCCAACGCTGTGCTAACGCGTTCTTTGAGTATCAGTTTTTCATCAACAAGGCTTGCAATCTCGGACACTGTTTTTCGATTTCTGAAACTTAGGACAGAACCTGAAACAACTACACAAAGAATCACAATCAGCGTTACAATTGTCATTGAAAATGGATATTGCGTGAAGCGATTCCCTAATGAAAGTACGGCAAGAATACACATTCCAAAAAAGAGGCAAATTATCACTTTCTGAAAGAAAGTATGTCGATACGCTCGTTTATGAAGAGATTTCACAAAGTCTTGAATGCTGTGTCTTATGGTGTCCATTTCATCTTCTCCATAGCATCTAAAACCATTTCAGGTTTTATAGCATTCATATTATCCTTGGCAACATTTGCATGGTCGTCCCATTCCTTAGGTGATAGGGTCGGCATCAATTCGCATCCTTGTCGTGCAATCACAGTGTGTTTTTCCCAAGGTGGACCCCATTGTGTTGGGTTTGACCCACCAAACAGAGCAATCGTCGGGGTTTCAACTGCTGTGCTAAGGTGCATCGGTCCTGTATCGTTACTAATATATAGATGACATCGTTGAAGAAGTGCTGCGAGTTGCATTGGTGATACATCATCAACAACAATAGGTGTATGTTTCATCTGTTTTGCTACTTGTTGTGCAAGTGTTTTCTCATTAGGTCCTGTGGTTATAACCACATGCGCGTTATAGGTAGTACAAAGCATATCACCCAGAACAGTAAAGTTATCTGTAGACCACCGACGGTAAGATGTTGCTGCACCCGGATTAAGTCCTATGATAGGTTTTCCATCATTCAGATTGTGATTACCAAGAAAGTTGTTACACCATTCTCTACTTTTGTCGCTTACAAACACTTCCGGTTCATCATTTTTAACTTCAATATCAAGTGCACGAACAACATCAAGGTAGCGTTGGGTTTCATGTTGTGATGTATTATTCGGAACTGAGACATGCAATAATCTTCTACCACCCGTATTTGTTTCAAACCCTACGCGGAACGGAATTCTTGCAAGAAAAGTATGTAGTACCAAGCGGAAAGTCGGTTGTAAGACAACTGCCATTTGGAATTTACGACGAACCAGTTGATATATCAGTTTGGGTATAGATGATTGATAGACCAACACCTCATTCAGGTGCGGATTTGCTGATACTAAATCCTCACGAACTGGTGCTACCATATAGGCTATATAAGCATCTTGATAATTTTGGCGTAAAGCACGTATGACAGGTGTTGTTAAAACCGTTTCTCCAAGTGGTGCGAGTCTGATGATTAAGATACGTTTAATCTTATCAGGTGCATACATCTTGAAACTATTTGTTCCTACTAATTGCTTATTTACTCACTTGACGGTATAATACCTCAAAACGAACTGGGAGTCAAGGTGAAATCATACTTCATATCATTGAAAGAAAAATACCTACAAGGTTGGGACCGTCAAACTACGGTAATTTTGCTTTCTTCTGCTGTGATATTGACATTACATAGAAATTATAGCAGGACGCGATTTTTTCGTGCTAATTTAGCAGAATATTTCAATGTTCTTCCGTTGGTAGAGAGTCATCCTTACTATTATTGGTTTCTGTCAACCGCATTATCGTTGTTTCTTATACCAGTCATTGTTGCTATGATTGGAACAGAACAAGGACTGGGTGATTACGGTATACGTTTAGGTAAACAGAAACTTGGTTGGGGTGTGTCCATATCCGCATGGATACTCATGATTCCTGTGATTGTTCTTGCAGTCTTGTTATATCCCTCTTTTCAAGATAAGTATCCATTTTGTAAGGAAGTTGCAGGTAGTTGGACGACATTCTTACCGTATCAACTTGCTTACGGTATCTACATGTTTTCTTGGGAATTTTTCTTCCGAGGGTTCATGTTATTTGGATTAGAAGGTAGATTTGGGAAATACAGCATCTTGATCCAGACGATACCGTTTGCGGTGATGCATTTCTCTAAACCTTTACCTGAAGCCCTTGGTTCAATTGTTGCTGGATTATTGCTTGGTGTTCTTGCCTTGGAAACGCGTTCGTTTTTATATGGTGCAGTTATCCACTGGCTTGTTGCAATGACTATGGATACTGTCTGTGTGATTGTTTCTTGGAATTGATGTTACCCTATTAATATCAAGTAAAAAACAGGGTTATTTAGTTTTCGGAAAATTGTGACCTTTTGCACGTCACTGTGACGTTTTGCATCCAGTCAGGATAAGGAATGTGACGCGAATTTCGCTTTTTTTAATTTGCACCTTTTTGGTCTTTTTTATCTTGACCTACCTTCACAACATGAAAATGCCTCCTTATTATTAATAATCCCACATACCTAAACTTTTCAATAGGTCTCTCGTTTTAGCATCCCCAAAATATTCTGACGGATCGAGATGAGGGTAGCTAGGCGGGGCATCCATCAAGAACCATGTGAGTTTCAGTAAATCCATCTGTCGCGCACCATACGGATATGACATAATAGTAGCATACATATGATCGTCTATAGCGCGAGCCTCATCGAATACCTTTGATTCCTTTTCATATTCAGGGGTGTCTAATTTGTCCCCATAGGTCTGAATATAGTATTTCCGCAGATATATCGCTCTTGCGTATTCTTGTGCTTCTGTGTCATCAAGCGGGAAGGGCGGTATCCATTTTACGCTCCAGTGTCCGCGTTCTTCTGTCTGCTTACGTAGGGCTTCCACGGGATTTGTTTTCAACAGTTCTTCGTGAAACGTCAAGGGACCGGTATAAAGTTTTTTCGGTGCTACCTTTGGCACCTTGTGCGTTTCCTCTTTAGGTGCTTCAACGGGAGTAGAGTTCTTCGGCTCCTTAACACTCGGGGTGCTGTCTCCGTGTGTCCCCTGTCCGTGATGGAAGGTGCCATCAGCATGACGATGCCCTTCCCTTTGATATTGGGCTATGTCTGCGTCCCTTTTTTTCAAAAATGCTGAGAAATCCATCTCGCTTTTTATGAAGAAAACAGCTACAAGGCACAGTAAAAATGCGAGAACTGCAAGCCCCCAGTAAAGTCTACGGGTCATTATAAATTCCTCCTATAGATAGGATTAGATAATTTATTTTGTTACACGTGTCGTTGTATAGCGTTGATGTTTCTATCGGGTATCCATGCCTTTATTCTAAACAAATGTTAATTATATAGTATCTTTTTGTGGATGTCAAGTTAAAAAGTGAAATGTTTTATTGGAAATATATTGGTATTTTATTCGTATATTAAATTGTGTCTGTCTGAACCAGGATTTTCAAATCAAGAAATCAACGGTATGAACGCCTGTAGGCGTTCCCCGGGTATAAATGCCTTTTGGCATTCCCCGGGATTGTAGGATTACCAGGATTATGAGTTGGTGAGTATATATTCCGTTTCAAAGGATGTAAGTTTACCTTATGTCAAGGAACATTGGCATATCAAACTCTTATCCTGAAAATCCTATAATCCTGCTAATCCTGGTTCAGACAAAAAAATCCGCGCTTCTGACATTTCCCCTTCAGTGTCCTCTGTGCCTTCTGCGATTCAGACAATTCCCCAAAAAAACTAATACCATTTATAATAAATAAAGTGTCATTTGCTGAGGACTACTTGTAGGAGCGACCTCCTGGTCGCGACCGGTAAATCAACGGTATAAATGCCATTGGCAGAATACGCCAAATCAACGGTATGAATGCCATTGGCAGAATACGCGTGTGGTATTCTGCATGATTCACCGGGTCGCTCCTACAGAATGTAAGATGTCGGAGGTCGCTGCGCTCGCTCCGACCTACGAAGACTAAATATCACTGATTTGTTAGCAACATTCTTGCGTACATATAATAATGCTGCTATAATTTTCTTGTCCACATATAACAAAGGAGCATTAAATATTAAATTATGGATAAACAATACAAAGTCCGTGCCGCACATTGTGATTATCGTGCAACTGAAGAAGAAATCTACAAGACATTACGTCGAATTACTGATCCACTGACACGTTCTTGGAAACCCATTGAAAACGCCAAAAAGGTTGTCATCAAATTTAACATGATGAAACCACATGAACGTATCATCTATTTTGAAGGTCGTAGACGAGAACTTGTAGACGATGCTGTGTGTCGTGCAGTGCTACGATTGTTAAAGGAACACACCACCGCACAACTGATTGCTACAGATACAAACCCTTATACCCACGGCAATCGGATGCCACCAGGTTTTAACTATGAGCATCATCTCAAAGAATTTGACGTGCAATTTGTCGATTCAAATCTGCCTCCATTTAAAGATTATGATGTTCCCGACGGAGGTTCAATGTTTGATAGGTATACATTGAGTGCATGTTTTGATGACGCTGATGCGGTCGTTTCGGTTGCTAAGATGAAAAACCATGCATTTATGGGTATTACTTTATGTACGAAAAATCTTTTCGGTTTACCACCGATGTTACTCCCTGAAGGAAGAACGAGAAGTTACTACCACCATCTCATAAGATTATCCTATGTCCTACCTGATCTTGCATTGATAACAAAACCGTGTCTGAATATTATTGATGCATTGACAGGACAGTGGGGACGCGAATGGGGTGGAGAAGGTAGAATATGCAATGCCCTTATTGCAGGGGATCACCCAATTTCCACTGACACCGTTGGCATGCATCTGATGGGACATGATCCAGCTTCTGATTGGCCAACTCCTCCATTTAAGCGTGATCGTAATCATATTCTCATTGCAGCACAACGCGGGTTTGGAACTGTTGATTTGAATGAGATAGATTGGGAGAGTGAGGTTAAGGCACCACTTGCAGAGTTCGATTCAGTGGAAACGGATACACCAGAAATGGTCTCAAATTGGAGACGCACGACATGTGAACAGGGGTTAGTTTACCTTGAAAACCAGAAAAACATGATTGACAAATATCGTGATAATTTCATCTATTTACAAGGTGGTGAAGTTGTGTGGAGCGGTCCAGATCCTTCCAATTTAGGTAGTCGTCGTCAACTTAGTGGAAAAAAGAAAGACAGCGCGCTTTGGCTCAAACTCGTTGACCCAGAAGAGCATGAAAGTGAACGTTTTGGGGTATATGAAGAGTGTATGAAAGACTTCGCAGCGTAAAATGCATGGAATCTATACACATATAAATGTTATACTGATTGACGAAACAAATGGAAAATTCATAACTATAGCCTAAATGAACATGCAATAATTTTAGTTTTATTTCTACACCATAGGATGATATGGAGATAGACTATGGACATAACCGAAGCACAAAAGAAGCAATTGGATGAGCAGGGGTGTATCGTAATTCCAGATGTGCTTTCCGAAGAGGAAATTGTGATGTATCGGACTGATATACTTCGGTTAGCAGAGAAGGAGAAACAGGACGGTTCTGCCCTCCGTCATACCAATGAACATGGTCAACATGTGCGTTGGTTGACCAATAAAGGTGAGATATATGAAAAACTTGTTGCACATCCGAAAGTGATGCCCTTCTTTGAGCATCTGCTTGGTACAGACTATACCCTTAGCACCCTAACTTCTAATATTATTGATCCGGGTGCCTCTGATGGTGGATATCATGTTGACAATGTGTTAGGTGGAATGCCTGAACCGTTACCCAGTTTTCCATTGGTAGCCAACAGTTTGTGGTTGCTTGACGATTTTACACCGGAAAATGGAGGTACACGACATGTCCCAGGTATTCATCTGCAACGAATAAAACCTCCACCCGGTACTACACATCATCCTGACGAGGTCCGACTTTCTGCACCAAAAGGTTCTGTATTTCTTTTCAACGGTGCAGTATGGCATTCAGCAGGAGCAAACAAAACGGATCAACAACGGGTTGCGCTTATCTGTTTCTGTTGTCGGTCATATATAAAACCGATGTTTGATTTTGTGCATTATTTAAAACCAGAGGTAGTAGAACGGGCAACACCAACAATGCGTAGAATATATGGATTTGATTCTCAACCGAGACCACCAGATCAACCCACACCTGAATAGTAAACCTAATAGGATCATTCATATAGATACATTGATAAGTGAATATTGGTAAGAAATATCGTAACAAGCGGAAATGATTACATTGACTTCAGTAAAATAATATGATAGAATGTATCCAAAATAGTATATTTTATGAGGACAAGTGACGTGAATTGTGAAATGAGCGAAACGCGAATGCGAATCCTTCAATTATTGAAGATGCGATGCAGTATGACTGTTAGTCAACTGACTGAGGCTTTACACATCAGTGCTATGGGTATCAGACAACATCTTACTATTCTGGAAGAGGAAGGTTTAGTAGAGTATCAACGTGAAAAGAAGGGACGCGGTCGTCCACATCACATCTACAGTTTGACCGATGAAGCAAACAGCCTGTTTCCCACAACTTACGCAAACTTTGCTGTAGGTTTGCTGCAAGAAGTTGCAAAATACAACGGTCCTGGGTTCATAAATAAGGTGTTCCGTAGCAGGATGAAGTCTCAGCTACAGATATATAAAGAACGACTTGATGGGAAAGAATTGGTTGACCGAATTAAGGAACTTACACGTATTCGCGACGAAGAAGGTTATATGGCTTGCTCTGATCAAAACGACAATGATTATATCTTGATTGAACACAATTGTCCAATCGCTGCGATTGCACAGGAATATCCGCACGTGTGTGAGATAGAATTGGCACTTTTCAGACAATCCTTAGGGGCGAAGGTATACCGAGTTGAACATTTGATGAAGGGAAGTCACAGATGTTGTTACCGTATTCCCAAAACTAATAACACTGATACTGAGACTGTATCCTTATCGACTAAACAAACAATCCAAACCGATGGTTAATTGGATAGAATCGGTTACGCTTTTACTCTACATTTCCAAAATCAACTTTAAGGCAAATATTTATGTCTGATGAATCAGGTAGACGTGACTTTTTTAAGGAAGCCTTTAATCAGA
The DNA here is from genome assembly GCA_026710795.1 of Candidatus Poribacteria bacterium. Classification (GTDB taxonomy): domain Bacteria; phylum Poribacteria; class WGA-4E; order WGA-4E; family WGA-3G; genus MSPOR6. Next base: position 26,735 of record JAPOQK010000093.1, read on the forward strand.
TCATGAAGCCTGTCGCTGAATTTCTTGATGACAGGATTTTAGATCCGTTTCCCACTGATAAACCGCATCGTAATATATTTCGTCCTCCAGGGGCACTGCCTGAACCAGAATTCTTAGATAAATGCCTTCGTTGTGGCAATTGTGTCAATAACTGTCCCGCAAGTGCAATACAGCCTTTACAAAGCCAAGATACCATTCTAAGAAACACACCCTATATTGACCCCGAAGAGCAGCCTTGTGTTATATGTGATTCTTTAGCATGTATGCATGTCTGTCCAAGTGGTGCACTACAACTTGTCTTTGCTGAGGACATACGGATCGGACTCGCAGTATTTAATGCAGATACGTGTCTCCGCAGACAATCAGTTGACTGCACCTACTGTGTAGATACCTGTCCTATTGGAGAAGATGCTATTAAGTTATCGACTGAAGCAATTGTGGAAGTACTTGATACTGGTTGTACAGGGTGTGGGGTATGTCAGTACGCTTGTCCGACAGACCCAAAATCTATAGTAATTATGCCATTGCCACCTCAACAATAGCATCATGTTCGTTTTTCCACAATTCCTTATACAAATCCCATCTAATGATCAAGGATTACGCGACATAAAACCTCCGCTGGATGTGCCAGTAAACATATTGCCTTATGTTCTAATTGGCGGACTCATACTTCTTATTATCATCGCAACAATATATGTCTATTTTCGAAAACGTCCTCAGAAAGTAGTTCCACCTCCTACCAGAGAGGTAATTCCACGACTACCTCATGAGATTGCCCTTGAACAATTGGCACAACTTGAAGCCGAATCATACGACATGGAAACCTATCATATCCTTATATCTAATATACTTCGAGAGTATATTGCAGCACGATACCATATTCCCGCATTAGAGTTGACAACTACCGGACTGCTGCGACAGATGACGCGTGAACAATTAAACGACTCTTATGTCAAACATGTTAAGCAATTTCTTGCGAATTGCGATAGAGTAAAGTTTGCAACATATCAAGCAGAACAGTCTGAAGTAGATGCACGCATGGTAGATGCCCGTTGGTTTGTTGAGGAAACAAAAGCAAATTAGGCATGAGTCTTGATTAATACTATCCTGATGTTATATAAGGTGAGTTCTGTATAAGGCTTGTAGGACGGGTTGCGGAACGAAACCCAACATACAAATATATTCTAATACCAATTCTAATATTTATTGTCCCATTACTGGATTCAACCATTGTTATTGATTGGAAATCTTTCTTCTGTAGGAGCGACCTCCCGGTCGCGACCAGGAGGTCGCTCCTACAAGTAATCCTCAGCAAATGGCACTTTATTTATTAGAAATGGTATAAAGTATTAACGTTTGTTGTATAATTATCCAGAAATGTGAAAACTGAATATCCGTGATGATCTTTTGAAAAGACTTGAAATTTTTTAAAAACTTTGGTATCCTGTTTATACGCAATTTTGATAGAAGGTAATTGCCTAGTAATTCTTTATCAGATGCATGTCAGTCGAATTACTCAAAACAAGGAGGCAACTCAGCGTGGCAAATACATTTTCCAATGATGAAGTGCTCCTGACTATACCCATGCGACCGGATATGGAACTTGCAGCTGCTAAATTAGCATCAGCCATTGCCGAATTAATGAGTTTCAACGATGACCAGATAGAAGGAATTCAACTGGCGATGATAGAATCATGTATAAATGCATTCGAGCATAGCAGGAGTCCAGACCAGTCGGTCGTAATACAGTATATTATCAGGACGAATGAATTGGAATTCAAAATCATAGACCAAGGAATTGGTTTCAACTTTATACGCAATTTTGATAGAAGGTAATTGCCTAGTAATTCTTTATTAGATGCATGTCAGTCGAATTACTCAAAACAAGGAGGCGACTCAGCGTGGCAAATACATTTTCCAATGATGAAGTGCTCCTAACTATACCCATGCGACCGGATATGGAACTTGCAGCTGCTAAATTAGCATCAGTCATTGCCGAATCAATGAGTTTCAACGATGACCAGATAGAAGAAATTCAACTGGCGATGATAGAATCATGTATAAATGCATTCGAGCATAGCAGGAGTCCAGACCAGTCGGTCGTAATACAGTATATTATCAGGACGAATGAATTGGAATTCAAAATCACAGACCAAGGAATTGGTTTCAACCCAACGAACAAGTCAACACGTAGAACCAATCAGCCAGATTTACATCCAGATATGCGGAAACGCGGATGGGGATTAGAAATTATGAATACACTCATGGATAGTGTGGATATTATGAGCGGCGAAAACGGGACAACCATTACTATGGTTAAGTGTAAAACTGCATAAACATCTGCATAGCCAATTCTCATATACAGGAGGAATAAGTTTGGCAAATAAATTCGATATTCAAATCCGTGCAGAGCACGAATACGCTGTTCTTGAAACAGCAGGATACTTAAACGATTCGCTCGGGGAGCGATTATCAAAAGAAGCACAGGAACTCATAGAAAAAGGGTATACCCAATTGGTAATCAACTTAGATAAAACCGCGCTGATTAACAGCATTGGTATCTCAATTCTGATAGAAATTATTGAGGCACTTGATGAACGTGACGGGACGTTGAACTTTTGTGGGTTATCCGCAACTCAGGAGCGCACATTTCGCATGATGGCAATTGCCAAATATGCTGGGATCTTTCCAGATGAAAAGGCTGCTATCGCTGATTTTTAGTGTGATTCTAACTGGACACACTCCTCATACAAACCTAAACTACCTAATACACCGTTCGTCCAACATAACAGGTCAACAGGATTGAACACCTATGATAAGTTTAGGAGAAAATAAGGAACAATCCGACATGCACCTAAGTTCCGCAGAAGAAACCATACAAAGGTTATTATTCAGTTTATCCGAACTGGAGCAATTAGGTCAAACATTAATCTCTGGTCACAGCAATTTTAATGTCTCCAGTAAGACTTATCTTCGAATCACACTGGGTACACTTCAAGTACCAAGTGGCGCAATCTTATGCTACCATTCAACTGATAATTACCTGTCTGTAGCAGCCTCAACCCCAGAAATTGAAACCAACCAGATTGAAATAGAACCAGATGAAGTTTCCTGTTTACTTGAAAGCCCTTTAGTTGAGTTACACTCACCTCCAGAAGACCTCCAAGATTTCATTGAAAGAAACTCAAACTTCTTAAATGGTAATGAGATGCATCATCTTTGGGTGCCTTTAAAAATTCAAGATGAATTCCTTGGGATCTTGAGTTTAGGTAAATTTTTAGGTCGCGCAAAGTTAGAGGCATGGGAACAAGAACTACTTACTATTCTTGCACATCAAATATCAATTGCGATCGCATATTCACGGAATGAGGAACGCATTCAGAGTGAAAAGTTTCGGTTGTTTATGCTTGCAGAAAGTGCACCACAAATATGTCAACTTCTACAACCTGACGATGCAGCTGAACAGGTTGTATTTCAAGCAGTCGCACTCTTAGATGCGAACATGGGTGCTCTCATGCTTATAGAACCGCAACACAAGCACCTTGAGTTACAATATGTTTTTCCACCTGAACTATTGAATACAGGAGATGACCAACAAGAAACTGATAATAAGCTTGTTATTCCTATAGGCGATATTGATGACAAGAGCACGGAAACAGAAACACCAACCTCAGAGGAGATGTTAGTTAACGTTGTTAAAAACGGGAGAACAGACCAATGTGTGTCTAAATTGGATACGCTTTTTGGTGGTAGTAACCTAATGGCTGGACCAATTCAAGGACGCGATGGTGATATTTTAGGTTTACTTGTAGTGGGAGACAAGGAAGTACGTGGTGGTAGTGTAGCTGAGTTTACATTTGAAGATGAAACACTCCTTGATTCCTTTGCCAAGCAGGCTGGAGTGGCAATTGAGAACGCACATTTACATCAAGAAGCACTCGATGCACGTCTATTACAAGCTGAAATGGAAGAAGCACGGAAAATCCAAGAGAATCTGATACCTGATACACTCCCAGATATACCAGGATACGAAGTTGCTGGACATTATGAACCACGCGGACCTGTTGGTGGTGATTACTTTGATTGTATTGAACTTAAGGCTGGTGGGTGGGGACTTGCTATCGCTGATGTATCTGGTAAAGGAATGCAGGCAGCCCTCTTGATGGCGACGTTACGGGCTGGTCTTCTCTCCGAATTAACAAGTGCAAGAGGACGTGAAGAAGATAAACTCGTAGACATGAAGAACGAACTGATCGATATGGCAATGACTCTGAACTCTTTACTATATGTTAGTGGAACAGAGGAAAAATACGCTACTTTCTTTTATACTCATCTTAATCCTGAAACAGATATACTTACAACGTTGAATTGTGGGCACAATCCTCCGCTGATTGTCAAGAACGATGGGGACATTGTATGGCTTGGAGAAGAGGTAGGTGGTCTCCCAATAGGGATGTTTCCAAATGACATGGTTCCTCTGATAGCAAAATTCGAGGCAGAACAGATTAAACTTGAAAGTGGGGATCTTATAATTTATTATACAGATGGTGTTACCGAAACCGTCAACATTGATGATGAATTTTATGATGAAGAACGACTTGAGCAGTTAGGAAAAACATGTTCTGATATTGATGCATCACAGATATGTGAACTAATATATAAGTCGGTAATGGACTTTCAAGGGGACGCAGATCAATTTGACGATCTGACACTACTCGTTCTTAGAAAAAAATAGGAAGACAATACATGCAACAGAGAGTAGAAGGACGGCAATTCTTAGATCCTACAATCCTCGCACAAATTGGCAATCTGGAACTAATTGCAAAATTTGTCGTTGAAGGTTTTATCTCAGGCTTACATAAAAGTCCATACCACGGGTTTAGCGTCGAGTTTTCGCAATACAGACAGTATATGCCGGGAGACGATACCAAACACATCGACTGGAAAGTATATGGAAGAACTGACCGTTACTATATTAAACAATTTGAGGAAGAGACAAATCTCAACTGTTATCTCTTGTTGGATACAAGTCAGTCTATGGCACATCCTTCTCCTGAAGACTTAGACGAGATAAATGAGGCTGAACCTACCGAAACAACGAGTAGTACTGGTCCATTATCAAAACTCCGCTATGCCTCTTTTCTCATCGCATCGCTTTCATATTTTATGGCGAAACAACGAGATGCTGTAGGATTCGCTTATTTTGACGATAAGGTACATCAGTATTTGCCTGCGCGGAGTAGTGCATCACACATGCATACCATTCTGTTGACATTGGAGAACATACAAACAGAAAAGGAAACACGGATTGGTGAACCGCTTCACCAAATCGCAGAACGGTTGACCAAACGCGGTTTAGTAATTCTAATTTCTGATTTATACGATGATAATCCTGATGAGGTGATAGAAGGACTTGAACATCTACGTTATGATGGACACGAAGTCATCGTATTTCATATACTATCTCAACAGGAAGTAGATTTTGAGTTTGAAAGACTTATCCGTTTCGTTGATTCTGAAAGTGATCAAGAAATTATAACGACACCACAAGTCATTCGGGAAAGTTATCTCAACAATTTTAACGAATTTATTAATCACTACAGGACAACCTTGAACCAATCGGATATAGACTATAATCTCATAAATACATCAACCCCGATTGATAGAGCACTTTCAGCATATCTCGCTAAGAGACAAGGCTTTTTATAGACAGTAATGGACACAGACCTTGCTTTGATACACTAAGGAGAAATACATGCCAAGTTTTTTATTTGGAGCCTTTGCAATTGCTGGTGCTATTGGTGCGTCTATCCCGCTGATTATCCACTTACTCAACAGAGAACGTGCCCGTAGACTGGTTTTTAGTACTGTCCGTTTCATACAGATGTCGCACCAAACAAATGTGCAGCGTCATAAATTGAAACGTCTACTTCTTCTGCTTATGCGTATCTTGATGTTGATTCTTCTCGGTCTTGCCTTTGCACGTCCTTATTTTGCTCAAGATATTACGACTACGCCGGAATTAGGGGGTGTCCGAAATGCGGTTATTATCTTGGATACCTCTTATAGTATGCAATACAACGGTGTTTTTGCTCGTGCCAAAAAAGAGGCAATAAACCGCCTTGATAGTTTAGATAGTGCAGATGCAGTCGCACTCATCCTATCAGCAGACAAGACAAGAAGAATACTGCCTATTGACTCCGAACATAGTCATATCCGATCTGCTATTGAGAATGCATCACTTACAAACTACACAACAGATTACCTTGATGCGATCCAAACCGCTGATGAGATGTTAAAGGGTATTTCAGTCGGTCAGAAACAGATATATCTCGTAGCAGATCTGCAAAAAAACGGATGGGAAAACTTCATTGATACCGATAGACTTAGTCCCGATGTTGACATCGAATTTGTAGATGTTGCTGAAGAACAAGCCGAAAATCAAGCAATTACGGACATCAACGTTCCACCAGTTATTCTCTTGGAACAGAAAGATACTGAGTTAGTTGCTCGTATCCACAACTACAGTACCAATCGAGTTGAAAATCTACCGGTAACTCTCTTTATTGATAACGAAAAGGTTGAAACGACTCAATTGGATATTGAACCGAATGACAGTTCTGATGCTACTTTCAGAATAAAAATAGATTTGCAAACAGAATCTGCACATACTGGTTGGGTTGAAATTGAGTCTGATGCATTGGAAATCGATAACCGACATTACTTCACCGTACAGAGCATGAGTTCCATCAAGGTACATTGTGTCAATGGAGAGCAAAAAAGAAATGATATTGATGACGAAACCTTCTTTCTATCAAGGGCATTAAAACGGACAGGAGTTGAAGGCACACCTATTGATTATACAGAATCTACGACTATTCCTTCGAATGATGCAATACTGCGATATGATGTCTTAGTAATAGCAAATGTTAGCAGTATTACAGCAGCGGAAGCCGATAGAATAAAGAAATTTGTCAATGGTGGTGGTGGATTGATAATTTCGCTTGGTGATCAGGTAGATTCAAGCGTATATCTACAACATTTGGGAGATACGGATAATCCGTTATTGCCATGCACTATAATGCAGGCAGTAGGAGATCCTATCGGTAAGGAAGTATTCCAAGTAATTGCAAGTGTCGACTATCGTCATCCAATATTTATGCCATTTAGTAATCCAAACCATGGTGATTTTGCAAAAGGAAGATTTTATCGATATTTTCAGTCTGTTCCTGTGGAAGAAGCATCAGTCATCGCTGCATTTGATGAAGGTAATCCAGCAGTCGTAGAAAAGATTTATGGGAACGGACGAGTTATCTGTTTTACATCAACGATAGACCGTGAGTGGAATGACCTTCCAATACATGCTGTCTATCTTCCATTTTTACACGAAACAATCAAATATCTTGCACTCAGACAGGCTGGACAAATACCTGATTACCGGGTCGGAGATGGTATAGAATACAGTGGGAATCAGAGTAGTGCTGGGAAAGAGGTAGCCATATTTGACCCAGATCGAAACGAAACGCGATTTACGCTAAATGACCAAGGAAATCTGTTCTATGAAAACAGCGTAAATCCAGGCATCTATTCCATACATAAGTCTGGTGAAAAGCCATATTATTTCGTTGTCAATGTTGATACTGTGGAGTCAGAATTAACACAACGCAATCCTGAAGAGTTGACCAGCATGCTCATCGGTACTACAGAAACAGATAGAATGCCAACTGAACTTACACCAGAAGTCGTCAGAAAGTATAAAGAAGATGTTGAGAGAAATCAGAGTCTATCAACGTATCTTCTGTTAGCAGTTTTTGCACTGGCAATAACAGAAATGTTCCTTGCGAATCGGATATAGCATTAGAAATATTATCACGAATATCCTGAATGTAGGAGGATACTTGAAACTATGGGTCCTGAAATTACAGAACGAATTGATGTACCAAGAGTCGTATCTGATAAGGAATGCGAATTTTTTATTGAGAATGGATACCTTGTGGTTCCCGACTTGCTATCCAAGAGTGAGATTGAAGAACTCAGAAAGGATACTGTATCGCTTGCTCGGGGTGATTATGAGTGTGATAGTCTCAAACCGCTTCCTGAAAACGTTTCCGATGATGATGCAATTGGTAGAATACTATGTATTCATCAACCTCATTTCATTAGCAATACAATTGAGAAGTATGTAAAACATCCGAAAATATGCGGAATCCTGAGCCAAATTGCTGCTGCTCATCTCCCTTTTTGGGACGGTAGCGTCAAGTGCATGCAGTCAATGTTATTCGTCAAACCACCTAATTTTCAAGGGCAGGCGTGGCATCAGGATGAAATCTATATTCCTACACGTGATCGTTCCTTAATCGGTGCTTGGATTGCTATGGACGATGCAAATGTTGAAAATGGGTGTCTGTGGGTACTTCCCGGTTCTCATCGTTATGGTTACCTATATCCACAACGTGACCACGAAAATCCAGATGAATTCGATTTCGCACAAGAAAGTTATGGATTTGACGGTTCTGAGGAAGTTCCGGTTGAAGTTGAAACAGGAGCGTTGGTATTCTTTAACGGTTATTTACTCCACCGTTCCCGAAAAAATCGCGGTAGTACATTTCGACGTGTCCTTGTAAATCACTACTGTAATTCATGGTCACTCCTTCCTTGGTCAATTAGGGAAGGTGAACGTCCAGCAAGTGCCGACCGTCGTTGTATTATACCGGTATCAGGTGTTGATCCGTATTCTTGGAAAGGTTACGACGAACCCGGTAAAAACGTTGGATTGCGTACATGTAAGGCAATTAATGAACTACCTCCTATCAATCAAGAAGAGAATGGAAAACAATGACAACACAAAAAATTACTGAACTTCAGACTGCATTAGAAGAAATGATGACTCGTATTGATTCTGGGGACGACATATCGGATCAACTTATTAGTATTCATCAGTTATCTACAGAAATAGAGTCATCCGCACCGAAAATGCTTACACATTATCTTCAACGTAGAAGTTATACAAAGGCATTGGATTTCTTAAAGGATTATAACTCAATTTAGTAGGTTAGATTAAATTCACGAAAAAAAGAGGATTTCATGATCAGAGAAGATGGACGAAAAACAGATGAGATGCGTCCTATTACAATTAGTCGGAACTACATTAAACATGCTGAGGGTGCTGTTCTTATAACTACGGGTGACACTAAGGTTATCTGCACAGCATCTGTTGAGGAACGACAACCACGATTTATGCGTGACCAGAACATTCGAAATAGGGGTTGGGTAACTTCAGAATACTCAATGCTACCGCGTTCTACATCAGACCGTATGCAACGCGAATCTACTCAGGGTAGACTTGGAGGACGAACACAGGAAATCCAAAGATTAATCGGTAGGTCGCTTCGCGCTGCTGTTGACCTTGATACATTAGGAGAAAGGACAATCTGGATGGACTGTGATGTCATCCAAGCTGATGGTGGCACCCGAACTGCAGCAATCACGGGTGCCTTTATAGCACTATGGGATGCCTGTAAACTTCTCCAAGACAAGAAGATAATTGATGTATTACCCATTGTAGATAATATCGCTGCAACAAGTGTCGGTATTATTAATGGAACTCCGATGCTTGATCTCTGCTACACTGAAGACTTTGCAGCAGATGTTGATATGAATGTCGTCATGACAGGTAGTGGTAAGTTCATTGAAATTCAAGGAACTGCTGAACATAATCCATTTTCTCGTGAAGAATCACAACAATTGCTCGACTTATCTGTGAACGGAATTCAACAACTTGTTCGTTTACAGAATCAAATGATGCTTGAGAATCTTGATGAAGTTAGTCTTGGCAACACGTAACATCGGGAAAGTGTATGAGCTTACGGCTATGCTCAACACAAGTCACCCGCATCAAAACATTCAGCTTCTTTCACTTCAGGATTTTCCAAATGCACCTGAGGTAATTGAGGATGGGGATACCTACGAAGAAAACGCTGCGAAGAAGGCTGTTGTCATTTCAGATTACACAGGTCATCGGACACTTGCAGATGATGCTGGCTTAGAAGTAGACGCGCTTGACGGGGCACCAGGTATTCACTCAAAGCGATGGGCTGGTGAAGATGCCACTGATACAATCCGTGTTCAGAAGATGTTACTTGCATTGAAAGGAGAAGAAAATCGGAATGCACGTTTTGTCGCAGCGATCGCTATCGCGGAACCAATGACTAAGCATAATGAGCATGATCCTAACACGCTGAAACAGAAACGATCCTATATTACAGATCGTGTACAAGTCGTTATAGGCAAATGTGAAGGACACATAACGCATACACCTGCAGGAAATAGCGGTTTTGGTTACGATCCAATTTTTGTTCCAAGTGGATATGAGAAAACATTTGCAGAATTAGGAGATGTTATAAAAAACCAAATCAGCCATAGATGTGAAGCATTACGATTAGCTCTTAAAATATTATAACTGGAAGCAAATAATAGATATTATGATAGAACATAAACATAGCATTGATAGAAAGGAATATTAATGGCAGCATTAAACGATTTACGAAACGGATTAGTTATCCGTATTGACAATATCATCTACACTGTTGTAGGCTGTGAGCATGTGAAACCCGGGAAAGGTGGGGCATTCGCACGCACAAAAATAAAGAGAATTCGAGACGGCGCAGTACTTGACCGTACATTTCGCGCAAATGAATCAATAGAAACAGTTCGTCTCACAGATCAAGAGATGCAGTATCTATACAGTGAAGGGGACATGTTATGGTTCATGGATAATGAGTCTTTTGATCAGCATCCTCTTCCTGAAGTACTAATTGGGGAAGATGTCAAATATCTGAAAGAAGGAGAAAATGTCACTGTCAAAATGGATGGCAATAAACCGCTTGCTGTGGAATTGCCAACATTTGTTGAACTAAAAATAGTAGAAACTGACCCAGGACTACGCGGAGATACCGTTAGTGGTGGTACAAAACCAGCAAAATTAGAGACTGGAGCCGTAGTGAATGTCCCTCTCTTTGTAAAAAATGATACCACAATCAAAGTAGACACAAGAAATGGGAAATACGTGGAAAGGGTGTAAAATATGAAGAAAAACGATAAAAGTAGAAACCTTGATTCCGATGCGGATACAGAGGTTAATTCGGATCCTCTTATTGAACGACTTCAACAACTCATTATAGTTGCTGAACAGGCAGATTTAGCAAGTGTTCGAATTCGAGAGAATGAGGTAGAAATAGAGATAACTCGTTTAACTACCCAATCTGTGGCAACCACACCCGCCATATCTACTGCTGCTGCCGCTTCTACCCTCGTAACTGAAAGCGAAACAGGGGATGATATTATACGTTCTCCAATGCCAGCGCGCTTCTATCGTTCACCAGCACCTGATGAACCACCATTTATTGAGGCAGGAGATTCTGTTCAAGCAGGAGCATCTTTGGCGACACTTGAAGTCATGAAGACTTTCAATGATGTTGAAGCTCCATTTAGCTGTGAAATTCTTGAAATCCTCGTTGAGGATGGACAGGCAGTTGAATACAACCAACCACTCTTTCGTGTGAGGCAAAACTGAGAATATGTTCCAAAAAATATTGATAGCAAACCGTGGCGAGATTGCCATCCGCATCATACGTGCTTGTAAGGATATGGATATTAAATCCGTTGCAGTTTATTCTACAGCAGACAAAGACGCATTACATGTCAAGTATGCTGATGAGGCATATTGTATCGGACCGCCTCCTTCTGCCGAAAGTTATCTAAAATACGCAAATATAACGACTGTCGCTGATATTGCCAATGTTGACGCAATCCACCCCGGTGCCGGTTTTCTTGCTGAAGATGCCCAATTCGCTGAAATCTGTGAAGCACACCAAATAAAATTCATCGGTCCCTCCATCTCAGACCTAAATACCATGGGGGACAAAGTTCGGGCACTTGAAACCGTCGCTAAAGCAGGTCTAAAACTTGTCCCCGGCAGCCAAAGCAGAAAACGAAAAAAAGATAAAAATGCTACCGTTGAAACCGTTGAGGAAGCCGCTAAACTTGCTGATAAAATCGGATATCCTGTAGGAATCAAAGCAACGGCAGGCGGTGGTGGTCGAGGGATTCGTATTGCAAATAACCGTCCCAGTCTATTCAATCTATTTCATACTGCAAAGGCAGAAAGCGAAGCCGCATTCGGAAATGCAGATGTCTATATCGAAAAATGGATTGAAGAGGCACGTCATATCGAAGTACAAGTTTTGGGAGATATGCACGGAAATGTCGTACACTTCGGGGAACGCGAATGCTCTATCCAACGCAAACAGCAGAAACTTCTTGAGGAAGCACCGGCAGCATCTATCCCACCAAAACTTCGTAACGAAATATGTAAAGCAGCTGTTAAAGCAGCAAAATCAATCGGATATTCCAATGCAGGAACTATAGAGTTTGTCGTGGATAAAGCCGAGAATTTCTATTTCCTTGAAATGAACACACGTATTCAGGTGGAACATACTATCACTGAGAGTATCACAGGTGTTGATCTAATCAAGGAGCAAATTCGTTTGGCAACGGGAGAGGAACTCGGATATAACCAGTCTGATATTCACATCAACGGTCATGCGATTGAATGTCGCATAAATGCTGAAGACCCCGCAAATCAGTTTATGCCTTCACCAGGATTAATTACCGACTATCAGCCTCCAGGGGGTATCGGTATACGTGTTGACGGTTATGCATATACAGGATACACAGTACCACCACACTATGATTCTCTCATAGCAAAATTAATCGCTATTGGCAGGGATAGGGAGGAAACGATAGCACGTTTGAAACGAGCACTTACTGAATTTAAAATTGATGGTATAAAAACAACAATCCCCCTCCATTTAAATATATTGAATGACGAACGGTTTCTAAACCGAAACATATTTACAAACTTCCTAAAAACATGAGAAAATCTACAGATCCATCAGTAGAAAATGCATATTTAGGGTTATACAAGCCTAAATATGTGATGTGTTTTAGTGTCCTTGTATTAGTCTTGACATCTATGATTACACACGCTGCAACTTTTGTTGATGTGACACAAGAAGCAGGTGTACTATTTCAGCATTCTAACGGAACTCGCACCAGTTTACTTCCAGAAGATATGGGTTCTGGTGCCGGATTCGCTGATATTGATAATGACGGTGATCTTGATCTATACATTGTAAATATACCGGGAGCATTCAAAGCAACACCTTCCAAAACAACCGTTACCACATCTACCAATCTACTCTATAGGAACAACGGAAATGGAACTTTTACAGACATCACACAGTCAGCGAATGTCGGTGATACGGGTTACGGCATGGGAATTGTTTTCGCTGATTATAATGCAGATGGATACATAGACATATATGTGACAAACTACGGAGATAATGTGCTGTATCGCAATAATGGGAACAGCACTTTTTCGGATGTAACAAAAACTGCTGGTGTGGAGTGTCCGTTATGGAGTACCGGCGCAGCATTCGCTGATGTTGATGGTGATAACGATTTGGACCTTTACGTGTGTAACTATGTTGACTATGATCTTAAGATGTTTGAAAAGAAGAAATCCGAATCCATGCAGTTTGGAAAATTAGTGCCAAACGCACTTAACCCCACCGTTTTTCAACCACAAGACAATATCTTATACAGAAATAACGGAGATGGATCGTTTACCGACATTACATCCGAAGCAGGTGTATCTGCACACAGCGGCAGGAGTATGCAGGCTATCTTCAGCGACTTTGACAATGACAACGATATGGACCTATATGTCGCAAATGATACCTCAGAAAACCACATCTACCGCAATGAGGGAAATGGAACATTTACCGATATTAGCACTGATTCATGGGCAGCGGATTTTCGCGGTTCTATGGGGATTGCCGCTGGAGACTATGATGCTGATGCGGATATAGACATCTTTATCAGCCACTGGATTGATCAGGAAAATGTCCTCTACAGAAATTTGTTGAAAGAAAGCGAAACAAATAGTATTAGTCCAACGAATATACGTTTCGTAGATGAATCCTATTCTGCTATGCTGGCAGAAATAAGCATCAAGGAGATTGGTTGGGGTACATCATTCTTTGATTACGACAACGATGGTGATTTAGATATATTTGTCGCAAATGGAAGCACGTTCCAACATTTGGATCAACCAGAAGTACTTATCCCACAGTCCAATCAACTGTTTCGTAATGATGGAGATGGAATCTTCAGTGATGTTAGTAAGAGTTCAGGTCTTACCATGCTTCCACCACGTGTTAGTCGCGGTGCAGCCTTTGCAGATTATGACAACGATGGTGATGTAGACATTTTCATCGTTAACAACTATGATAAACCGACTCTATTGAGGAATGAAACTACAAATAACAACAATTGGCTACATGTGAAATTAGTTGGTATGACTCCGAATAGAAACGCAGTCGGTGCGAAAATACTGCTATCCACATCAGATTCCACACAAATACGAGAGATATATGCTGGTGAAAGTTATATGTCTGCAAACAGTTTTATCGCTGAATTCGGTTTAGGAAAAGCAGTCCATATTCAAACACTTCAGGTAATTTGGACAGATGGAAAGACCCAAACATTACAAGAAGATATATCGGTTAACCAACGGATTGAGATAATCCAAAAGCATTAGTTCAGTAGCAACCCATACTACAATGAACCACAAATCAGACCCCTCAAAACAAGGTTCACCTAAATCCAGCTTATTCACAGAATCCGATATGGCACTGTTTGTCGACTACTATCAACTTACGATGGGACAAGCAGATTTCAAGTGTCAAAACAGTGCTATCATAACCTCAAATTACTATGTCCGCAAAATACCACAAGGACAATATCTTATCGCTGCAGGTCTTGAACAAGTTATTCATTTCATCCTAAATTTACGGTTTACTGATGAGATACTTAACTGGTTGGCGGATAAAGGAGAATTGGACAGGAACTATTTAGATTCGTTAAAAGATTTCCAATTTGATGGGTCTATATATGCAGTCCCAGAGGGAACCCTCATTTTTCCGAATGAACCTATTATCAATGTAACAGGTCGTTCACGTGATGTTCAACTATTTGAGACCTATCTGCTTTGTGTGATGAATTTCCAAACACTCATTGCAACAAAAGCATCACGCATTGTTTATGCAGCAAGTGGAAAACCTGTTTTTGATTTTGGAGCAAGACGGGCACATGGTAGGGACGCAGGAATCCTCGCTGCACGCGCAGCCTTCATCGGTGGTGCAAGCGGGACATCTCTTGTTCTTGCCGGTAGGTATTTTGACATTCCGTATGTTGGCACCATGGCTCATAAATTTGTCTTGGAACGTGCAACAGAAGTAGACGCATTCCGAGATTACGCCAACACATTTCCAAACAACACAACACTTCTGATTGATACCTATGATACATTAAATGGGGCAAAAAATGCATGCATAGTCGCACATGAGATGGAAGCGCGAGGTGCAAAATTACGTGCCGTGAGATTAGATAGTGGAGATTTATTAACACTCAGTAAGGAAGTCAGACGTATACTTGATGATGAGAAACTTCACTATGTGAAGATCATCGCAAGTCATGAACTTGATGAATTCAGGATAAACAAATTACTTGAAAATGGCGCACCGATAGACGGATTTGGTGTTGGAACACGGCTTGTTACAGGAGACATTTCACAGACCGATGATAGCAGTGCTTCTGCGCTCGGCGGGGTCTTTAAATTAGTTGAACGCAATGGAATCCCTGTCGGAAAACAAACGCTGGATGAACCTTCCAAAGCCACCATTCCAGGTAGGAAACAGATATATCGTCAAACTGATGAATATGGATACTATTGTAAAGATGTTGTAACGCTCTGGGATACACCGATAGATGATGGAGAACCGCTCCTAATTCCTATCGTCAAGGATGGAGAATTAGTCTATAATTTTCCCAAACTGACAGATATTCAGCAAAGAACTAAGACAGAATTAACAAAATTGCAGGAATCTCATAAAGTATTGAAAAAGTCAAAAACATATCCTGTTGATATACATCTGTGATTTAGAAATAAAAACAATAAAACGAGTTAGATTGATTATTCTGATGAGATATGGTATTTTTAATTAAACATTGATTCACAAAAATGTCACGCGACCAGAATATTTTTGATTGGTACGCAACAATTATAATTCTACGTTCATAACATCGTTGTTATGTTTTAATAGTAAAAAACTGGAAGGAGTACTAAATTAGTGTCTACAGAACCATGTAACTCAAATTCTCTTGATGAGGACGACATTGTTCACCCTCGCGTACTACCATTTATTTTTGTTCATCTTGCTTGCCTTGCGATTTTCTGGGTAGATGTTCAACCTACCGACTGGATTCTATGTGGTGGGTTATACGTTATACGTATGTTTGGCATCACAGCAGGATTTCACCGATATTTTTCACATCGTGCATTTAAAACTAGCCGTGGATTCCAATTCTTTTTGGCGTTTCTTGGACAAAGTTCAGCTCAGCGAGGTACACTCTGGTGGGCAGCAAAACACCGTGAACATCATAAGTACTCTGACACCGAACAAGATGTACACTCGCCTGTAAGACATGGATTCTGGTATTCTCATGTGTTGTGGATTTTTTCTAAAAGCGTACGCACCCCAAATCACAGTGGAATTAAGGATTTTCTGAAATATCCAGAACTTGTTTGGCTTGATAAATGGGATAAACTACCACCATTCATTTTAGCCGTACTCGTTTGGTTGGTTGCTGGATGGTCAGGACTCATCGTAGGATTTTTCATAAGCACAGTACTTCTTTTTCACGGTACTTTTACCATTAACTCACTTTCACACATTTATGGCAAACAAACCTATATCACCGGAGATAATTCTCGCAACAACCTTTTTCTTGCAATCATAACGTTGGGAGAGGGATGGCACAACAACCACCACCATTTTCCAAGCGTAACACCTCAAGGATTTCGTTGGTGGCAAATTGATGTCACGTATTATATCTTGAAGACGTTATCTATCTTTAGAGTCGTTTGGGATCTTCGACTACCACCCAAGCACGTGGTTGAGGGAAAACGTAGGATGTCTCTCGCTGTCATTGAGACTGCTGCGCAGCAACTCGCTGCGAGTTTTTCGATTGAACAGATCAGCAAAACGGTTATACAGGTATTGGCACATACTCCAAAATTAGATGAACTCCGCAATCGAGCTCGTATTGGTCATGCAGAGGTAGAAGCATTTCTCAAAGAAATAAAGATCCTTGAGTCCCCGAAAATAGGAAATCTAAAAGATAAAGCTCAAAACATGTTTACTCACATCCCATCCTTAAATCCGATAGTTGAACGGGCAAATCAAATTATCGTTCAGTCAGTTTCAATTTGGCTACTTCAGAACGACATTTGCGACTCAGCGGATAGGGTTTAGCGAATATAGTGTTATGGGTTGGATTTAACTGATAGTATTATACATTTGTCCTTGAATCCGTATGATTGACATACTCCCAAGACTAAAGGCTTGGGAGTATGTCAGATTCAGGCAAAGACGAGAATAACATAATTCATAGTATTTATTAAAATACACCTCGTAGAAACTATCAGATATCTGTTTCATCATTTCTATACAAGAACTCCCTTTCCGATATCTGCCAACCCCGTTGGTTGTTAGCTTGTTTGCATGCTTCAATACGATCTTCGCTACTTAGTTTGATTAGCAATCCCCTCACAATGGAATCATTCAGTGCGGAGTTCTCATTTTCTAAACTCCTATATATACCACTCCGTTTACTTATTTCAGCAACACCGATACATTCACCCTTATTTTTTGCTGCAAATAAAACATCTAATACCGCTTCTTCAAGATGGAACATACCGATTCGTGCGTGTTTTTTAGGTTTCATAACATAATACATATCCATGTACTCCTTTTTTAGGGTTGTTCTAACGGGTAAATAGGATCAAAACCTTTACAGTTATACATAGAGTATTTTTCCAAATTTTACGAAATTGTTAATTCTTTGTCAAGTCATGTATAGAATAAGCTCAGGGTTATTTAGTTTTTTAGTTTTTCGCACAGGTTTTCCTCTTGAAAAGGAACTTCAAAATACCAAACTTATCATCCTGTAAATCCTATAATCTTGTAAATCCTGGTTCAGACACTCCGTTTCTTATCCTGCAAATCCTATAATCCTGATAATCCTGGTTCAGACAATTCCGAAAACCACATAAAACCTATTGGATATCTATTGTTCCACTCACTTGATTAATTTCACTTCCCATACCACCATCCGTTAAACTATAACATCATTAACATCGTAGGTCGGAGCGAGCAAAGCGACCTCCGACACGTATGATTTCATAACATCGTAGGTCGGAGCGAACGTAGCGACCTCCGACACGTATGATTTCATAACCTCGTAGGTCGGAGCGAGCAAAGCGACCTCCGACATGGAATCCTAAAACAAAAAAGCCCCAGCGGGGCGATAGGTGTATAGTAATCAACAACCACAACAAGAGAAAGCCCAGCGGGCCGAAAGGTGTATATATCTTTCTTTGAAGGAAAAGATCCATTTATAGTACCGAAATTCATTGTACCTCTTTCATGACAATAACAGGAGCACAATCATGACAACCGAAACAACCCAAAACCAGATTAATCCCAAATTTGAACCAATGTTAGAACAAATGGGTAACTTACTTACCCATCTGTTGAATGCACAAAATGAAATATGGGAACATATAAAGCAAGGTGTTATACCTGCTAAGGAAGCCAATAATCTGACCCCATGCATAAACAACACCATGAAAATCATTAACCTATGTAATACGTTCATGAGGCGTTACAACATTGAAACCCAAGGATACGACTCCAGCGTCCGCATGGCAGGCAAGAATTCAAAGAAGCAACAACAATCAGAACAAACCGACCAACCAGAAGACCAAAAACCGCAGGAACTCAACCATCTGAATTCAGTAACCAAAGAATACCAAGAGGCACTCCCACCACCCAAAAAAGAGGAAAATGTAGAAAGTATGGAAACTGAGGAGAATGCTGAAGCTAAGGATATTGATGATAAAAAGGAAAATGCTGAGGAACAAAAAACATCAGCAGAAAATGAACCGAAGAAGGTGCAAACCAAACCAGCACCCGGCATCATCACCCCATCCAAGACCAGACTACCCATCATCACATACAACCCAAACGGATTCCAACCTTACGGACAGATGCGTGACCTCTTCAAATCCCACGAACCTATCAAAATGGCAAGCGGCACTTACGATGCAGGTAAAACCTATAGCTGCGTCGCATACATGGACATGTTAGCACGGCAATATCCCGGTGCGAGACTAACCTTTATCCACCGTTATCTGAATAGAGTTTATAGAAATATCATACCAACCTACGAAAAGTATCTCGGTTTTAAACCCTCAACCTACAAATCCCAA